>JBDNGP010000091.1:0-38354 GCA_041689265.1 Verrucomicrobiota bacterium
AAGAAACTTGCCCAGCGAAACCGGCGCCGGGAAGAAAACCAAAAACCGGCGCACCAAAAACAAACCATACCTAACAATGACCGCCTCCTCCGTAGCGTAATTATTCGCCTCCTGAGGTCATTGATTCAAAAACGCGCCGGGACCTTTCCTTCAATTCCAAGAATGACGTTCTGATCGAAACGGCGAGAAAGAATCAGGTAAAGGTGTTGATCTCGATCGGCGGTGGATCGGCCGCCACAAACCCAACTTTGAAGAGCCGATATTTCGATCTGCTGAAAGACGAGAATCGTCCGGCGTTCGTCGCCAAACTGGCGAAGTATGTTTCGGATTACAATTTTGACGGACTGGACGTGGACATCGAAGGGCCTTCGATCAACGAGGATTACGGCGCGTTCATCGAAGAACTGGCCGTTGCGCTCCAGCCGAATGGAAAACTGCTGACGGCGGCGCTGTCCAAGGGTTACGGCGGCAACCGCGTGCCGGACTCAGTGTTCGAGTATTTCGATTTCATCAACATCATGGCCTACGACGGTGCCGGGCACTGGTCGCCCAATTCACCCGGGCAACATTCTTCCTACGATTTTGCGGTCGACAACGTCCGCTACTGGGTGGATCGCGGATTACCGAAAGCAAAGGCGGTGCTGGGGGTTCCTTTTTATGGCTATGGTTTTGGGGAAGCCTTTCGCAAGGGCGACTATTCCTACGCCAAGATTCTGGCCGAATATCCCGATGCGGAGAATTTGGATCAAGTGGGTAACACCATTTGGTACAACGGAATTTCCACCATCCGGACGAAGACCCAATACGTCGTCGATGAAGGTCTGGGCGGGGTCATGATCTGGTCGTTGGATTACGACGTGCCGGGTGAGCGGTCGTTGCTCTCTGCCATTGATGAAATTCTTTCGGGTGATCCGATCAAATAGGCGTTTCCGTGGCGGTCAATTCACCTTCAGCACTCCCCAATATCCGGGTCGTCCCTGCACGCCCGTTCCGGGTGACCAGGCGAGGCGGCATTCGTTGATGTTTTCGCCGATTGCCGCGTCCACCTTGTCGCCGTCGTAGATCAACACATTGAAGCCGATGCTCGCACCATGTTCGATTCTCCGGGTCATCGCGCTCCAGGGAATCGCGGTGGCGATGCGGTATCCGGTGGTTGTTTTTTCTGAGGCCAGTTTCATGCCTGGAGCGGTGCGGGAGATGGGGCCCTGATTCGCGTCGGCATCGCGGGCGGCGTTTGGTTTTCCGTCGGTCGTGAACGGGAAAACACCCACTTTGAATGACTTGAGGGTATGCTCCGATCTCACCAGCGGATCGATGCAAATCTCGACGGAGTCCGACCGCCAATGTCCGCGAACGTCATCGGAGGCGATGTTGCTCACGACGTGGTCGTCGGTGACCTCCACCAGCACGAACAGGAATTCGTCATCGTGTTGGATCCGACAGGTCGCGCTCAGGTCTTGATCGTTGTCGGCCGATCCCTGCCACACGTTCGCGCTGGGGATCTCGATCACCTCAGCGTCCGCCCAGTGTTCCAGAATGATCGGTCCGATTTGCGGAGCTGATTTCGTGAGATGAGAATCCGCAGAGGGCACCACCTTTATCTTCATTTCGGCATCCGCTGGCTCGGTTCCGACGTCGACGATGGCGCGCAGGATACCGTCGCTGATTCCCCGGTCAGGAACCGACACCTCCAGCTCCAGGATGCCGGAATTCGTCTGGTTGCTAATCCTCTCGACGAGCCAGCCCTGAGGCGCTTCCGTGCGGAGTGATTCCCATGAAAAGTGTGCGTCGGCAATCCGGTGGATCCGGACGATCCCGCTTGATCCCGCTGTGATCGAGATCTCAGATGGAAGATCATTTGCCAGGGCCTCCACTTGTTGGACGTGCGACCATTTCCTGGCACGTTCAACCGCGGTGGAACCCTCGAACCACAGGGGCACGATCCGGGGTTCGACCGTGGACACCGCGGGAGACATCGCCTGATCAATTCGATCGAACAGACTGGTTTCGCCTGCCGCCAGACCGACGTGGCTTTTCAGCAGCTGATACGTTCGGGGTCTTGCCAGCCACGGCGAATCAGCCATGCGCCCGAACCCCTGCGAGCGGTGGTTGCCCAATGCTCGGCCCGCCACCTGCGCGACATTTCCTCCATCAGGCAGCGAGGCGGTGGAGCTGATGGTCGCGCCGTAGGGTTCGGGTGAACCAGTGACATAAATCTTCCGCGTCCTCCAGGGTTCCAGCCCCTCGTCGCGAATCTGATCCGGGAATGCAGCGGGATCCGCCGCCAGCCGGAACGCCTCGATCGCCAGGATCCCGGCCGCCTGATGATGCCCGTGCTGGCCGGGATTCGGCGCGGGGTTCATGGTCACCATCACCTCGGGACGGCACAGGCGGACGATCCGGACGAGATTCTCCAGCACGGTTTCCCGGTCCCATGCTTCGAGCGTCATCTGTGCGCTTTCGGTGTATGCCCAGTCGCGCTGATTGAGAAAATAGACCCGTTCGACCCCGAGCTCCGACAGACAAGCGCGCAATTCGGACTCGCGAAGAATGCCGAGCGATGGCCCCCAATGCCGGGTCACCATGTTTCCGCCGCCTTCACCGCGTGTGCAATAAACGTTCACGACCCGCTTGTTCTCAACCAGCGCATAATGAGCCAGCGTGGTCGCCATTCCCGTCTCGTCATCGGGATGCGCGAAGACATTGAGTAGATCGGTTTTGAGCAGTGCGTCGCCATTGGCCTGCGGTTCCGCCGAGAAACCAGCGCTGCCGACAAGACTCAGCAACGAAACGAAAATGAATGTTCGGACGTTGATTTTGATCACGATGAGCGGCGGGCCGGTTGCGTGCGGTGTAACGAAAGGAGCTGCAATAGACTGAACCGCGTCATTCGATAAATTGGTGGAAGGAGCATTGGCGAAGAGTCAATCGCTTCGCCCGGCCTGTCAATCGCCTGGCTTGTTCAAGGTGTGTTTGAAAGCGAGGAGCGGGTGGGGACCGTCGCTCCGCGCGGTCCGCCGATGGGCTTTGAGATTCCCGGAGCCTCGCGCGCTTGAAGTGGTTGCATTCCGGTCCGGCGGTGGACGGCGCGTGGGGTGGTTGAAGTTCGCGATCCCAACGCCGTAGCCAAGGTGATTCGGAGCCGTCAGTTGCTACTCCAACCACCGGTTCTTTCATTTTTCGTTCTTCTTTTTCCCCGCCCAATTGAACGCACCCGCTGGCGAACGGGCCGGTTGACCATTCACGCAGCCTTTTATAGGATTCGCGAAACGATGAATCACGAACTAAAAGGCTTGTCACTGATTGGACCCGATTTCGGCGCGGCTTCAAAAATCACTTTCCAGGCGGTTAATCCGGCGAATGGTGAAAACTTGTCGCCGAACTTTCATTCCGCCTCGAGCGATGAAGTGAATCGGGCGTGCGAACTGGCGGCGACGGCTTTTCAAACGTTCCGCAGAATGCCGGCGACGAAGCGGGCGGCCTTCCTGCGCAAGATCGCCGACGAGATCGAATCAATCGCCGACGCCATCACGGACCGGTTTGTGGCTGAATCCGGCCTGCCTGCCGGACGTGCGAACGGCGAACGCGGCCGCACCGTGGGTCAGTTGCGCATGTTCGCCGAACTGATCGAGGAGGGCCGCTGGAGCCGCGTCGTGATCGAACACGCCAATCCGGACCGGCAGCCGCTTCCGAAACCGGACACACGTCTCCGGCATATCGGACTTGGCCCCGTGGCGGTCTTCGGTCCGGCGAATTTTCCGCTCGCGTTCTCGGTGGCGGGTGGTGACACGGCGAGTGCGCTGGCGGCTGGTTGTCCGGTCGTAGTCAAGGCGCACTCGAGTCATCCGGGAACCTCCGAACTGGTGGGTCGCGCCATTCAACGAGCCGCTGCTGAAACTGGGATGCCCGACGGCGTTTTCAGTCTGCTGTTCGGAAGCGGTCGTGTGATCGGTAAACAGCTGGTCGAGCACCAGGCGATCAAGGCCATCGGATTCACCGGGAGCGAAACGGCGGGTCGGCAGTTGTTCAATCTCGCGAGTGCGCGTCCTGAACCCATTCCCGTATTCGCAGAGATGAGCAGCATCAATCCAGTGATCTTTCTTCCGAACGCGCTCGCGGCAGCTCCGGCGCCGCTCGCGGACGGTCTCTACGGATCGGTCACGATGGGCGTCGGCCAGTTCTGCACGAACCCGGGTTTGATTCTGCTGCCGCCGGGTGAAGCTTCCGAGAAATTTGCCGCCCAGCTGAAGGACAAACTCGCGGCGCACCCCGGCCAGGCAATGTTGAATTCAGGCACGCGGAAGTCGTATGGCGAAGGTCTTTCGAGAGTCGGTTCGGCGTCCGGCGTGGAGACGCTGCTCGGCGGAAACGACACCGTTGGTAACGGCGGATGCGATGCGGCGCCCGCACTCTTTCGTGTTTCTGCTACGGAGTTCGCGACCAACACGGCGCTGCATGAAGAGGTGTTCGGCCCCACCACATTGCTGGTCACGTGCGCCGACGAAGCGGCGATGCGTTCGGTCATCGATGCCCTCGGTGGTCAGCTGACGATCACGATCCACGGTGATGAAACCGACGTCGATGACTACCTCGGCTTGATCGATCATCTGGAAACCAAGGCGGGGCGGATCGTGTTCAACGGTTTCCCAACTGGTGTCGAGGTCTGCCGGTCAATGGTTCATGGCGGGCCGTATCCGGCTACGACGGACGCGCGGTTCACCTCAGTTGGCACGGAAGCCATTTATCGATTCACCCGTCCCGTGTGTTATCAGGGCTTCCCTGGCAAGGCGCTTCCAGACGAGCTTAAGGACTGATTCAGTGTGAACCGAGTGTGGAGGGTCTGCGGAAAACCGTTTCGCGAATTTATTCCTTGATCACTTCAAAACTGCTGTTGCCGGCGGCGTCCACGAAGTTGATCAACACACCTTTCGCCAGGTCGGCGGCGCCGACGATTCGTTGATAGTCTTGCAACGACTTGACAGGTTGATGGTTGATGTCCGTGATAACGGCGCCGAGAGCGATTCCCTGCGTGGCTGCCGGGCTGTTTGGCTCGATCATGGTGACGACCACTCCCTGCGTTTCCTTGACGTTGTATTGGCTGGAGGCGTCGGAACCAATCTCTTCCACGGTGATTCCCAGCGGAATGAGTTTCGGCTTTGGAACGGGCTGACGTTCGATGCCCGAACGTCCGGCGAGCACCGGCTGGGAAAGCGCGCCCGTCTTGACGTCGATCTTGAGTTCATTTTTGCCGCGCACGACGTCGAGTTTCAGGGTCGAGCCCAGCGGTTGGGCTCTCACTTCGTTGCGCAGTTCACCGATGTTTTTCACGGGAACACCGTTGACGGCGACAATGACGTCGGATGCCTTGAGATCGGAGCCGAAGGCGGGAGCGCCCTTGGGAATGCGCATGACGACCATGCCTTCGGAGTGATTGGGCGCGATGGCCTCCGGATTGGGGTAGTCCTTCAGATTCATGATTTCGACTCCGAGCCAGGCGCGCTCGAATGAACCGGTCTCGACGAGCTGATCGGCCACCTTCCGGGCAAGGTTGCTGGGAATGGCAAACCCGATGCCGGTGCCGAGTCCTTTAATCAAGGTGTTGATTCCGATCACCTCGCCGTCGAGATTCACGAGCGGGCCGCCGCTGTTGCCGGGATTGATGTTGGCGTCGGTCTGGATGAAATTCTGGTCCATGCTGTTACCGCCCATGTAGCCGGGCACGACGGAGGAACGTCCCTTGGCGCTGACGTGCCCGATGGTGACGGAATAGTCTAGGGCGTACGGCGTGCCGATGGCGATCGCGAATTCGCCAACGCGGACCTTGTCCGAATCGGCGAAGGTGGCGGCGGGCAGATCCTTGATCGAGCTGTCGCTGATCTTGATGACAGCCACTTCGGAAAGTTCGTCGGTGCCCTGGACGACGGCGTCAAATTCGCGGCCATCGTTGAGGCGGACCTTGATCTTGTCGGCTCCATTGACGACGTGGTGGTTGGTGATGATGTAGCCGTCCTTGCGGATGATGATGCCGGAGCCGTTGCCCTGGTACCGTGGTTCGCCGCTGTCGGGCGGGCGATCGGGCGCGGGTTCCTCGGATTCGTCCGGTGAAAAATATTTCTTAAGGCTGTCGGGGAGTTTGTCGAGCCACGGGTTTTCTTCCGCAGTCAGTCGTTCGCGGGATTCCCGGGTGTAGACCACCTGGATCACCACGACGGATTTGGATACGCGATCGGCGACTTCCACGAAGGCGTTGTTTAGCTGGTGCGCGAGATCCAGGGCGGGGGAGGGTTCCTTGGCGACCGCCATCCGGCCGGGACCGGCGAACGCGAGGGTAACGAGCAGAAGCACATTGGCAAATTTTTTCTTGGGCATGGTGTAAATCATAAGCGGCACGGACAAACTATCCGAGGATTTGAGTGTTTCAAGGAGCAAACGTTCAACCTGAAGCGGGCCGCCGGTTGAGAATAGTTTCGTTGCCGGGCCAGCAGGGTTGACTTGGTTTTCCCCGGTCGATAGTTTCCGACCCATCAATAATCCAGACTGAGACACATGTTGGACGCCCTTGAAAAACTGCTGATTCTACAGGAACAAGATCTCACGATCGAACGTCTGTCGGAGGAACTAGAACAGATACCCGTTCAACGCGAAGCGTTGGAAGGAAACACCACCAAGAGCAAGGCCGCGCTCGACGCCGCCAAGAAAAAGGTTTTGGAGATCGAGGCCCACCGGAAGGAACTCGAGCTGGAGGCGAAAGGGTTGCAGGAGCGGATCGACAAATATTCCAACCAGCAGCTTCAGACCAAGAAAAATGAGGAGTATCAGGCGCTGACCAACGAGATCGCGAACTGCCGCAAGCAGATCGTGGCCTTGGAGGACAAACAGATCGTGTGCATGGAGCAGACCGAGGCGGCCCAGCGAAAAGTGGAGGAAGCCCAGAAGGTCACGGACGGGGCGCGCAAGGACATGGAAGGTTTGGCCGGAGAACTGAACCGGAGAGAAACGGAACTCACCGCCGAGGTGGAGAAACTCGAAGAGGGCCGTGTTGCGCTCGCCGGAGCGGTTACCGATGACAACGCGCTTCGCAGCTACGAACGGCTGTGCGACAACAAGGGCGGCCGGGTTGTGGTCGGTATTGAACACGGCAATTGCGGTGGCTGCCACATGACGTTGCCCAAACAGATCGCCGTGATGGTTCGCGGAAACCAAGAGGTCGTGCCCTGTCCATTGTGCGCGCGCATCCTGTATTTCACGAACGACATGGACATGGCGCACCTGGAGTGAACCCCGGTGCGGACGGTCCGCCGCCGGTCGCGTTTTCAAATGGCGATTTCATTTTCACTCGTTCCGGCTTCCCGCTAGACTGTCCAGTATGCAAGGTTACCTTGCCCTCATACTTCACGCCCATCTGCCGTTCGTGCGGCACCCGGCTTATCCGAAATTTCTCGAAGAATCCTGGCTGTTTGAAGCGGTCACGGAAACCTACCTCCCACTGATCCAGATGATGGGCGGCTGGTCGGACGACCGGATGGACTGGCGGCTGACGCTTACGTTGTCGCCGACGCTCTGTTCGATGCTGAACGACCCGCTGCTCTGCGAACGCTACGAGCAATACCTCGGCGGATTGATCGCGCTGGCGGAGAAGGAACTTCATCGCACGCACTGGGATCGCGCCTACCGCGAACTGGCGTGGATGTATCACGCCCGGTTCAACGGACTGCTGGCGACGTGGAGAAATTACGGTGGCAAGGTTGTCGGTGCGTTTCGCAAATTTCAGGAGCAGGGAAATCTGGAGATCATCACCACCGCAGCAACGCATGCGTTGCTGCCGCTGCTGAATCACAAGCCCTCGGTCCGGGCGCAGATCCTCGTTGCGCGCGATCATTACCGGGAATGTTTCGGCTGCGATCCGCGCGGGATCTGGTTGCCGGAATGCGCGTATGCGGACGGGATTGAAGACGTGTTGCAGGAGGCGGGTATCCGTTGGTTCACCGTGGACACGCACGGACTTCTGCACGCGCATCCGCGTCCGCGTTACGGCGTATTTTCTCCAATCTATCTCCCCAACGGAGTGGCTGCGTTTGGCCGCGACTTGGATTCGGCGCGTCAGGTCTGGAGCCGGCACGAAGGTTATCCGGGCGATCCGCGTTACCGGGATTTCTATCGCGACATCGGCTTTGATCTGGACTGGGATTACGTGCGACCTTACGTCCCGTCACCAGAACAACGCGGATTTACCGGCATCAAGTACAACAAGATCACCGGCTGGCAGGGCGATAAGGATGTTTATGATCGCAACCAGGCGCTGTGGCTGGCCGCCGAGCATGCCCAGCATTTCCTCGACGCACGGGTCGCGCAGGTCCGGAATCTTGCCAACATCATGGACCGGCCGCCGTTGCTGGTCTCACCGTACGACGCGGAGTTGTTTGGGCACTGGTGGTATGAGGGTCCGGAGTTCTTGAACTATTTTGTGCGCAAGGCGTACTACGATCAGGACGTCGTGCAGCTGACCACGCCGCAAAAATATCTGGAGGAGAATCCGAGTCAGCAGGTCGCCAAACCGAGTCCGTCGAGCTGGGGAGAGGAAGGTTACTACCGCGTCTGGCTCAACGAGAAAAACGAATGGATCTACCCGCACCTGCAAGTCGCGCAGGAACGAATGACCGAGCTGGTAGGTAAATTTACCGAACCCACGCCGCTCGAATCTCGCGCGTTAAAACAGGCCGCCCGCGAACTCCTTCTCGCACAATCCAGCGACTGGCCGTTCATCCTGCGCACCGGCACCAATCCCGACTACGCGCGGCGCCGGGTGAAGGAACACATTCTGCGATTTATCCAGATCTACGAACAGCTCCGAGGTGGGGCGGTCGAAGAGAAATGGCTGGCCAAGGTTGAAGGCACGGACAATCTGTTTGCGGACCTCGATCCCAAGTGGTTCGGCGGCTGACGTTCAGCTTTCCTTCCAGAAACACGATTGCCTCTCGGAATACGCCGCGGGCGAGGCTGAGGGTGCTTCGTCGGGCTGGTTTCGCCGTACCCCCTTCACTGAATTCTGAGCTTGTAGAAGCCCATGGGGTTGGTCTCGTCGGTGCCGATCACGACTGATTGTCTGGATTCCAACGTGCCGACCGTGGTCTGCCGGTTGAGGAAGATCCAGGGCAAAGGATTGTTGGCCGGCGGCGCTCCCCAAGTGCTCAGGTCCTTGACGGACAGGATGTCTGCGGTGCGTCCGACGAGTCCCCAAGCGGAGACCAGAATTCCTTTTGGCGGAGCGCTGTCCGGCACATGGCTGTCGATGGCCCAAATGTTCTCCAGCGCTCCGGTGGCCAGCCGCCCGAGTCCTGCGGCGCCGGGGCTTTGGAGGGTCACGTTGCCGTCGAGGGTGAAGTGATCGGGTGAGAATTCTTCCAGATCGGTGACGTCCCGCACTCGGGCGAGGCAGATTTCAAACCGGGCGACCCAATATCCGTAGGGGTTGGGCACGAGAACTTGACCCACGCCGTCTATGTTCCATTGACTGGAAAATTTTCCGCTTTCGTCCACGGGCAGACGCAGATCTTTCGGCTCGGACAGCCGGTAGGAATTCAACGTTGGAAGAAGCGTGATCAGCGAATAGATCTTCCCCCGAGCCTGCACGCGCCAGCCTTGGAGAGTTTCCAGATAGCCGTCCGCCGTCCAGCCGAACATGCCGACGCGGGTGTACAACCGCCGGTCCGTCAACGGATCGCGAATGACGAACCAGCCGTCACCTGAAATCGCGAGAAAGGCCGGGGAATCCATGGGCATGATTCCGCCTTGAATCTCCCGGGTCTGCATGCGCCAGCTCTCCAAGACGGCGGGCGTGATCTGATTGAAATCCAGCGCCCACATTCTGATTTCGGTCCCTACCGATTCCGGGAGTGGTGCGGTCGGCTGCAAAAAGAGGTGGTCGTTCACCGGCACGAGCTGCTCGGGATGTTCCACCTGCGAGAGGACGACCCGGCCCACAGTAAGGACCGTGCCATCGTTCAGTCCCAACTGAACTGTGCCATCGGACGAGATGTCGAAACCGCCGACGTACGCGTTCGGATCGGCGGGCCGTTCACCAATGACGACGCGCAAATCGTCGAGGCCTCCGGTGGTTTCCATTTGCAGGCGGAACTCGTCGAGCACGGTCACCATCCAGCCGTCCCGGTCCAGCTTGAAAGCGCCGCACCGTGTGAGGTATTTCTGACCGGTCGCTGGATCGCGGACCGGGAAGAAACCTGGCCCGGTCAGGGCGAGATGTGTCTGGATCGAGGTGCGAATGATCGGTCCCGCGGTGAAGGCGGTCGCGGACCGGTCGAACACCGAGACTCGGATGCGCGGACCGGGTTGTTCCAGCTGGGCGCGAACGATTGTTCCCATGCCCGTGCTGCCCGGATCCAAGAAGTTGTTCGGCCACGAATCTTGAAGCGATGGATCGAGCAGGCTGGATTCGTCAACGGTGATGAGCCGGCCCGGGTCGGCAGGTTTCCACAAGCGGATGGTGCCGCCCTCCAACACGGCGCCGTTGCTGAGGGCGACACGGATCCTGCCGTTCGCTCCGATCTCAGTCGGCCATGTTAATAGATCAGGCGGCAAATTGGCACCCAGCAAGACGTCGCCGATGGTCGTGCCGTCGGGCAACAGCCCCTGCACGCGTTCGCCGCGCAAGGTCTCCAAATGGTTTGCCGGGCCCTCGTGGAACTCTCCGTAGCGGGTCAGCCGCAGATCGCCGGTTTCCGGATCGCGGATCACGAAGTAGCCGTCGCCATCGATGGCGAGGTCGGTGCCGAAGGAGGTGGTGACCAAAGTGATCGCGCTGGCGGTCGCACCTTTCAAAACAAACAGGCAAACCGCCGTCAAAAATATATGTCGGTAAGAGCAGCCTCGTCTCATGCCCGACGCGTAGCAACGCCGGTGCCAAGGGATCGCAGGGGAGGCGGGAAGCGGCGTTTTGGGAGCGTTCTTGAGAAGATAACAATCACGGGCGACAACCGGGGAGACGCGTTGTGGGAAGGTGCGGCCAAATATTCCTGTTCACCGGGCAAGGGTCGCTATCGACAGCACCCCGGATTTCGGATATCCATCCGCCCACATGAATTTGGACGAGAAACAAAAAGAACAGGTTGCTGACTGGCTTCGGAGTGGCGCAGGCCTGGCCGAGGTGCAGAAACGGATCGAAACGGAGTTCGGCGTGAGCGCGACCTACATGGAGGTCAAGTTTCTCGTGTCCGACCTGGACCTCACTCCCAAGGATCCGGAACCGGAGAAACCTGCCGAACCGGAAACGAAACCGGGAGCTCCGGCGTCGGATGATGACTTGGAGGGTATGCCCGCGGAAGCGGTCGATATCGAAACGCTCCCGCCCGCCGGAGAGGGAAATGTCAGCGTGGAAGTCGACCAGCTCGCGCGCCCCGGATCGATGGTCAGCGGCAAGGTGACTTTTGCGAATGGCAAAGTCAGCGAGTGGATGCTGGATCAGGCGGGCCGTCTCGGCGTCGTTCCTTCAGAGGACGGTTACAAGCCGTCGCAAACCGATCTTCAACAGTTTCAGGCGACGCTTCAGAACGAGCTGGAAAAGATGGGGATGTAAGTGGCGGCAGGCATTTCTGCCTGCTGTGGAGGCCGGCTTCCAGCCGTCCGGAATAGGGCGCAAATTCGCCAGAGCTACCGCATTTCTAGGATGTTGGACCGCCGGAAAAATGTTGGACTTCTCCGGCAGAGTGCAACGGCGACGGAGCTTTCACGCGAACGGAAGGCCCCGGTTTTTCCAACTACTTCGAGCGGGCGAAAGCGGTGCTGAAGCCACCGCAGTCCAGACGCTGTCGCGACAGGGTTGGGCGCTTGTCAAACGTCACGGAGCGTCTGGACTGCGGCGTGTTCACCGCCGCTTTTTCAGAAACGCGGAAGGGAACGGAGACGTGGATCTTGGCCCGCAAAGTAGGACCGGCATCTTGCCTGTCGCGGGTGCCGCGAGGATTCAGCCGGTGTTGCGCCGTGGCCTGATGTCTCACTTCAATCGGCGTCCGGTTTTCGTGGCCGCAAGGCGACAGGCTGGAAGCCTATCCTACGACGACGGAGCGCGGGACGTCCCGGCCCGCAGCGGGCTCCGAACAGTCCGAAGGAAAGCCATGAACCCGTTGTGCTTGGCCGGACGCGTGAGCGGTTTGACGCTCTCTGCGAGCCCGGAGGTCTCGCGGTCCGGGGTAGTGTAGCGCCTGGCATCCCTGCCGCCCGGATCTGGGGTTGGAGGCGGTACGTGGCTGGTAACTTCACACGCACCCGACCTTGCGAAGCGTTCTTTTCGCCGGGCTGAAAGCGCCGGCTCACGTCAGCCAAGGATGGCCGACGCGACACTTTTCAGACAGGCTGCGTGGTCTCCAGCTTTTCAAATCCTTCTTCGATGAAGGTGGTGTTCTGGATGCGGGCGAGTTTTGCGTAAAGCCCGTCGCTCGAAAGGAGTTCTTCGTGGTTGCCGCATTCGACGATTTCACCGTGTCGCAACACGAGAATCTGGTCGGCCTTGCGAATGGTGCTCAGGCGGTGTGCGATGACAAAACTCGTGCGGTTTTTCATCAGATGATCGAGCGCTTCCTGGATCAACTTCTCCGTGGCGGTATCGACACTGGCGGTGGCTTCGTCAAGGATCAGAATCGGTGAATCTTTCAACAGCGCGCGGGCGATGCTCACGCGCTGTTTTTCTCCAACGCTAAGTTTGATGCCGCGTTCGCCGACGTGGCTGTCGTAGCCGTCCGGCAGTTCGCTGATGAATCCGTGGCAGTTGGCGGCTTCGGCGGCGGCGATCATTTCCGGTTCGCCGGCATCGAGTTTTCCGTAGAGGATGTTTTCGCGAATCGATCCGTTGAACAGGAAGGCTTCCTGACTGACGACGCTGATGTGGGAACGGAGTGAATCGAGTGAAATCTCGCCGACATCCTGACCATCGATGGTGATTGAGCCGGAGGTGAATTCGTAGAGCGCGGGCAGCAGGCTGACGAGGGTGGATTTGCCGGCCCCGGTCGGCCCGACCAGCGCGATCATTTCCCCGGCCTGTGCGTGCAGCGAAACGTTCTTCAAAATGCTCCGGTCGTTCTCGTAAGCGAACCCCACGTTGTCATATTTCACCTCGCCCGAGACGGGTTCCTTGAGCTGTTTAACCCGGTCGGTGCGTTCGGTCTCCGCGTCGAGAATGTCAAACACGCGGGCGGCGGCGGCGCGGGCGGATTGCATCATCTGGTTCAGGCCGTGCAGCTTGGTGATCGGTTCATAAAAGAAGAGGCCGGCGTAGAGAATGAACGCCATCAGCTGGCCGGCATCGAGCTTGCCCGCCATCACCTGCGCGCCGCCAAACCAGAGCACCAGACCGATTCCCAGCGTGCCGACGAATTGCATGGCGGGTCCGTACCACGCCCAGGCGCGCATGACCACGAGGGTTCCTTCGCGAAGATCATCGGCGCGTTCTTCAAACCGCGCGTCTTCGTGATCTTGCCGACCGAATGCTTTCACCTGACGGATGCCTTGCAGGTTGTCCATGAGCAGTGAATTCATCGCGCTGGCGGCTTCACGTTGCCGGCGGTATCGCTTGTGCGCCGTGGTGGTGTACCACCACGCGCCCATCGCGAGAAACGGGGCGGGCAACAACGCCACAGCAGCAAGCGTCGGGCTATAGACGAACATGAAACCGAGTGCGCCGAGAATGCTGAGCGTCGCGACAGTTCCCTGTTCCACGCCGTCGATGAGGAGGCGTTCCACCGAGTTGACGTCTTCGATGACGCGGGTCATGACGTCGCCGGACGAACGTTGATCGAACCAGCCGATGGGGAGCCGCTGCAGTTTTCCATAAACTTGGCGGCGCATGTCGTAGATCACATTTTGCTCCAGCCGGTTGTTCACGCGGATGCGGATGCTGTTGAACGCCTCGCGAAGAAAGAAGGCGAGGAACAGTCCGATGGCGGCGGGTGTGAGGATGTCTCGCTGGTTTTTCGTGATGACTTCGTTGACGATCACACTGATCAGACTCGGAAACGACAGCGCGGCGGTCAGCGACAGAATGGCGAACAGCACCGTGCTCGTCGCCAGCAATTTGTAGGGCCGGAGGTAGACGATGACGCGGCGGACGACTTCGCCGGTCTTGCGCGGTTTCGATTTAAAGGTGGGGTCGGTGTGCGCACCGTATCCGGGGTGGGAGGCCATTTTTGGTTAATAAGGAATGCAGGAAATCAGGAATGATGGCCGGGACGCTCAAAAATGAGGCGCTTTGTGGTCAGGGGCATTGACGCAAAGTTCAAGAGCGGTCCGTGTTTTAGTCGGGCGGCTTTCAAGTAAGAGCGCACAATCACAAAATGAATGTCTTCCAGTTCCGATATCGCCTTGAGCTCCACGACGAGGGTGGATGCTGCCAGGAAATCGAGCCGGTATTGCCCCGCTTTTGCACTGGAATAATAGACCGGCAGCGTGACCTGACGTTTGTATTCCACCCTAGCTTTGTTGAATTCAATCACCAGGGCTTCTTCATAAATTGATTCGAGGAAGCCGGGGCCTAGTTCCTTGTGAACCGCGATGG
The DNA here is from genome assembly GCA_041689265.1 of Verrucomicrobiota bacterium. Taxonomy (GTDB): domain Bacteria; phylum Verrucomicrobiota; class Verrucomicrobiia; order Limisphaerales; family RI-55; genus JBDNGP01. The sequence continues at coordinate 14,561 of JBDNGP010000091.1, forward strand.
CGCAACCAATCACCCGATGGGTTAAATCTTGGAGTTCCATTCCGTTCCTTTGTTCCTGCCTTCCTTATTGACCCGTCAGAAAATCCACCATCGCTTTGGCGAATGGCGCGAGGTCTTTCGGGGTGCGGCTGGAAATCAGGTTGCCGTCGACCACGACCGGTTTGTCGACCCAGATGCCGCCGGCGTTTTCTAGGTCGTCCTTGATGCCGAGAGAACCGGTGACGCGTTTGCCTTTCAAGATCTTTGCGGAGACCGGAATCCAGCCGCCGTGGCAGATGAAGGCGACCAGCTTGCCCTGTTCAAAGAACTCGCGCGTCAGTTCGAGCACCTCCGGAACGCGACGCAATTTGTCAGGCATGAAACCGCCGGGAATCAGCAGGCCGCAATAGTCCTTTGTTTTCACGTCGGTGATCAGCTGGTCGTTTTTCGCCGGATAGCCGTGTTTGCCTGTGAACTCGCCGGGAGCCATGCTCGCCACGTCCGTTTTGTAGCCGGCCTCTTCGAGCCGAAGTTTCGGATACCAGAGTTCGAGATCTTCGTAGATCTCATCGACGAATGTCAGAATGGTGCCTTGCATGGCCCCGGTTTAAACGGAAGCCCCGTCGCTTGCGATAAGTAAATTGTCGGCCAGTCGGCGAAAAAATCCGTGCAATCCCGGCGCGGGCGGTTATAGGGTAACCGGATATGTCCCCTCCGGTTGATACCCGTGATCCAACCGCGGTCGAAACTCTCGTTGCGGCCATCTATCAGGAGTTGTTTCCGCAGGCCAATCGAGCGTTCGTTCGAGAGGTGTTTCAATGGGCGGTGGACTGTTTCGAGGGGCGATACGCCGAGTATCAGGCCATTGATGCGAGGTATCACGATCTTGAACACACGATGCAGGGCACGCTGTGCATGGCCCGGCTCCTGGCCGGCCGACATCACTGCCAAGTGCAACCCCGGATTGATCAACGATTGTTTGAGCTGGGCCTGCTCGGAATCCTGCTGCACGACACGGGGTATCTCAAAGTTCGGGGCGACAACACCGGAACCGGCGCGAAATACACGCTCATCCATGTTCACCGAAGTTGTGATTTTGCGGGACGGCTTCTCCAGGAACGGGGTTATCCGGATGCGGATATTGCCTCCGTTCAGAACATGATCCGTTGCACCGGCGTCAACGTGGATCTGGGCAGAATTCCATTTGCGAATGAAGCCACGAAGCTGGTCGGATTTTCGCTGGGTACCGCGGATCTTCTGGGGCAGATGGCGGCGGTTGATTACGTGGACAAACTGCCGGTCCTGTATTCCGAATTCGCCGAGTCCGCCCGGTACAATGAGGGAGACATGGCGTCCGTGGGTTTGTTTTCGAGCGCGGAGGATTTAATCAGCAAGACGCCCGGGTTCTGGCAGTACTACGTGTTTCCAAAAATCGAGAAGGACCTTCAGAGCGTTTACAAATATCTGAACGATCCCTGGCCGGGTGGCCCGAACTGGTATCTTGAGCAGGTCGGGAAAAATGTTGAGAGGCTGAAAAAGCAGCTCAGCTGAAACGCTTCAACTCTGCTTCGAGCCTCTCCATCGGCAGCCCGACCACGTTGCTGAACGATCCCTCAATCGATTCCACGAGTAGGTGACCGTTCTCCTGGATTGCATAGCCACCGGCTTTGTCCAGGGGGTTGATCGACTTGAGATACTCCCAGCGCTGGGCCCGGGAAAGCCTCCGAAATCTGACGTTCGTCAGCTCCGCGAAACAGATCTGGCGATGTTTGCGGAGGTACAGAAGACAGACGCCTGTAATAACACTGTGAACTTTTCCCTGCAGTTTGAGCAGCATCGAAGCGGCCTCCTTCAACGTGGCGGGCTTGCCGAACAGCTGTTGCCCAAGAGCCACTTCGGTGTCGGCGCCGATCACCAGAGCGTCGGGGAATTTCTTGGCCACGACGCGTGCCTTTCGGTAGGCGTTCAGTTGACAGGCCTCGAACGGCGTCATGTGTTCGGAGACCGTTTCCGGAGCATTGCTGGCGACGACTTCAAACGGTTTCCCGAGCAGTTGGAGGAGTTCGCGCCGTCGCGGTGAACCCGAGGCCAGAATGATGGTGGGTGTGCTCATGAAAGCGTTGTTCGTTTGGTCAACGCATTCATGACCGACGCTGCTTTTGATTGAAAGACGTCGTCGGTCAGGACTGGTGTTAAACCGGCCACGCTTAATTCCTGCTCCAATTCGATCCATGAACGACATCCGCCGTAGACCGGCAGCCTCGGAAGTTGAACGGGAGCCGGAAGTTTGAACACGCGCAGGAGCAGGGCGTAGATGGATTTGCGGCCACCCCAGTCAAATCGTTCCTCGATGACGCTGCGTTTCCAGATGTGTTGGCCGTCAAGCTGGACGATCCCGTCCGGAGACGTTAGCTCGACCGTGGAATGGAGTTCCACGAAAAATTGAAGATGGACGAATTCTTCGCTCAATATCGGTTCGACGGAATCTTCAAACCGCGCTCGTGCGGTGGGGATGACGGAATCCTTCTGCTGATGAAAAAGAGTAGGGAACAGCCAGAACCGGTCGTGCTCGGGCTGAAAAAAAGCGGAGTCTTCGTGGATTCCACCCTTGCGCAAAACAAGGATCTGATCCCCCCGACCGAGAGCATCGACGATCACGGCCCATTCTTTAAACGCGACACGCACGCGGGGAAAGTAAAACAGAATTTGAGCGTCGTCGAGTCTGAGAGCTTGCCATCCGAGCGGGGAACTCGCTAGGTTCTCCGTCAATCCGCCTATGAAAAATCCCGTACGCTTCAAGCTGTTCATCATGATGGTGCTCGAATTCTTTATTTGGGGCGCCTGGTTGCCCTTAATATGGGGCTACCTCGGGGAAGGCGAGGGGGCCTTGGGCTTTAACGGCGGGCAGATCGCTCTGATTGGCAGCGCGTTCGCGATCTCCTCCATCGCCGCGATCTTTTTTAGCAACCAGTTTGCTGACCGCAATTTCTCGGCGGAGCGGTTTATGGCAACCAGCCTCTTCATTGCGGGGCTCGCGATGATTGCGCTCTATTGGACCACCAGCTTCCCGATGTTTTTCGCGTTGATGCTCATCCACAGTCTCTTCTATGTCCCGACGATCTCTGTCGCCAATTCGCTGGCATTCGCAAATCTCAAGGATCCCACCAAGGAGTTCGGCCCGGTCCGAATGGGGGGAACCATCGGTTGGATTCTCGCATCGTGGCCGCTGTATTTCATTCTCGAAGACAAGACCGGAGCCGAGGCCATGGCGGCAACCAAAGCCATCTTCCTGGTGTCGGGTGTGGCTTCAATTGCACTGGCTGGATTCTCCCTGACATTACCTCACACGCCGCCGAAAAAAGCGGTCGCGGGCGAGGGACTCGCATGGTTGAAAGCGGGCAAGCGATTGTTCGCCCCATTCATTCTGGTTCTCTTTGTGGTGACGTTTATTGATGCGACGATTCACAACGGCTATTTCCTCGTTACCGGCGGGTTTCTCGAAACGAAGGTCGGCTTCGCCAAGAAATGGATCATGCCCATCATGAGCCTCGGACAGGTCGCCGAAATTCTGACCATGATGGCGCTTGGCCTCGTGTTGAAGAAATTTGGATGGAAGATCACCATGATCTTCGGCATTCTGGGTCATGCGCTACGGTTCGGCGTCTACGCGTTCTTTCCTGAAAGTCCGGGATTGATCGTCTTCATCCAGTTGGTGCATGGCATTTGCTACGCGTTCTTCTTCGCGGCGGTCTACATCTTCATTGATGTGGCATTTCCGAAAGACGTCCGAACCAGCGCTCAAGGATGGTTCAATCTGCTGATTCTGGGGCTGGGCGATCTTGCCGCGAAGTGGATCTTCATTCCGTTGCAGGCGCATTACACGGTCGATGGCATCACCGACTATCGGGGGTTGTTCCTTGTGCCAACGGGCATGGCGTTGGCAGCGGCCGTCCTGCTCGGGCTGTTCTTCAGTCCACCCAAGGAAATCGCCGCAGCGGCAACCGGCGGCTCCGCTCCGGCTCACTGATCATCACCAAAATCAAACATATGAATCGTCGCTCGTTTCTCCAAACCTCAGCGTTCGCCGCTGCTGCCGCCGGACTGTCGTCAGTGTCGTTCGGATGCAAATCCACCGGGGCGGTCGCCAAGAAACCCATCTACAAAATCTCGCTCGCGGAATGGTCGTTGCACCGCACGATCCGGAACGAGAAATCGATGACCAACCTCGACTTCCCGAAAGTGACGCGGCGCGAGTTCGACATCGACGCGGTTGAGTTTGTGAACCAGTTCTTCATGGACAAGGCGCGGGATGAAAACTACCTGAAAGAACTCGACCGAATCTGCAAGGGCGAAGGCGTGACTAGCGTGCTGATCATGTGCGATGGCGAGGGAAATCTGGGTGACCCCGACGCCACCAAACAAAAACAAGCGGTTCTGAATCACCACAAGTGGGCAGACGCGGCGAAGTTTCTCGGTTGCCATTCGATCCGAGTGAATGCGGCGACCGGCAATGTCGGTTCGTTTGAAGAACAACAGGCTCGCGCTGCCGAAGGCCTGGCGTCTCTTTCCACCTATTGTGCGAAGCTCGACCTGAATTGCATCGTGGAAAACCACGGTGGTCTTTCATCCAACGGCAAATGGCTGGCCGGCGTGATGAAACGCGTGGACATGAAGAACTGCGGAACGCTGCCGGACTTTGGAAATTTCCGGATCAACCAAACCGAGATGTATGATCGTTATCAGGGCGTCCGTGAGTTGATGCCCTACGCCAAATCAGTCAGCGCCAAGACGAACGATTTCGACGTCAGCGGCAATGAGACCAATACCGACTACGTGAAGATGATGAAGATCGTCCTGGAGTTTGGTTACCACGGATTCGTCGGCATCGAGTACGAGGGAGAGAGCGTCAGTGAATACGAGGGGATCAGGCTGACGAAGAAGTTGCTGGAATCGGTTCGGACGGAGTTGAGCTAGGCGAATTCCCGATTCAGCATCCACGACTTCCGTCCGGCCAGTGGTGCTTTTCCCTGACAAAATAGTGCGAATGGCATAGGCGCGAAGAAGCGAGATGATGTGAGTATCGTTGATAGCGGTACCTTGCCGCTGATGTTCTCTCTCGAAGAACTCTGTTTCCATTTACCTGCTAAAGAATTTTTTTGGCAGTGCGAATGCCCGACGAAATAGGGCGGGGGAAAGAAGGAATTGTTGATCCTTGGCAGTTTTTCTATTTTGGAGCTGTGATCGTTAATTGCTGATTTTCAACTATACCCAAGGGTCGTCTGCGTTGAACACCGGACTCCCTTGGTATGTCACAGACATCTCGGCGCCGGAAGCTTTCGGGGCGTTGACCACTTCGAGTGATGGCGAGGGAACGCACTACACCATCGGCAGTATCAATATCAGTGAAATCCTGGGAGAAAACCAATCGTTCTATCTCCATTCCACCATGCGGTGCGGCAACGACGTTTTGTGGGGCCACCATGAAGGCACCTCGAATGTGCCCGACGGTGGCGTCACGCTTTGTCTGCTTGGAACCACCATTGGTGCGCTGGGTCTGATGCGCCGCCAAGTGGCCTGATCAACAGTTGCTCACGACTCAAAAAAACCGACTGTCCGAAAGGGCGGCCGGTTTTTCTTTTTACGAATTCAGGATCAAATGGACGGCCCGGATCAGGGACTGGATCTCGCCGCGCGTTCCGATCGTGATCCGAAGGTGTTTCGATACCGTGCTGTTCTTGAACCACCGCACCAGCAGTTTCTGATCGCGCAATTTTTGGAGCCATTCTTCGGCGGAAAAACGCGGTGGTCGGGTCAGGATGAAATTGGCCCGGCTGGGCAGCGACTTGAAACCCAGTTGGTCCAGCTCATCCGCCAGCCATTCGCGGGTCTGTTTGATGGTCTCAAAATTCTTCCGGTAATAGCTCAGATGCGAAAGCGTCGCGAGCGCTGCGACCTGTCCAAGTCCATTGACGTTGTAGCTGTCGCGGATCTTGTTGAGCGCGGCGATCATCTCCGGGTGCCCCACGAGATAACCGATCCGCTGGAAGCAGAGCGAATACGATTTGGAAAACGTCCGTGAAACGAGCACGTGAGGAAAACGAAGCGCCAGTTCAAGGGCGTTCTCTTCCGCAAAATCCACGTAAGCCTCGTCCAGGATGACCACCCCGTTCTGTGCTGCGCAAAGTTTCTCCAGCTGACTGGTTTTATAGCCACGACCGCTCGGTGCGTTCGGAGTCGTGATCAATGTCAGTGCCGCGTTGAAGTCCCATGTGCCCTCCTTCTTCAACTGGGCGATGGAAGGAATGTCGAAATTGCGTTTCAGCGCGACCGGGTTGCTCACGGCATTGTGGATGGCGGTCAGGACGGGGTAGAGCGAATAACTTGGATCAAAATATTGAACGACATGTTGTGAGCGACGGGACGGCGACGTCCGAGTTCCGCCAGCAGGCAGTGGTTCAACGAACGTCCGCGTCGCCAGCGCGAGCAATTCGTCGGAGCCGTTCCCCACGATGATGTTCTCCGATGCGCAACCATGCAGCGCGGCCAGTGCCTCGCGCAGCGGTTGTGCTGATGGATCCGGGTAAAGTCGCAGGCGCTGATCCACCGCTGCGCGCACCGTCGCCAGGACTTTCGGCGAGGGCGGGAACGGATTCTCGTTTGTGTTGAGCTTGATCAGGCCGGGGATCTTCGGTTGCTCGCCCGGAACGTAGGCGTGCAGCGAACGCACGTTCGCACGAATCAGAGATGTGGATTTCATCGGGGGATCAAAGACGGGTTACTTCTTCAAGCGGATCGTCGCCGAGCGTCCGTGCGCGTCGAGTCCCTCCATCGCGGCGAACTGCTCGACGGCTTTCCTCGATTTTCGCAGAGCGGCTTTGTCGTATTTCACGATGCTGGTCCGGCGCTGAAACTGATCGACGGTCAATCCCGCAAATGACGCGCCCGCACCGCCTGTTGGCAACGTGTGACTCGGGCCGGCCACATAATCGCCCATCACCGTGGGCGAATTGTTGCCGAGAAAAATTGCTCCCGCAGTGAGCACGTTTTCCGATATCTTTCGGGCGTCTTTCATCATGATCTCGCAGTGCTCGGGTGCCAGCCGATTGGCCAGCGCGACCGCGTCCTTCGTGGACTTCACTTGGATGAGCCACCCGTTGGTGGTCAGGGCGCGCTCGATGAATTCACGGCGCGAACATTTGGGGAGCTGCTTCTTCACTTCGTGTTCGACGGCCCGGATCATTTTCGCGGAAGTGGAAACAAACCAGACCCGTTCGTGGCCGGAACCGTGTTCGGCCTGGGCGAGCAGATCGGCGGCGGCAAACTTCGGATCTGCCGTGTCATCCGCGAGCACGAGAAGCTCGCTGGGGCCGGGCAGGAGATCGATTGAAACGCGGCCGAACAGCAGACGCTTGGCGGCGACCACGTAGGCGTTGCCGGGGCCAAAAATTTTCTGAACAGGCCGGATCGTCCGGGTGCCGAGCGCCATCGCCGCGATGGCTTGAGCCCCTCCGACACGGTATATTTCGGTGGCACCGGCAGACTTGGCGGCGAAGAGCAGGGCGGGGTTGATCACGCCATTTTTGTCACACGGAGTGAACACGACGATCTCCGGACAACCCGCGACGCGCGCCAGGGTGATCGTCATCAACGCGGTTGAAACGAGTGGGGCGGTTCCGCCGGGAATGTAAATCCCGACCCGCTGGAAGGCGTCGAATTTTTCCCCGACCCGTGCTCCCTGGGCGTTCTTGGATGTCCAGTTCTTCCGCTGGGATTTTTTGGCGAAGGCCGAGACGTTTTTGGCGGCGAGACTGACGGCGTCCCGAAGCGCTGGACCTGCCTTGAGTGAGGCGGCCATCAGTTCGGCCTTGGTCACCGGAAGTTGGTTCACATCTAGGGTAGCGCGGTCGAACGTCCGGGTGAATTCCAGCACCGCCTCGTCGCCACGGTCCCGCACCGCCGCGATGATGCCGCGTGCGGTTTCCTCGACAGCCGGGTCGAACAGACTGGACGCGGCGGTCAATCGCTCGATCGCTCGATCAAAATCGTTGTCATTATAACGCAGGACGTTCATGCGCTGCGAACGCTAGGGGAACCTCCGGCGAATGTCAAAATACCTTGGCACTCCGTATGCAAAACCCAATGTCATGATCACCGTTTCACAGGATGCGTCGCTGAACCGGGAGAGTCGATCTTCCTCGAAATCCCGGATTCCACGGCAGATATTCATCATCAGGCGGTGCGGGCGGAGGTCACTCGACTCGGATCGCACGGCAGTTCGCCGGAGTTAGATTCACGCCATACCTTCCAAACTCGCGCGACGACTGGACGTGGTCTGGGCCGAAAATCCGTTGCCCGAAATCATCATCAAACAAAAGAAAAGGCCACGACATGGAGAACAACAAATCTGAACATCAGGCCTGCGAAATAAACGTTCGCGACGCGGACAACGATCGGGATCTTCCTCCACCATCCACGAAGTTCACAGGAAATGAATTGTTCCGTTGGATCGTGCTCGGCAACCCCTTTTATCCGTTGAGCGTCGCGCTCGTGTTGCTGGGTGTGTTTCTGCTCTCCGGTGAGGAAAAGATGTTCGGGTCCGAGCTGAACCAGCTGTTCTTCAACTTCGGCAGTGTGGAGTTCTACGGGCTGCTCGTGGCGTTGACGGCTGTGTTCCTGTTTCGCGGACAGATCTACTACGACACTTTGCTGCTGGTGGTGATCGCGACGATGCCGTTGCTCGTGCCGTTCATCTTGATCAGCCAGGCGGCGCTCATCGGAGGCAATTTCATGATCTCGCTGTGCTGCCTGCTGGCGGTCGGACTCGGACTGATTCAATGCGGGGTCATCCGTCGCGGAGTTTCCTGACTTCCGCTGAACGCCGGGAGCACGTTGTTTGTTCTGGGGATACTGGCGCTGAATCTGATGATGCCGGTGGCGATCAAACTATTTCACACGGAAGCCGACGCGGTCCGGTGGTTCGCAGGCACCGATGTGGCAGAGCTGTGGATGTGGCGGTTTCTGATGCCCATGGTTGTTCTCGGTGGTTTCCTTGTTCCTCAGATGGGACCACGCACGTTCGGTGACTGCGGTGTCGGATGGTTGCCGCTCGTGCTGGAGCTTCTGCTGATTCTCGGCTCCGCACTTCACCTGTGTAGTCTCGGCTACGTCTATTCGATCCTGTGGAACACCGTCCACGCATTGCCGGTGATATGGGCGGCGACATGGTTGATCTGGTGGCGACGTGTGGAGTGGGCGCCCGAGGGAAATGAAGTGCAGGCCAGGAGATCCATCCTCGTCCCGGGATTGTTCGGCGTCCTTCCGTTCTTCATGCCAGTGAGCGACACCCTGTTCATTCTCAATCTGATCAATCTCCTGTTCTGTGCTGGGATGTTTCTGCGAATGGATCGTAGTGCAGAGATCCAAGCGGTGGCCACGCTGGCGCTCGTCGGCATGCTGAAATCAATTCCTTCCGCGATGCTTGCGGGTCCGCTGGTCGGCACGTCCCGCGTCCAGCTGTTGATGCTGGTCGGATCGGCGGGGGTGTTTGCATTTGCGGTGTTCAAGCGGACACCCGGTTGGGGTATTGCCACCGCGATTTCCGTGGTGTTTCCGCTCAGCCATTTCTGGCTCACAGGGAACGCGGATTGGCCGGTCGTCGGACAGATTGCGTTGCTGGTCTGGTGGACGCATTCGCTGCGCTGGGATACCTCCCGACAACTGGCCCGGGCGTTGCAGACCACGGGATTCGTTGTCTGGTGCTGGCAATCAACTTTGTGGTTCCTGCGGAATGGAGGGGAGGGCGCGATCAGTCTGGCCCTGATGGCCACTGTGATCCCGGTTACGGCTGGAATCATGATCTGGCAGCGCGGCGGCGCAAGGTATTGGGTGTTCTGCGTGATATCATTGCTGATCATTGGATTGAACGGAGTCAGTGATCTTGTGAGCGTTCTGCGCAGGGTTCCATCGGGCCTGTTGATGTTGTTGGTTGGACTGGCTCTGTTTGGCGTCGGCACCCTCTCCGCGCATTGGCGCAAACAACTGACGCTCAGCGGTCAGGATTCTGAATTGATTGAACGAGACGTATGACGGCAAATCATGCTCGAAAATCCGAGGGGCGGTTTTCGTTGCACTGCCGATCGTTCACAATTCGCACGTTTTTGCCCGCGACCATGCAATCATTTGACGGGAATAATATTTGAACTAAGATGCCCAAAGATTGTTTGTCACAGAACGACGTAACAAAAATACATGAAGAAAATCGCCACATTTTTCGCCACCCTTGCTCTTGTCAGCGCCGCCAGTGCTTCTTTGAAGCCCGGTGACAGCCTGACTCCCTATGAAATCAAGAACGCCGAGACCGGCCAGAAATACTGCCAAGTCTGCGCCTATAGTCCCAAGGCCGCCAAGATTGTCGCCTTCGGGAAAATGGACGACGCCCAATTCTGGGCCGACCTGCAGATGCTCCAGAAGCTTCACGCTGGTTATGCTGCCAAAGGGCTGGGAGTCTTCGCCCAGGTGATCGACAGCGACGACACGAAAGCCATCAACGCCAAAGCAAAGGAAATGGGCATCCAGTTTCCGGTGGTCGTCGCGGTGGAAGCCGATTGGGACGAAGCCTACAAAGTCGAGGGCGTGAGTCGCACAATTTATTACGCCAAGAAAAACCGCGTCGCCTGGACCGGTGTCGGCCTGACTGAAGAGACCTTCACCGCCTTGACCGACAAGGTGCAGAAAGATGCCAAGGGTTGATCCCTGAGGATATTGTTCAAACAATAATCAACCGGCAGACTTAATCGTCTGCCGGTTTTTTTGCGCCCGGTGGCGGGAGGTGAATGAGGGAAGCGCGGAGCCCAATCAATTCTTGGTTTGCAGACCGATCTGGCAAATGGCGATGCAGGCACCCAGAAGTGCCGGCAACTACGGTCGTGTGAGATCGAACGGCCAACCGTCAGAGAACTCGAAGCCAGACAGTTTTCAGGTAACCCGGTTCTTCGCGACTGGTTGGGAAGTCCGGGGATTGCGTGGCGAAGAATTCTTGGACGAGTTTTCGACCGGACGATTGAATGGCTGATCGGACGGTGGTCAGAAAATCTTCGGGCTTCAGGGTAGAACAGTTGGTAGAGGCGAAGAGGATGCCGTTTGGTTTGAGCAGGGCAAGTGATTCGGTGATGAGTCTTCCGTAATCCTTGTCCGCCTTGAACACGCCGCTTTTTTTGGATTTTGAAAATGTCGGTGGATCAAGCAGCACGATGTCGAATTGCCGGCCCTTCTTCGCGAGACGTTTCATCCAATCGAAGCAGTCGCCGAAGATGAAGTCGTGCTCGTCCGGATCGATGTCGTTCAGTCGGAAGTTGTCGCGACCCCAGTCCAGATATTTTTTTGAGAGATCAATGCTGGTGACGGTGGCACCGGCTTTCGCCGCGCAGACGGAGAATCCACAGGTGTAGGCGAACGTGTTCAGGACGGCGGTGCCGTTTGGGAATATTGAAACCTCTGGGTCGTTCTGGGACTGCCGGCTGGCAGCGCGGCAGCACCTTGAGTCCGGCGGCGCCGGTGGCGATACTCCTTTGCTCAGTTGCGGAAAGAGATGTCCAGACAGGAGGCGGTTGCGGTTGTCTTTTTGATCGAGGAAGAGTCCGACCGAGTATCCTTCCTCAAAACTCATCGAGTAGCGGACGCCGTTCTCTTTAATTTCAAATCGTTGTGGAGCGGGTTTGCCGATGATCAAGTGCGGTGACACATCGCCCGGTTGTGATTTGCGAATGTGTCGGTCGAGTTGTTTGTGGTAAACGCCCAGGAGCCCGAGTTGATTTACCCAATTCTCCAACGCGGTTTGCCGGGTTGGCGACAGGTCTGATGCTGATTGCGACAGCAGGTAGTCTCCCAATCGATCAACATACCAGCCGGGGAAATTGCTCGAGGTGCCGTGAATCAATCGCCACGAATCGGTTTCGGCCTCCGGCCAGAGCGCCTGTCGAAGCCAGACATGTGGGTTTCGTTCAAAATCGATTGGCGCTGTGAGTTCCAACTCGCGATCTTCTGTTGGGTGCTGCAATCGCAGTTTGTGGGCGTGAAGGCAAAGACGCGAGTGCAACGTGCCTTCGTAAAGCGAATCGCCAAGGATGGGGAATCCCGAGTCGCGGGCGTGAATACGAATCTGGTGCGTGCGGCCGGTGAGGGGGCGGGCTTCGATCAGCCAGCCTAACGATGTTTGTTCTACGAGCGTGAACTCTGTTTCTGCGTTCTGGCCACGCGTGATTTGCGATGATGATTGAAAGTCGTTGCCGCCTGCTTTGAAAATGTTCGACCGCACTTTGCGAGGAAGCTGTCCGGGATCGCGGTCGGTCAGCAGGAGATACGTTTTTTGGACGGTGCGTTCCTCAAACTGTTTGGCGAGCGATTGGTTGGCTTCGCGGGTTTTGCCGAAGAGCAGCACGCCGGAAGTTTCCTGATCGAGTCGTTGATGAATTGAAAGCGTGGCGTGATCGGGTGAACGGTTTCGCAACCAGTCGTAGATGCCGTCGCTGGAATGGGGGGAGGCGGCGTGGGTGTTGATCCCCGGCGGTTTGTTGATGACGAGTAGATGGTCGTCTTCAAACAGAAAGAGTGGCGGAACGTTCATCCCCAGAATTGCCACTCGCCTTTCCAGACGATGTAAATTCCAAGCAGAAAATTGGTAATCGCGTGCGCGGTCATGGCGTCGCCGAGCCGGTTCTTGCGAATGACGAGCCATTGATAGGCGAATCCACAGAGGATGCCCGCGAGCCATTCGCTGTGAACGAAACCGAACAAGATCGAGGTGACGAGAAACGGTTTCCAGGCGAAGTAGTTCATCTTCACGCTTTCGAAATCCGGCTTCACCACCCAGCGATAGAGGAAGGAACGGAAGAATACTTCCTCAAGTGCGGGCACAACGAATGTGCTTCCGAGCAGTCGCACGATGATGAAGAACCAAGCCAAGTTGGCACCGGCTCCGTAGTGTTCGAACACGTTCCAGTTTGAGGTCGGCTCTGCAACGTGCGGATAAAAGGTGTCGATGCCCACCCACATGACGAGCACACCGATTCCCACCAGGACCGCTTCCCAGCTGAACTTGTAGCGCATCTCTTTGACGAGTGGCCAGATGATCCAAATGAGTAGCGCGCCGAGAATGGTGCGGCCGAAGTAGACCCAGTAGAACGAGTCTGTTCCGAAATGGCCGCCGAGATAGATCGGAAGCACGAAGAGGATGTAGGGAATTGCCCGGGCTTTGTCGGGTTGGCTGAGGAGTGCGCGAAGTTTATCCATAGTGGTGCGGAGCTGGCCGATGTTACTTGAGCTCCAGCACTTTGGTCTGACCGTCGAACTCGACCTTCACCGTGCTGCGTTCAATCGCGGTCACCTTGACGCCATCAACGATTTCGCCTGTGCGCAACGTCTTGCCGTTGATGATCACCGACGGATCATTGAGCCGATAGAAAATGCCCTGAAGCTTGACTGCGGGAAACTCTGGAGGGCCGGCGGGTTTTTGCGGTGGAGTCGCTTCGATAACCACCGCCGTGGTCGCGGCCGGGTCGGCAAGGTGCGGGTTCGCCTCTCGTACTGCTTCGTCAATCGAGGCGTGCACAACGACTGGCTCAGCCTCGGGTGGCGGTGAAGTGCGTTGACCAGTTGCCGGAATGGCGTCGGGCACCACGACCGCCTGAACATCTTCGCCGGATTGCGTCCGCACGGGCGTCCGGTTTTTCATTCCCTGCATTAACAGAAAACCACCGAGCAAAACAAAGATCACGATACCGGCGACGATGAACATTCCGGTCATGCTGCCGGCGGGAGCCGAGGGTGGGCGCCCGGCCGCTTTCATTCCGTTGGTCGCGTTGGCGTTTCCCTGGCCAGGTGATTGCGCGGACTTTTCTTTGTTGGCCTGGTTGGCCTTCTTGATGGCGTCGTTGATCAGGCTCATGGTTACCTGTTTCCTTCCAGTTCGCGGACCGCGCGGCCGACGGTACCGAAATTCACGCGGTCAGAGTGTTGCACGAAACTGGCGAGCAGGCATTTGTCACTCAACGCGTTGACGAGGCGCGGAATGCCTTTCGTATAATGGTGAATGCGCCAGAGCGCGGGGGCAGTGAAATACGGGGCGCCGTTCGCACCCGAAACCTGCAGGCGATGCTGGATGTAATTCCCGACCTCAAGACGGGTCAGCGGATTGAGGTGGTAGCGGACGGTGATGCGTTGGCGGAGCTGGCGGAGTGAATAGTCGTTCAACCGGTCGCGCAACTCGGGTTGTCCCATCAGAACAATTTGAAGAAGCTTCCGATCATCCGCCTCGAGATTGGAAAGTAGCCGGACCTGTTCGAGCAGATCGTTGGTCATGTCCTGGGCTTCGTCGATGATCAGGACGGTGTCCCGGTCGTTGGCCAGCTGATCGAGCAGGAAGCTGTTGAGCCCGGTCATCATTTCCAACCGGTCCATCCCTTTGACCGGCAGCCCGTACTCCATGCAAATCGCCTTGATCAGGAGGTCGGCATCCAAGGTCGGATTCAAAATGAGCGCGGTCGTGAAGCTCTCGCTGATCTCCTCCAGCAACGCGCGGCAGATGGTGGTCTTGCCGGCGCCGACTTCACCCGTGATTTGAACGAACCCCTTACGCTGACGGATTCCGTACAGCAGGTGGTTGTACGCCTCCCGATGTTTCGCGCTGTAGAACAGAAAGCGCGGGTTGGGCGTAATGTCGAAGGGATACTCATTCAGGCCGTAGTATTCCAGGTACACGCGCGGTGTTTAGCTGGAATAGTGCCGCCTGTGAAGAAAGAAAGCGCGGCGGGAAATGCCCTTGACCCGGCCCGGGCCGTTGGGTAGGTTCCGCATCCGTGATCGACCGTATTCGGCAAGTAAATCTTGTAGTCAGCGTCCTCGTAGTAAACGGAGACGCTGCAGGTTCTTGTCGGGTGTAATGTAAATTTCGACAAAAACCCACGGCTGGAAACGGTCGTGGGTTTTTCTTTTGTGCCGCGATCGACAGCCAAACCAACACGTTAAAAATGAGTAACACAAAAAGCACGACACCGCGCAAATCGACTCAACCTGAAACCGCTCCGCAGAAAGAAGTTGGACCGGCGATGATGGGCAGCGAGATCCTCGTTGAAGCGCTCGAACGCGAGGGCGTCGACACCATCTTCGCCTATCCGGGCGGCGCGAGCATGGAATTTCACCAGGCGCTCACCCGGACCGAGAAAATCCGCACCATCCTGCCACGCCACGAACAGGGCGGGGTGTTTGCCGCCGGCGGTTACGCCCGGGCAACGGGCAGGGCCGGCGTGTGCATGGCGACGAGCGGACCGGGTGCGACCAATCTCGTGACCGGTATTGCCGACGCGTTCATGGATTCCATTCCGCTGGTTTCGATCACGGGCCAGGTTCCGCAGGAGATGATCGGCAAGGGCGCTTTTCAGGAAACGGATTTCTACGGAATGACGTTACCAATCGTGAAACACAGCTTTCTCGTCACCGACATCAACGATATCCCGCAGGTCGTCAAAAACGCGTTTCACATCGCGCAAACCGGACGGCCGGGACCGGTGATCGTCGACATCCCGAAAAACATCCAGCAACAGCGCGCCCATCCGGTGTGGCCGACGGAACCGAACGTCCGCGGTTACAATCCGGAAAAGAAGGCCAGCGACATCGCGTTGAACGAGATCGTCGGCCTCATCGAAAAGTGCGAACGCCCGGTGCTGTATTGCGGCGGCGGCGTGATCAGCGGGGATGCCTCGGCGGTACTTAAGGAGTTTGTCGATCTGACGGGCATTCCGGTCACGACCACGATCATGGGTTGCGGCGCGTTTCCCGAGACGCACGAACTTTCCCTGCGCTGGCTCGGCATGCACGGCACCGCCTACGCGAACTGGGCCGTCAGCGGCGAGTTTGAAAAGACTAAAGTGGACGGCAATGAGGTGACCACGCTGGTCGCTCCCGGCGCGGATCTGCTGCTGGCGTTCGGTGTTCGTTTTGACGACCGCGTGACCGGCAAGGTGGAAAAGTTTTGTGAGCACGGCACGATCGTTCACATCGATGTGGATCCGTCCGAGATCAACAAGAACAAGCCCGCCAACCTGCCGATCGTCAGCGACATCAAATACGCCCTCGAACGGTTGGTGGACATGCTCAAAAAACAGCCGATCCAGAACCGATTTGACAAATGGCAGGAGCAGATTGCGAAATGGAAAAAGAAAGCGCCGCTCACGCACAAGGTGACGGACGAGGTTTTGCGTTCGCAGCATGTGCTTGATCACATGGATGGCAAGACCGACGAAGTGATCCTCCAGCAGGAAGTGATTGAGACATTGTACGAGTTGACGAACGGTGAAGCCATCCTGACCACCGGTGTCGGCCAGCATCAGATGTGGGCCGGCCAATGGTACAAGTATGACCGGCCGCGTCAGTTCATCACCAGCGCCGGGTTGGGTTCGATGGGCTTTGGCTACCCGGCCGCGCTCGGTGCGAAGGTGGCGTGCCCGGACAAACAGGTGGTCGATATCGACGGCGACGGTTCCTTCCTGATGAACGTTCAGGAGCTGGCCACCGCGCACATCGAGAAGATCGCGGCGAAGGCGATCATTCTGAACAATCAACACCTCGGAATGGTGATGCAGTGGGAGGACAAGTTTTACAAGGGCAACCGCGGTCATACCTATCTCGGTGATCCGGAGCACATGAAGGAGATCTACCCGGACTACGTGACGATCGCGAAGGGCTTCAAGGTGAAGTGCGAACGGGTCATGTTCAAGAAGGACCTGAAACCGGCGTTGCAACGAATGTTGGATTCTGACGAACCTTACCTGCTCGATGTGATCGTGCCCCACACAGAACACGTGCTGCCGTTCATTCCCGGCGGCAAGTCTGTTGCCGAGATGATTTACAAAGAGTAATCAAAACGATTCCAAACAAAAGGGCGCTCAATCGAGCGCCCTTTTTTTGTCGGGTGATTTTGCGGATTCAATCTCGTCAGGCCTCTGCCATTTCGATCTGCCGCGGAACTTCCTTGAGAATTTCCGTGATGATGTGATCGGTCGTGATGCCTTCCGCTTCCGCTTCAAAATTCAGTATCAACCGGTGTCGGAGCGCGGCGGTTGCAACGGCGGCAATGTCGTCCAGCGCGACATTGAATCGCCCATGCGTCAGCGCGCGAACCTTGCCCGCGAGCATCAATGTTTGTGCCGCGCGCGGGCTGCCGCCGAACCGCAGATACTGGTTCGCGATGGGGGCGGCCGTTTCAGTTTTGGGATGCGACGCAAGCACAAGGCGTACGGCGTAGTCCTTCACGTGCGATGCGACCGGAACTTCGCGCACCAGTTTTTGCAGGTCCATGATCGTCTCGCGGTCCAGGACTTTTTCAACCGTCGGTTGATTGGATTCAGTCGTCCGGTTCAGGACTTCGGTCATTTCCTCCCGGGAAGGATATCCGACCACGAGCTTGAAAAAGAAACGGTCCAGTTGCGCTTCCGGAAGTGGGTAGGTGCCCTCCTGATCGATCGGGTTCTGAGTGGCGAAGACGAAGTAGGGAGGGGGTAGACGCCGCACTTCACCGCCGGCGGTGACCTGTTTTTCCTGCATCGCTTCGAGCATGGCGGACTGGGTTTTGGGCGTGGCGCGATTCACCTCATCCGCGAGAACTAGGTGGGCGAAGATCGGGCCTTTCTGAAATTGAAACTCGCGGCGACCGTCCTCGCGTTCCATGACGAGATTGGTGCCGACGATGTCTGCCGGCATCAGGTCGGGCGTGAACTGAATCCGGCTGAACGACAGGTCAAGCACTTCGCCAAGCGTGCGGACGAGCAGCGTCTTGCCCAAGCCGGGAACGCCTTCGAGCAGCACATGGCCGCCAGCAAACAGCGCGATCAGCGTTCCGTCCACGATCTCTTCGTGACCTACGAACACCTTGCCGATTTCACCTTTCACCTTCGAATAGGTGTCCCTGAACAGTTTAATCTTCTCCTCTGTGGTAGACATAAAATTACAAGACGTGAACGGTCCTTGATGCGGTTTGCTACTTTAAATCGTCGAAGTAATCGCGGACCGCACCTTGATACGCACGCGGAACTTTCTCATCGCCGAGTGCGCTTTGGGCATCACTTTGTGCCGTGGCGATCGCCTGGGAATAATCCACCTGGCTCTGGCCTTTGATGCTCACTCCCTTGAGCGTGATGCTCGGCATCTGGCCGCCGGGCGAAATCTGGCCGCGCACCTTGTCCGGGTTCAGCCCGTCGGCGAGATCTCCTTCACCACGGTCACTGATTCCCTTGGCGGCGAGGTTTCGGGTATCCTCGTCGTTGTCCCACAGTTCAGATATTTGCGGGAGGGCCATCCAACCATTTTCGTCCGCCCATGTTCCGAATCCGCCCTTGCCCATTTTTCCACCGGGTTTCCAGCCGCGTGCACGACTGTTGCATTGACCGAAAGACATGCCGTTGCCGATGCACATCTGCGCCTTCTTCAGCGCTTCCAGTGAAGCCATGAGAGATTCCATGTCGCCCATCTGGCCGAGCATGTCTTCCATTTCCTTGGCGGCGGCGGCGAGTGATTCTGCGGCTTCACCGTTCTTGCCGCTCTTGGACTGGCTCATGGCCTTGGCAAGTTTCTCGGCGACCTTGCCGTAATCACCGGCGGGTTTGAGGGAATCCTTTAATTCCTCCATCAGCTTGGCCATCTGTTCCTCGCTGAGACTAGATTGCTTCAGCTGGTCCTGCATTTTCTTCAACGTGTCGATTGCGGCGTTCGCCTGGCCGAGCTTCAACTGTTCGGCGAGATCTTTGCCCATCTTGGCCAACTGTTCCTGAAGCTGGTTCATCGCCTCGGCCATCTGCTGCATCTTCTCGAGATCAGCCATCGCCATGTCGAGATCCTTCATGAGGAAGTCGGTCTGGTTCGCCATCAACGCCCCCATGGCGGCTTCGAGGCCGGGCATCTTGGCCCCCATCTGTTGGGCCTGTTTGGCCATGTCTGCGAGGCTCTCGGCCATCTTCTGTTTCTGTTCATCGGTCATGCCGCCGTCCTGGCTGGCCATCTGTGCGGCCTTCTGTTTCATGCCTTCCAGATCCGACTTCAACTTGTCCATCGCCTCCTGCTTGTCCGCCGCCTCGCCGAGCGCCTTTTGAAGATCATCAATCTTCTTCTGCATCTCGCTCGGAGTGTTGGGCGTGTTTGAACTTGGGTCCTGCTGACGAATCGCCTTGTCCATCTTTCGAAGGGCGGGGTTCTTGGCCATCTCCTTCATCTGGTTGTTCAGCTTGTCCGTGACGCTGGCGAGTCGCTTGAGCGCCTCGTCCTTGGACAGGTTGGCCTTGGCGAGCTGGAGGCCGGTTTCGTTGACCGCCTGCAACGCCTTTTCCGTGGGTTGCATGACCGGTGGTTTGTTCTCAAGGCTACGTTTGCTCAACTGCGCGAGAACACGACCCGTTTCCTTGATGATCTCCTGATCCTCTTTCGCCTGCAGATAATCCTTGGACCGATACTCAGGGACAAAACCAAGTCCGGCGGCGAGCACGAGAATCAAGACCGACCAACGGGCGAACTTGCTCAGATGAAGTGGCAGCAATTTTTCAAGCGACAGACCCTCCGCGTGTTTGGAAGCGTCGCCAATGACCAGTTCTTTCCAGCGGCTGCCGGTCGGTTCCTTCTCAAGTTCCAACGCGCTGGAGAGGCGTTCCTTGAGCTGGTTCCGCTCATCAACCCAGCGCGCGGTGTCCGGCATGGAGGGCTTTTTCCACCCTCCCAGAACAAACCCGGCAAGCATGATGAACACGCTGGCGCAGCCCGCAACCAACAGGATTTCGACGGGGACGGGAAGAAGTTTGTAACTGCCGAGCGCAAGCAGGAAAAGGATGGCGGCCCAGAAGATGCCCAGCCAAAGCCCGCGCAAAGCGTTGTCCAGCCGCCGCCGCCGGGAGGTTCGCTGCAATACTTGTTCGATTTTTTGAAGGCCACTCATGAGGTTGGAAAAATGGGCTGCCTGTTTCGCTTTGGCGAGTGAAATTTCGCCGGTATTCCGGTCCGTTTGCTCCGGCGGACCGGCACCACTTAACGGACATTACGGTGAATAGACACGTTCAACCCAATTCCGTCACGTACCGGACGTTACTGTTTCTCGTATTCCCCCTTGCCGGCCCGTTTGAGCACGGTGAATCCCGCCTTTTTTGCATCGGATATCGAGAGCGGTTTCAGCTTGAGTGGGGAACTGAAAGAGGAAATTAACTTGCGAACCGGTTTTTTGCACGCCGGACAGTTGGTCAGCGGTGTCGCGCTCAGGGGACGGTTCAGGGTGAACTTCCCGCCGCAGGCCACGCATTTGCCCTCGCAGAGTTCGTATTCGTAAATTGGCATGGCTCTAAATTAACGGTCAATCAGGCGGAAAGTAAAGCACCGGTCGAATGCGGTCCGTCGATGATCAGCGAGCGGTTCGGGCTGGTGCGCACTCGCAGGGGATGAAGCGTTGCCGCCATACGGTTGCGACTTCACAATTTCCGGTTGGATGATAGGGTTTCGATAACGGTCAGTGAAGGTTCGGGCGTGATTTCGCAGCGCGGATTATGGAACTGCTGATGCTTTAACCCGGCCGGGTGCAGGCGCGGGATTTCAGGTGGCTGCGCCGGGAACCGATAAGTTGTTTATGAGAGTTGTAAGGGCAGATAGCCGGGTGCGGTTTACCGCCGAGGACATCGCGTTCATCATGCGGGTGTTTGGCCGGGACGCACAGGACTACCGGTTCCTCAGTCTGCTTCTCGCGGACGATGAATCCCGCGATCTGATTCTGGATGATTCGGTGCTTTTCGATGCATTGACGGAGACCAATCATTGCCTGTCGATTTCCAGTCATCTCTATTTCTACGTGCTCGTTCGCAATGTGTTTATCAAGGCGGGAATTGACGACCGGTCGGTGGCGGATTACGTGGCGTCGTTGCTCGTCGAGTTCACGCTGACCGAGAACCTGCCTCTCCAGATTCCTCCGGATCAGACGCCGATTGAGTATCTTTTTGAAATGCTGGCCGCGAGCGCCCAGGCGGATGATCGAACGCGGTTTTTAATTCAGGCCCACATCGGGAACCACACATTGTTTCTCAGCGGCGTTTTCTTCGAGCGGATCGAGCATCGTGCTCAAACGCGGGGCTTTCCCGGATTGAGCTACTACGAAGGAATCGGGGCAGGGAATTTCCGCGCAGCCCGCGATCATCGGCTCGCAAGAAAGCACGAACTGGTGGATGTCTACGACCGGTTGTCTGGTGAGTTCACGACCGCGCGCAAGGCGTTGAACGATCTGAGCGACCGGATGCTGCACTTCAACGAACCGGCTTGGTTGAGCGGCTTTCTGTCCCAATCATCGCGACTGTTCAACTAGTCGTTGTAGCCGCTCTCGCCGTGTTCCGCGAGATCAAGGCCTTCGCGCTCCTCGGAAACCTGAACCCGGAGACCGATCGTGATGGAGAGCACCTTGAGGACGACGTAACTCACGATTCCCGACAACAAGATCGTGTAGATGCTCGCGAGCAGCTGTGTGCCCAGCTGTTTCGGCACGCTGAATTCCCCCAATCCTCCCGGGAACGCACTTGTTCCGACGACGGCCACCAAAATCGTTCCGACGAATCCGCCGACCCCGTGCACACCGAACACGTCGAGTGAGTCGTCGTAGCGGAATCGTTTTTTCAACTTCGCGCAGGCAAGCCAGCAGCAGACCGCCGAGGTTGCCCCGATGCACAGGGCGCCGACCGGTCCGACAGTGCCCGACGCCGGTGTGATCGCGGCCAGTCCCGCGATCGATCCCGTGGCGATGCCGAGCACGCTGGGTTTGCCCAGTCTCCACCATTCGATCACCATCCAGACCACGGCGGCGGTGGCGGCGGAAACATGGGTCACCACCAGCGTCATGGCGGCGGCCCCGTTGGCGGCCAGCTGACTCCCGGCGTTGAATCCAAACCAGCCGACCCAGAGCATCCCCGCGCCCGTCACGGTCAGGGGAAGGTTGTGCGGGAGCATCGGAGTCGCGGGATGTCCGGTCCGCGGCCCGACCATGATGCAGGCAACCAACGCTGCGACACCGGCGGTGATATGAACCACGATGCCGCCGGCCAGATCGATGACGCCGGTAAGCCCGAAGAAATTTCCCGAATACCACACGCAATAACAAACTGGAATGTAAACGAGCAGACTCCAGAGGACACTGAAGATCAACATCGCGCTGAACTTCATCCGTTCGGCAAAAGCGCCCACAAATAGTCCGGGCGTGATGAGGAAGAACATCATTTGAAAGGCGAAGAAAACGAGCTCGGGAATTGTCTGTCCCTCCCGTACCGAGTCAGGCCCCACCCCGGAGAGAAACGCTTTGCTGAAACCGCCGAAAAACGAGCCGCCATCCGTGAACGCGAGCGAATAGCCGCACGCCAGCCAGACCAGGGTGAGCACGCAGGTCAGCGCGAGGATGCCGGCGCCTCCGAAGGGCAGCAACAGCGCCCGTAGAATGGGCTGTTCACCCAGCGGCGCGAACGCCCCGACTTTGCATTTTTCCACTTCGGCCATGAGTTCGCGGTAGGAATTGAGCTGGCATTTTTTTTCGTCCCCGGCGGCGATCAGTTCGAGTTGTTTGTTGTGCATTCGTTCGAGGCAGAGCGAACGGGCGCGCTCCGCCGCGCCGCGCAGAATCCACACGGACCCCAGGGCCAGCAGTGCGACGGCGCTGATGATGATAATGAGCGCCCAGGGCCAGTTCCAGTTGTCAAACACATTGGAGCGCGCGAGCACCAAGAGGGAGAGCGTGATGAACGGGTAGTAGATCAGGGGCATGATGACCGTGGTTCGTTTGGCGATGAGATTGATGTCCAGCCATTCCTCGAGCAGATCGCCGTCGAGGGCGAAACGGGTGGTGAATTTTTCCAGCGCATCGTGGGTCCAGCGAAGGTCTTTGTTGGTGACACACTTGATCATCCGGCCGCAGAGCAGGGCGGCGTCCAACACGAACAAGGTCAGAAACACGTTCCTGCCCACGCTGAGAATGAGCGGGACGGTGTCACAGAAGAACTTGTAGGGACCGCGGAAAGAGACAGCCGGTTCGCCGAACACGCGGGTCAGGAAAAAGCCGAGCAGGAAAAACATCACGATCGGCAGCGCGATGCGGGTCAGGCGGGGCCCGAGTTGCCCGAGCACGTTGTATTCATCCCACAATCTCAACATCCCTTCCCCCGCTCTGAAGGTGGTGTCGTCGGGTGGCGTTTTCATCCCGACCCAATAACCCAGCTGGCTGCGCATGACGCTGCATCGGTAGTGATAAAACATGGCCGCCAACGTGCCGATCCGCTGTAGCAGGGTGGGGTCTGCGCTCGCGGGTTTCAGCCATTTGAAGCCCGGAATCAGCCACACGTTCTTCACCCTGTTCAGGCTGTCCCGTCGATGCGGGAGTTGAAACTCCTCGTTCAGCTCGTGTTTGTTGGTGATCAGATCGCTGCACATCTTGAGGAAGAACGCGATGCCGATCAGAAAGGTGAACAGGCGGAGGAATTCGCTCGGCCACACGCTGACCCCTTCGAGGATGTAGAAGGGCTCGCCCCCGGCTCCGCCGGACTGGAATTTAACCAGGATCGAATAATCGGCAACCAGCGTCCGTAGCCGGTGTCATATTCTGACATGAGAACGATCGATTGATGCTGGTCGGGCTCGTTCCTTCTCCTGGAGGTCGCGTTTGAGGGCTTCGTGCTCGGCGGAGCTGACCAGGTCCTGTTTGCGTCCGGGTTTGGCGCCCAGACGCTCGATGGCCCCTTCCTTGACCTGCTGGCGGATGCGGGCCAGGTCG
>JBDNGP010000092.1:0-34790 GCA_041689265.1 Verrucomicrobiota bacterium
AACCATGCAGTTGAAAGGGGAGCGCCGGCCGCTGGCCGGCTGCGCTCGGCGGCCCGCCGAGCGCTTGCGCCCTCCAACTTTAGACAACCCTCGGGTGCGCAGGGAAGGACCCGGGATAAAGTCGTCGCCGGGCCGGCGACGCTCCCCATCGCAACTGCATGGTTCCGGCTCAGAGCCGTTTAAATAATCTTGTGGCCGGTTTTCGGTTTCTTGCCGGAGCGCGGCGTTTACGCCACTTCAATGCCGCCAAACCAGATCGTGTTGAAGTGGGCTGAAGCCCGCGCTCCGGTCACGGCTCCAGTTTAACCAAAACCGGACCAGGGTTTCTGCCGTTCCTCCGGGACTTCCCCCTCGCTTAACCCAGCGTTGAAACGCTGGGCTATTCTCATGTTGTCCCTCCACGACAATCACCTCGGGTTTCCGAAAGGCATCAGGCTAATGCATGAATGCCGGTCGCGGTCGCTGGCAACTCGTTGTTCAGAAAGGACCTTCGGAAGCCGCCAGTCGCGATTGAAGGGGAGCTTTTTCTTTGGCCGAAGCGGGACTGCGGGACATTCCCTCGCGTGTTGGTCGCGTTCCTCGTCGGAGGCATCGTTGCGCATGCCAATACCGTAGTAAAATGACCCGTGAAAGGAAAGCCCACCTTGACCCGGTCCGCACGGTAAAATTCCTGTTCAACCGGATGTCACCCGATAACATCCCGGCATGGACACCGATGACAACAATTCTAAAGCGACCAACAAGACGTCTGAGAAAACAGATGAACAGTGGCGAAGTGAACTGACGCCGGAACAGTTTCGTGTTCTACGGCAGGCGGGCACGGAGCCGTCGTTCGGCCCTGCGTATGAAGAATTCAAGTCGCAGGGGGAGGGGACGTATGTCTGCGGTGGCTGCGGTGCCGCGCTGTTTTCTTCCAAGGAGAAGTTTGATTCCCATTGCGGCTGGCCGTCTTTTTACGATCCGGCGGACGCGAAAAACGTGCTCGCTCGTGAAGACCGGTCAACCGGGTCATTGCGAACGGAGATTCTATGTGCCCAATGCGACGGCCA
Organism: Verrucomicrobiota bacterium; assembly: GCA_041689265.1. Lineage (GTDB taxonomy): Bacteria > Verrucomicrobiota > Verrucomicrobiia > Limisphaerales > RI-55 > JBDNGP01. The sequence goes on from JBDNGP010000092.1 coordinate 1,050, forward strand.
CCTCGGACATGTCTTCAAAGGAGAAGGTTACGATACGCCGACGGATCAACGTTATTGCATCAACGGTGTGTCGCTGAAATTTGTTCCAGGCCCGACCGCAGTGTGATCGAAGTCGGACGTGAACGATGCGTCGTGCTGGAATGAGGCCGCGTATCGTTGCCTTCGTCCGAAATCGGAGGCGTCAGGCGGGGACTGAAAGGGATTCGTAACTGCAGGGCGTATCGGGCGGGCATCGCCGTACGGCGTCGCTGATGCGGACACCGGATTTGTAACGGCCAATCTTGAACCCGTTTTGCCGCAGTGCCTCACCAAAAATGTAATCCTCCTCGTGCTGGACGAGCCTCCGGTCCGGCCAGTCAAGCGTCGTCAGAACGGTCGTTTTGGCGGCCCAGAATCCTCCCTCGACAAACGTGAGCAGCGGCCGTTCGCTGCGTTCGCCGGTTGGCTTGACGTGATTGAACGGTTTGCCCTGATACCACGACGCGGCTTGAATGAAGTTGACGGCCGCCTTATCCGCGTCGGTGAAAAAGGGATTGCCCCAGACATCGATCTCAGGGTGGGATTCCATTTTGAGCTTTAGACCGGTCAACCAATCGCCCCGATAGGGATATGAATCATCATCAAACCAGATGACCCAATCCGTCTCGATCGGTTTCATGTTGAACAGCTTCGCCATGAGCGGCGATTTGTAGATGTTGGTTGGTTCGGAGTGGACCCAGATATTGCCGAACTCCCCAGTGGCCGATTTCACAAAGTCTGTCGTCTCCACGCCGACGGCGTTAAGGCCCACGCGGAGCTCGAAATCAGCCGGAGAAGTAAACCGGTAGAGATGAGTGAGAAAACGCCGGCATAGGTCCCCGTGTTTTCCATAAAATGCCACCGAGATGGTGAGCGGATTGGTATTCGACATGGCGAAAGCGCGGGTTGCCGCAGTCGGGGATCAGCGTGGGGAGCATCACTCGTTTGGCAACACACGATCCTTGACATTGGCCGGGAAACAAGAGTGGTAAGGCGTGCCGTTCAGATAGGCGTCGTAGGCATCCGTTACAAAAGAAAGATCAAGGACGCTGTTGGGTTTCGCCGGTGGCGTGTAGCCCCATTCTTCGCCGGCGACGACGTTTGCAGGTGGCAGTGGTCTCGCGGTGCTGAGCAGAAGGCAGCGCACCTCCGAGGCCTTCAATTTCGGCATCATTCCCCACACCAGCGCCGCCGCGCCACTGACCAATGGTGTGGCAAAGGAAGAGCCATCCGACCATGCAAACCGATTTTTGGGAACCGGACCGTAGATGTTAAAACCGGGAGCGGCGATATCCACGCTGTTCGTGCCCCACGCATAAACCCGTTTCTCGGGCTGCGGGCTGCTGCCCGTAACGCAGATGATGTTCTCGTAGCTGAACATTGCGGGCGCCCAAAATTTCAACCCCAGCTGGTCATCCAGATTACCACCGAGATTCCCGGCTGCACACACGACCAGCACCCCCTGCTCCCAGGCCTTCCGGAACACCAGATCAAGCTTGTCCAGATAAGATTGGTCCGCCGGTCTTGATGGAACCAATGGAATCCCCCCACTGAGGTTTATGATGTGAGCGTCGTTGTTGAGAGCATACGTCACGGCATCGCTCAAAGCGGTCACTTTGCGCTTCAGAGTCATACCGCTTCCGTGCCATCGCAACAGCATGATCCTCGCGTTTGGGGCCATTCCCACGATGCCGACGCCATTATCATGATCCGCCACGACCAATCCGGCTACCAATGTGCCGTGCTGGCTTCTGCTGAAAAGAAATCCCGTGGTCGGAGAATTATCCCTGCCGACAAAGTCCCAGCCATGAAAATCATCGACGAAACCGTTGTGGTCATCGTCGACCCCACCGCACTTTCCCAGCTCGCCCTGGTTCACCCAGAGATGATCCTGCAGCTCGACATGATTCATGTCGGTCGCCTCATCAATGACTGCCACCACCCGCTCGACCGCCTGTGTCGCACCGTGCAGCGCCTGCCAGGCCTCCTGCGCGTGAACGCGTGTGAACGCCCAGTCGTTCGAGACGGTGACGGTGGAGAAATTGGGGTCGTTTAGCTGTCGTGAACGATAACCTTCAGCCCCAATCCCGCGCATCGTGGGCACCGCGCCGAAACACAGCGCGAGCAACACGCATTGGAAACAACTCACCGCATTCAACCTTCGACGAATCCGGGCATTAGTTGTCCTGCGTGCGAGCTTCATGGGGGTTTGCTTTAGGGTTGAAGTGTGATGGCGGCGATGAACGGTGAAGACGCTGTGTCGCCGGGGAGAAACCGGATTTCACTGACGACCGTATCTGGCTCTGGATTTACGTAATGGAGGTGAAACAGTCTGGCCCGTTTTCCCGAACTCGGGCCGGCTCCCGTTTCCCCGATCCAGGCAACATGAAGTTTCTCCGAAGGCAGTTGTTCGCGGGTCACTCTATAAATTACTTCTTCGACGTCAGCTCCGTACTTCCACTCCCATGTCGCGAGTCGGCTGCCGTCACCGCGATAGAATTCGATCCGACCTACAATGGAGTTGGCCGGGCTTTCAAAAACCACGCCGCCCAACACGTGCATCACTCGGAACGCTCGCTTCACCTCGATGGGTGGAACGTTGGTGGGATAAGTCAAACGCGTATACCCATTTCTTTCGTTGGAAACGATCATTCCGTTCAATTGGATCATCCCCGCCGGATCGAAGTTAATCCCCCGGCTGGTCAGCAGGCCGTCATTCAGCGCCTTGGCAAAGTCCGGCCACTCTTCACCCATGTCGGCATGAATCCAGGGATCCTCGAACCGGGCGTTGTAATGGGATCGCAAGTCTGGCATGGCATCCGTTGCATTCGGCGGGCGCGGGCGGACGAGCTCCGACATGGGGAGATGAGCCATCCTGACCAACTCCGGAGCCAATCGGGAACCCGAAATGACATCCACAAAATTGCATTCCCAGTAATCGTCCCCGCTTTCATAGATCTGGCCATTGGACGTGAGGTTTAGCACACGTTCCGGGCCATGATGAGTGCAGCGGATGATGGGAACATTTTTACCAACCAGGCTCTCGAGTTGGAGCCGTTTGAATTCGTAAAATGACATCTGGATCGTCTGACCGGCCCAAAGGCTGGGATCGTCGAGACTCATTTCCCAGTTGTATCCCACCACCCGGCCATCGTTGCCACTGGGACTGACCAGCCCCGGATTGGCCGGTCCGGACTCGCCCGACCGGAGCGCGGCGGGACATTTCAGCACTAACGCGTTCGACAGATAACGTGGAAAAAGAGCGCCGAGCGCCTTTGGAAATTGGCCGTCGTGATCGTGTCGATAGACGGCAACAGCTTGGCCCATAATATGAAGCCTCTGACGGCACTCGCTCAGATCGTCTTCTGCGCCCGCGATCTGGGTGACAGCCAGGAACAGGCTGCCCAGAAGCATTGCTTTTCCCGTCCGCCGGCCAAGTAAAATAGTGCGGTTCATGATTCGTGCGTCGTTGATCAAGTGCTGGACGATGAACTTTTGGACGAATAATTGTGCGTCAGCGGATGAGGTCCGTTTGGATTCCGTACCAGCCCACGGACAGCCACCGCGCTGATCTTGGAATCATTGCCAAAAATGCCCGGCACCTTTTGTCGGGTCTTAAACTTGTGATCTTTGTTTTTACTATCGCGATGACGAAACTCCACGTGTACGTGGGAGACTTCGTAAGTTTCTTTGCTTGTCGGATCCACAACTGTGGTTGTTGGGCCGGTGATGAGCTTCAGCAGCGCATCATTGGCTCGTTGGTAATCGGCAAGCTCGGGTTCCGTGTTCCCGATGATCCGTTCATCAATGATATGCCCAGACGTGTTGGATGGATGGTTCTTGAACTTGTTGTCCATTTTCACCCGGCAGCTATTGAGTATCGTCACGGCTGCAACCACTTGATCTGTGAACGCCGCAAAGGCCCGTTCTGCTGGTGTGAGTGGTGGTGGTGGTGGTGGGATAGAAGTTGCCATGTTACGTGTTTCCTTGTTTGTCAGCCTCTCTGGTTGGGGCGAACTGGTTATTTGTTTGTTCTGTTTGTTCTGTTTGCGTTTTGCCGATACATCGGTGCCGCCGTCCAGCGAGCCGTGTGCGAAATCCGCCAAAACCGGTGTAACGGTCACGGATGAGGAACCGACGACGATGAACTCTTGGACGAATAATTGTTCGGTGAAGTGGCAGGGTCGCCAACCATTCCATTCACAGTGATTGCCTTGATCAGATACACAGACGCTCCTGCTGCATTATTGGGTTCATAGTGTATGATCTGTACATCTGCCTGAATCTCGCTTCCACTATCATCCTCCCGCCTAATGAAAATGAATCTGGCCAATTTTTCATAGGCTTCGACGTATGCCACCATCACAGGAGCCCCAGAGGCAATGACTCCACCTGTGGGGAGGGCGTTCTCCAAGGCCGCCCGGGTTTCGTTGAGCTTCCGCGCCAGCTTGACGAGTTTCTTCGTGAAGTTCTTCAGGTTCTTTCCAGCTGTGTCAATGGTGGTCGTTGCCATAGTCTTCTTCTCACTTTCCAACGGTCTAATTGAGTCCGTTTACAATGTTTGTTTCTGTTGTGTGTGGTTCCACCGCGAGCATCTTCTGTTGCTCACGGCCCGCCAGTATCGTTTCAATTGATTGAATCACGTTCTCCGCTGAAATCATGTCCATGCACCGGGGCAGTCCGTTCACGACGTCCTGACACAGATTCTTGGGTTCGTCCTTTTCGTCGCCGTCGCCGAGCGGGACGGTGCGGGACCGCCAGCAGCCGCCGGTGGCGCAGCATTTCAACATGCCGACAGTGTGCAGAAACTGATGCGTCGGATACGCCTCCCAGTGCGGTGCTTCGCGTCCACCGGCGATGATCACCGACGGACGCGAATGCTGCCGTTCCCTCAACGGCACGGCCGCTGCCAGGTGCATGTGCAACGTGACCCCACATAGAACTCCATCGCTGTGATAGGTGAGCCGTATCAGGTCGCGCAATGTGGTTTTTCCACGTAGATCGCAAACGTTTTTCAACGGCGGGTGGTAGTGCCCGGTTTCTCCGACTTGCAGGAAGAAGATGCGATCTTTGAAATGATCCACCACGGCCTGATAGCGACGCCGGTCCCACCACTTGATGGTGAAGTCATACTTGCCCCCGGCCGATACGATCCACACGGGCAAATTCTCGCAGTTAAACTCGTCGAGCTGGAACGGTAAACGGCGTTCCTCCTCGGCGATGTGGATGTCTCCGGAAAATACGGTGGGTGCCAGATCGACCTGGAGTTTTTCGCTGAGGAACTGCAGGTAGCCGTTGATGAAATGGCGGCCCTGCTGGTTCGATCTTTGGATCAGCGGATAGTGGCACTCGATCACCTTCACATTCGGGTCTGCTTCGTCGAGCGGCGTCAGGTATGGGTTGTGTTTCCAGAGGTCCGCGCACGGCGTGCGTACATCCGTGAGGAACCGCCCCGGATGCAGGGTGTGAAGATCCCGCACGGCGGCCGTCAGCATCACGACGTCTCCCGGGGACAACCGGCAGCTGAGGATGAGTTTACGGGGCATCGTCCTGCTCCTTTCGATCATGTCCTTCCAGGGGGATCTGGATGTAGAGGCTGAAGCTGCTCTCGTACGGTTCATTCTTCGCATCTGCCATGGGCGCGTGGGTGAAAATCAATTTTGCAACGAACATGTCCTCGCCCATCACGGGCTCCGCCACGAAACCTATCGGTGCGCACACGTCCTCGAGGTGGTCGATCGCCTCGGTAAGTTTGATTGTTTGCTCGATGAGTTGGGCCCGCTCTTGAGCGGATTTTTCGAGTGCCGACAACCGTCGGACACACGCGTTACGCTGGGCGTACACCGCCTTGAACTTGTCTTTCAGCTCGTCGACGCCGACGGGGGCGTGTGACGGAACATCCCGCTCTGCGGGAAAGCAGCGGGCGTCGAAACCGGCATCGCCGCGCGGATCCTCGTAGCACTCAAGGTATTCTTTTCGAATGTTCGGTATGTTTCGCATCAGCCGGGCCTTCTGAGGTTGGTCTACCAATAACAAGCGAGATTTGTTGGAAATGGGGGTCAGTTATTTTCAACTATTTTCAGGTGAGTGACGGGAGCCGCGTTCTGGTCTCCGATGTTCGATGCGATCTCCGGGAATCCAAGTTGCATGGTGTCGAGATGTTCCAAGATCGGTCGAAGGCTCCAGAACTCGATGGTGCCGTCGCGATTTGCCGCCACGATGAACGAGCCATTGGGGCTGATCGCGACCGATACAGCCCGTCTTCCGTCGGCATTTTGCATTGGAAAAATGCCGATGTGCTGGCAATGGCCCGAACCGAGACGGTCCACGTGAATGCCACGGTTTTGATCGATGGAAGAAACCACCAGCGGGAGGTTCGCAGCCGGAGTCAACAATGTCCCTTCAGCCCAGTGAGGCGTCTCGGATCTGGCGGACTTTTCTTCCACTGTCCGTTGCAGATGGACTGGAACGGAAATGAGATTGGTGCCATTCCACCCGGGCAGGCTGGTAAGAATGACGGAGTTCGTCGTCCTGAATGTCAATCGCCAGATGTCATTGGTTTGTTGCCAAAGTGCACCCCGTACAGGGTTCACCCAGATCACCCCGACGGATTTTCCCAACAGGTCGATCATGAGCGATTCAGGGACCTCGGCAACCCGGAAGTCACCGACTCCAAATTGACGGGGCCTGACGAGTGCGGCTGGTCCGGCGTAGATCTGCAGGCCCCGGCTGATGGCGACCTGGCCGCCCATGGCCGCCACTTCGCCAACAGAATTTCTCGTGCCAGTTCTGGGTCGCCAGAACTCCATCGCTGAGTTCGTCCGGGTGTGGTGCCAGCGGACCGCGCCATGTTGCTTCTCGTACACCCACAGATCTCCGGTCAGGTTGTCAAACATGATGGGGCCGTTGATCGCCATGTTCTCCGCGCGGGCCAGTTCACTCAAATTGGAGGTGGAGAGGAAGACGATTGTCTTGGAGTCGGCCACTGCAAGAACCTGCTCGTCCGCGCTAAAACTGAGGCTCAAGGGAGCGACGCCCGCAATTTGGGTCGACCGTCGAATCGGCGGCTCCAGCTCGGGGCGCTCCCACTGCGGGCCGTTTGGTGTCTCCTGCAGTCGCCCGTTGGAGACCCATTGGAAGCCGTTGGGATATCGGGCCACCAGTTGGGGCTTGGGGAAATCAGAGGGACGACCGGGAAGAATCAGATGAATCTCGCTGTTGCGCTCGTCAACCGCGATCAGTCCGTTCGCAGACCTTGTCCACGCAAGTTGATCAATGGTTTCAAACCCCGTTTTCCGCATTGAAAACGACCCGTCTGGGGTTCGCGAAACGACGTTGGTTCGCTCTGTGGAAAGTCGCCAGGACACCACTTCGCCGTCCTTTCGAACGATGGCCAGTTCATGGGCGCCTTCCTTCGGTTGCCAGCTCGCAAACTCGATGACATCCGGGTGTCCGGCATAGAGTGCGAGCTCTCCATTCTTCACCCTCCAAACGGGAACATTCTGGGAAGCGTTGCTCCAGGTGGCGAGAAACCGCCCGTCCGGGCTGAATGCAATTCCACCGGTTGCCCGCGTCCAGTTAGGCACGTAGCCGTCGGGATCGACTGTTTCGCCGCGACCAATCAATGTCCGGATGTGTTTCCAGTCTGTCGTGTCCAGTACGCACACTTCTGACAACATCTCTGAATTTGGCTCGGATGCGGCGGCGGTTCTCCGGCTGTAGGCGAAGTAGCGGCCGTCCGGACTGAACTCGAACTCAGCATCCGGGTCCGTCTTCGGATCGAGAATTCTCACCTGGCCGGAGGTCCAGTTGAAGGTCCGCAGTTCGCCGTCCTCCTGTAAGAAAACGATCTCGGTGTCGCCCGGACGAAAGCGGGCGCGAACGATGCCACTCGCCGTCGGTACCGTGTGCGTGGTCCGGTGCAGATCGGTCCGTTGTATCACCTCCGACGATCCATTTTCGGTGTGTCCGAAAAACCGATTGCCGGTCCGGTCCACTGCGCTCAGATGGAAGCCCGCAGGCAACATGACGGGCAGCTCCCAACGGAGGTTCCAATTGGATCTCGCCTCCAGGGCGGCATCCCTCCACGCGTCCTGAGAGTGGCGGAGTTCCGGGTCGGCCGGGAGAAGCGCGGCGACCCGCTCCCAACTGTCGATTCGGTTGCGTTGCCGGTTGATGCTGGTGGCTTGTGCGAGCAGCAATTCAGAACGTTTCCGATTGGCTTCCCGGTGCGCGTCGAAGGATTTCGTGATCAGGATGGAAACCAGGGCTACGAGAATGCTCCCCCAAACCGGCGCGGTCATTCGCGCCCGACGGACAATTCTCCGCCGCTTGAGCACATCCCGGATGACCACGGCCACATCCATCGGCGTATCCGGGCGCCCGTCCGGATCGGTGGCGAGCATCGCTCCAATCAGTTTGATCGAGACTCGGTTCAGGCCGCGTTTTCCTTTCAATTCACCGGGGGAAAATTCACATATGGCCGTGCGGAGATCGTTCAACGACGCGTTTTTCGGCAGGTTCCACGGACGCGTTTCCGTGAGCATCTCGTGCAGCAGGACACCCATGGCAAACACATCGGAGGCAGGGCCGCCCGGCTCACCATCCCAGCGCTCGGGGCTCATGAATGCCGGAGTACCGGCGACCAGCCAGCGTGTGTCGTCGCCCGACGCTTGTTCATCCGGCGGTTGTTCCGATGCCGGATCGGCGATCTGGGCCAGGCCAAAATCGAGCACAGCCGGGCGACCCTGTTTGTCCACCAGAACATTGTCCGGCTTCAAGTCCCGGTGAACGATCCCGTTTTGGTGTGCGTAGTGGACCGCCTCGCAGATCTGAACAAAGCACTCGAGCCGGGATTCAACCGAAGGGTTCGAGGATTCAATCCATTTGGTCAACGACTGGCCATCGACGAGTTGCATCGCGTAGAACAACGTCTCGTTGCCCGACGGCAGATCGCGATGATTGTCCGCATCGAAAATACGGACGATGTGCGGATGCTCCAGTCGGCCCAGTGTCCGAATCTCCTCCCGAAACCGTTTCGTCAGTCTGGGCGAGACGAGCGAAGGGTGGATTACTTTGATGGCGACTTCCTGCTGCGTGTATTCCTGAATCGCAGCGTACACGAACCCCATCCCGCCCTCGCCGATCTTCCGTTTGATCGTGTAGCGGTTGCAAAGTCGGCTGCCCGCTTTCAACACCGGCGGTTCCGGCAGCTTGAAATAATTCTCCAGCAGATCAATGACTGTCGAGGGCTCGCCGTCGTGTTTGAGCTGCGCGATCCGGTCGTTGATCTGAGACACGGGAAACCGGCTGAGATCCTCCTTGATCCGATGGAAACGACTCCAGTCGCCTTTGTCGGGAATGACCACGGTTTAACTTGGGTTCTTGCTCATGATTTCCAAAATTTTCTGATGCAACAGAAGCCGCCCCTCGGCGAGCCGGCGTTTGACGGTCTTGGGTGAGCGGTCGAGCATTTTGCTAGTTTCCTCGACGTCCAACCCCGAAAAATAGTGATGGTTCAGCACCTCAAAGTGCTCGACGCTCGTCCCCTCAAGCCAGTCGAGCGCCTCGTCCATCGCGATGATCACCTCGGGCGTCGATTCCACGGTCGCCGGAAGCTGGTAAAGATCAAATGTCTCCGGATCGACAAACTCCAGCTGCGGACGCTTGAACGCCTTCCGTTTTCGCGCGTGATCGATGAGCACAAAGCGCATGTGCCGGTACATCGAGGAGAAAAACTGTTCCCGCGTTTCCCAAGTGAGTTCCGTCCAAGTTTTAGAATTCGGCAGCGAACGCAGCAGCGCTGACATGACGAGCCCTGTGGGACGGATGGAATGCGCGTTTCGTTCCCCCGTCAGGAGCTGACGCGCCATCATTCTGAGATTCGTCATCAACTCAGAAATACCGTCCATGTCGATTCCCTTCGACATACCATTCCAAACCGCGATTGTGAACCCACGACACCCGTGTCAACAACAGCGCTGATCCGGGTTCTGACTTTTTGATCGCCCGGAACCTATCATTGATTGGTGTCCGAGATAAAGGTCAAAGAATTCGTCGGTCAATTCAAGGGGTGCATGTTTTAAGTGCCGCTTTCTCGGTCGCTTTGACAGGCTTTTGGACCTCAGCTGTTCCAATGTGTAAACTTTCCGGTGGCAGTATCGAGATGCGCCCGTTTTGTGAACCGCGAGAGTTTGTGATTGGATTCCTGCCGTAGATGACTTCAACGTCTTTCCCCGATGCACACAACCGTTGTCAATTACCCCGGATCGATCACCGAGCCGGCGGTTGATCCTGCCTTGTTTCCACTGGATCCCGACGTCGTGTTTTTGAACCACGGCTCATTCGGGAGCTGTCCACTGGCGGTGCTCGAACATCAAACGGAACTCCGCCGACGGATGGAACGTCAACCGGTTCGGTTCCTCGTCCGTGAACTTGAGCCGCTGCTCGATGAATCCCGATCCGTGCTTGCCGGATTCGTCGGTGCACAACCCGACGATCTGGTCCTCGTCCCCAACGCCACGTCCGGGGTGAACACCGTCCTGCGTTCGATCGCCTTTGAGCCTGGTGACGAGCTGCTCGTGACGGACCACGAATACAACGCGTGCCGCAACGCGCTGGATTACGTCGCCGGACGAACCGGCGCAAAAGTGGTGGTCGTGAAGCTGCCGTTCCCGATTGATTCTGCGGAGGAAATCGGGGCCGCCGTTCTGGAAAAGGTGACCGACCGGACGCGGCTGCTGCTTATCGATCATGTCACCAGTCAGACCGGTCTCGTACTGCCGGTTGCCGGGATCGTTCGCGCGTTGAACGAACGCGGAATCGACACCCTGGTGGACGGCGCGCACGCGCCAGGAATGATTCCGTTGAACCTCGATGAACTGGGGGCCGCGTACTACACCGGCAACTGCCACAAATGGATCTGTGCGCCGAAAGGTGTCGCGCTTCTTCATGTCCGAAACGCCCGGCAGGACGTCGTGCGCCCGCTGACGATCAGCCACGGAGCGAATTCGCTGCGCGACGACCGTTCGCGATTGCAGATTGAGTTCGGATGGGCAGGGACGTGGGATCCGACCGCGATGTTGTGCCTTCCACTGGCGATCGATTACATGGGCGGACTGCTGCCTGGCGGTTGGCCGGAGATCATGCGGCGCAATCGTGAACTGGCGCTGGCCGCCCGCCGCAGCATCTGTGATACGCTCGGGATTCCGCTTCCGTCACCGGATGAAATGATCGGTTCGCTCTCGTCAATCCCAATCCCCGACGCCGCGAACAATGAACCCCCAAAGTCTTCTCTCTATCTGGATACGTGGCAGGACGAGCTCATGGCCTGTCACAATATTGAAGTGCCGATCATCCCGTGGCCCGCCCCTCCGAAACGACTGCTCCGTATCTCCGCGCAGCTCTACAACTCGCTGTCGCAATACGAACTGCTCGCGCGTGGAATCAAGGAATTGATGGGGCGGGGTAAATAAGGAAAACAGGAATGCAGAAAATCGGCAACGAAACTTAGAACTGGGAAAATGAATTGGCCACGGATTGAACAGGGATGACTGAATCACTGCGGATGGACGTCCTGATCAGTGTTTCATCCGTGTTCAATCCGTGGCTAAAACAAGTTCTCCTTCTGAATCTGTTCAATGCAGCCATCAGCCTTTCGGTGATCAGCTTGTCAGCGTGTCCCGCTTAGAATCCGTGAACGGCCGCTTCCGTGAGTGTTTCCCGCGGGGTCACATGATGAATCGTGTGCCAGCCGCGTGAACGGCCACCTTCGATGTTCTCGATTTTGTCGTCAATGTAGAGGATCTGTTTTCCGCTTCGGTTGGTGGCGGCCTCGACGGCTTCGTAAATCTTCGCGGCCGGTTTCATCGAACCGATTTCGTGACTGTAAATGTAATGATTGAAGCCGCCGAAGAACGGGAATGCCGACGTGATGTGGCGGACGGCGAGTTCGTTTGTGTTGCTGAAAATGAAGGTCGGGACGTCGCGTGACTTCAGCGTTGCCTGCCATTCGATCATCTCTTCAATGGGCGAAAAGATGTCGCCAAACGCGACGGCAAACTCGTCGAGCGTTCCCGTGTAGCCGGTCAACTTCCGGATCTGCGCGAAAAACTCGTCGGTGCTGATCCGACCAGTCTCGTATTCGATGAGCAGGGTGGACTGATCGAGCCTCGCCGCAACGGCGCCGATGTCTGCCGTGGACCGGGCTTTGAGCCGCTTTGCCACCAGCGAGTAATCAAAATCCACGAGGACTTTTCCGAGATCAAATACGACGACTTCAGGTTTGGACATTGCGGTGGATGTCATAATGTAGAGGACGCGGGAGGTCCACTCGGATCTCGCAAAAATGATCAGCCGCAATCGGGTTGGATTTGGCGCCGGGTTCGTTTAGGGTCGGCCCATGCCGAAACGTGTCGTCCGCCCTCGAAGAGTAAAAAGACCGCGCCTGCGCCTGTCCGTTCCCTTGCAGGCGCAGCCGACCGAGACTTCTTGCGGCCCGACGTGCTTGCAGGCGGTTTATTCCTATTATGGTGACGAGATGCCGGTGGAACAGCTCATTGCGGAGGTGCCGACGGTTGAAGGTGGCGGAACAGTTGGCGTGCATCTCGGGGTTCACGCTTTGAAGCGCGGTTATGAGGCGGTTCTTTACACCTATAATCTCCGGATCTTCGATCCCTCCTGGTTTTACCCGAAGAAACTGGATCTTGCGGACAAACTGCGCCAAACGCTCCGGGTTCGAAGCGGCAAACGCCGCGAGGTGATTCTGGCGTGCCTCGAGTTTGTCGAGTGCGGTGGAACGGTTCTTTACCAGGATCTGACCGGTGGCCTGATCCGCAAACACCTTCTGGCCGGCGAACCCATTTTGACCGGTCTGAGCGCCACGTTTCTTTATCGCGTCTGCCGTGAAATTCCGGATACGGGAGAAGACGACGATTTGAAGGGTGAACCGCTGGGACACTTTGTGGTGCTTAAAGGCTATCGCAAAAAGCGCCACAAGGTTCAGGTTGCAGATCCGTATGGAGCGAACCCGCTGTCGTCGAAACGCGAGTATGAAGTGCCCATGGACCGGCTCATCAACGCCATTCTATTAGGCGTATTGACCTACGACGCAAACATGCTAATCATCCGACCCCGTTAAGGGCCCACATGCCACGAACACTATTTGTCGTTAACAATCCCGACCGGTGGCCGCTCAATCTTCCCGAGGTAGAAGTCGTTGCCGCGCGGGTCTATCTTACCGACCCGAAATACTCCACCCTGCGCAACTGCAAGGTTTACAACCTCCTCCGTTCGTACGCCTATCAGAGCCTCGGCTACTATGTTTCGTTGCTGGCCGAAGCGCGCGGCCACAAACCGATGCCGCGCATCTCCACGATCCAAGACATCAAGTCGCAATCGTTGACTCGCGCAATCTCCTCGGACCTTGATGAACTCATTCAAAAGACACTGCATCACGTGCAGCATGATCGGTTCACCCTGTCGATCTACTTTTCGCGCAACGTGGCTAAACGCTACGACGCGCTCGCGAGACAGCTGTTCAACCTCTTTCCGCTGCCGCTGCTCCGGGCGGAGTTCAGCCTGATCAAGAGTGAGTGGCGGCTGAAAAACATCAACGCCATCGCGACGTCAGAAATTCCCCCCGCCCACAGCTCGACGGTGCTGGCGTTGACCCAGGATTATCTCACTAAGGGACGCGCCCACCCGACCCGCAAATCGCCGCCGCGCCATTCACTCGCGATCCTCGCCGATCCGGACGATGCGACGCCTCCCTCGGATGCGAAGGCGCTGCAACGCTTCGCGGACGCTGCGGAAAAACTTTCCTTCTCGGTGGAGATGATCGACCGGAACGATTACGGGCGCGTGGCGGAATTTGACGCGCTGTTCATCCGCTCGACCACGGCGGTCGACAACTACACATACCGGTTCGCCCGTCGGGCCGAGGCCGAAGGATTGATCGTGATTGACGATCCCGAGTCCATCGTCAAATGCACGAACAAGGTCTTTCTGGCCGAGCTGCTCACGCGGCATAACATCCCGACTCCGCGCACGGAAATCCTGCACCGTGACAACATCGACGAGGTGCCGAAAACTCTTGGGTTTCCACTGATCCTCAAGCAACCGGATTCATCGTTTTCGCTCGGGGTTGTAAAGGTTGAGGATGAAGCGGCCTACCGCAAAAAAGTCGAGGAACTGCTGGAGCAGTCCGACCTGTTGATCGCCCAGGAATATGTGCGCACAGATTTCGACTGGCGGATTGGCATCATCGATCAGAAACCGCTCTACGCCAGCCAGTATTTCATGGCCCGCGGTCACTGGCAGATTTACAACAACGCCCAGACCGGCGACGAGCACACCGGGGATTTCAAGACGTTCCCGATCGAGCTGGCGCCGAAACGGGTCGTGCAAACGGCGTTGCGCGCGGCGAATCTCATCGGCAACGGATTATACGGAGTCGATCTCAAAGAGCTCAAGGGCCGCTGCTGCGTCATTGAGGTCAATGACAACCCCAGCATCGATTCCGGAGTCGAGGACAAGATGATGCGCGAATACCTTTATGAACGGATCATGGAAGTCTTTGACAAGCGGATCGAAGCGAGGAGGGAAGGGCGACTTCGGTTATGAAAAAGTCCTTCGGTTTGTTCGAGCGGTTCGGTGTGGAGTTGGAGTACATGATCGTCGATGCGGAAACGCTCGCCGTCCGTCCCGAGGCGGATCTGCTCATCAAAAAAATATCCGGCAACCTTGATGGCGACGTCTCGCGCGGCGCGTTGGAATGGTCCAACGAACTCGCCCTCCACGTCATCGAACTCAAGACCGGCCAACCCGTCGTCCGGCTCAACGGGTTGGCCGACGGGTTCCACGGCGAAGTGCAGTTCATCAACGCCCAGCTCAAGAAATCCGGTGCGCGACTTCTGCCGACGGCGATGCACCCTTGGATGAATCCCGCCCGGGACAGTCGTCTCTGGCCGCACAGCAACGGGGAGATCTACGCCGCGTTCGACAGGCTCTTTAACTGTTCCGGCCACGGCTGGACGAACCTGCAATCGGCCCACTTGAATCTTCCGTTCCGCACACCCACCGAGTTCCGTCGGCTGCACACGGCGATCCGGTTGTTGCTTCCGCTGCTGCCGGCGCTGGCGGCGAGTTCGCCGTTTGTGGAAGGCCGCCGCGCGCCGCTGCTCGACATGCGGCTGGAAACCTACCGTCACAATTGCCGTCGCATCCGGTCGATCACCGGTCGCGTCATTCCGGAACAGATCCAGTCTCCGGCGGACTATCGGAAGAAGATTCTGCAGCGCATCTATCGCGAACTGAAACCGCACGATCCGGACGGCATTTTGCAGGAGGAATGGGCCAACGCGCGCGGTGCGATCGCGCGGTTTGAACGCAACACGATCGAGATCCGCGTGCTCGACGTGCAGGAATGCCCGACGGCCGATCTGGCGATCGTGCAGTTCATCGTCGCCATCCTGCGCGCGCTGGTCAGTGAACAATTTTCCAGCGAGGAAGTTCAGTTGAAACCCACCACGGTGGCGCTCGAAAAACTGTTCCTGAGCACCGCCGAAAAAACCGGGGACGCCATGGTGACCGGTGCCGGAATTCGTGAGGCGTTCGGTTGTTTCTCCAGTTCGAGCGTCGGTGTCGGCGAGCTGCTCCAGTGGCTGCTTCACGCCGTCGCTCCGAAGAAGGCCCCCTGGCGTCCGGTGATCGAAATGATTCTGACCGAAGGCACGTTGAGCGAGCGGATCGTGAAGGCCGTCGGCAAATCAGCGAAACCGAAGCGCGCGGTCTTGAACCGGGTTTACGGGCGGTTGGCCGACTGTCTGGAACGCGACGAGCCGTTTCATGCGTGAGCGGGCGGTCAGTCTGTTGTTCACCTGCGAGCACGCCAGCAACCGTATTCCATCGATCCACCGCGAAGTTGCGACGAGGGCGGGGCAGGAGCTGGCAACACATCGCGGTTATGATCCGGGTGCGATCGAACTCGCGAAGTTGTTTGCGAAGAAATTCAAAGCACCGCTGTTCACCGGCAAATGGAGCCGCCTGTTGATCGAGCTGAATCGTTCGCAACATCATCCCAAGCTGTGGTCCGAGTTTTCGGAGGCTCTTTCTGCCGAAACCAAACGGACCTTGCTGGACGAATACTATCTGCCGTTTCGCGACTCCGTGGAGCAGCTCATCCAACTCGAAGCGAAGCGGGGCCGTCAGGTGGTTCATATCGGCGTGCATTCCTTCACCCCGGTTGTCAACGGTAAGACCCGCAACGCCGACGTCGGACTGCTCTACGATCCAGCCCGGCCGCATGAGCTGAAGTTTTGTGATGAGTGGGCGGGAGCGCTCCGCGAGGTCGCGCCCCCGCTTCGTGTGAGAAAAAACTATCCATACCGCGGAACGGCTGACGGCTTCACGACGCACCTGCGCAAACGCTTCACCGGCGACGCCTACGTGGGAATCGAACTCGAAGTGAACCAGCATTTTCCCGGCGGACCGGCGCAGGATTGGGGTGAATTACAGCGTGCATTGGTTGAAAGTGCAGGGACGGCGTCCGCGCAATTCTCGAAGCCGACCTCGACAAAGTAACTCGGGCTTTTGTGACCTAGAATTTTTGCGCGAATTGCCCCCCAACGTCACGGGCGCAGCCGGTAGAACCGACCGGTGTGGCTCGCCCAATTTGGATCGCTGAAATTCGCCGAACCGTTGACGAGGGTGAGAGTTGTCAGTTTTGACCAGGCCTGGTTCGTCAGCCCATCACCGGCTTCGATCACCACGACCAGATCGCTGGACGAGGTGACGGTGAATTTGAACTGGTTCCCCTGAACCCCGAAGCCGGGCGCGTCAATCGGTATGCGTGGATCAAACAGTATCGTGGGAAGCCCTCCAAACATCGAGGTCCAGCCGGTGGTGCCGGGGACGTAATAGACCGTTGCAATGTCATCACCGAAGAACGCGGAGTCACCCAGTCCCGGTGCGTTCCCCTCGAAGTAAACAACCTTCAGGCCGCTGCAGTGACGAAATGCGTTGTTTCCGATGCTGGTGACGCGGTTGGGAATTGTGATCGTCGTGAGGATGCTGCAGGAGCGGAATACGGAATCGCCGATGTGCGTGATGCCTCCGGGGATCACGATGTTCGTCAGGCTGGTGCAGGACGCGAACGCGAAGTCCTCGATGCTGGTGACACTACCGGGGATCGAGACGGATTTCAGATTGCTGCAGGCGTAGAACGCAGAATCTTGAATGCTGGTGACGCCGGGCGGGATCGTGACGTCCGTCACGGCAGATTGCAATTTGAAGGAATCAGGGCCGATGATAACGACTGGCTGGCCGTCAATCGTGGAGGGAACGACCACCGCTCCTCCCGCGCCGGTGTACTTCGTGATGGTGATTTTTCCGCCGCTGCTAGTGTAGTTGAACTGGGCTTGAATCAAAGTCGGCCCGGTCAGGGCAAGCAACAGTCCCGTCAGCACAAAACCACGAGCGAACGCGGGCTTGAACGACGAGGTCGACGACCTCAATTGAATCCACATGGCCGACATCGTGACAGACCGAGCGATGCCTGACAACTGCTTCGATGCGGGTGGGATGCGTTTGAAATCGTAGGCCGGGCCGGCCACGGATGAACCGCCGTTTGCATACTGTTCGCCGGGTAGGGCTCTTGGGAAGTCGAACTTCGACCTCCGCGCGCGCCGCCGCCTGCCGGACGTGGATTCGAACGTTCAGAACCGTTGTTCAACCCGGACCCTCACTGACCTTCGCAGACCGCGCGGAGCGGCGGTCCCGACCTTCGCCCGCCGCTTTCAAATGCATTCGATACCGGGCCCCGCCCGTGCGGTTCAACACCGTTCATTTCCGCCCGGGGCCCACCATTTTTTGCATTGTTTTCGATCTGCTTTCCCAGCATCTTCGCGCGCTCATGCAGTTGGTACATCTAGGCATAGTCGGTGGTGGCACCGTTGGCGGAGGCGTTTTTCAAGGCGTCCAGCGCAACGGCGCGTTGATGGCGTCGCGCTTGGGCATCCGCCTGAACGTCGCAAAAGTCGCCGTGAGAGACTTGAAGAAGAAGCGTCCGGTCAGCGTTCCCGCCGGGCGGCTCACGACGAAGTGGCGTGAGGTGGTCGAGGATCCGAGAGTTCAGATTGTCGTTGAACTGATGGGCGGGACGAAGACCGCCCGGGAAGTGACGCTGCGCGCGTTCGAGCTGGGCAAACCGGTCGTGACGGCGAACAAGGCGCTGATCTCGGAACACGGTGAGGAACTGTTCGCCGCCGCCAGCAAACATGACGTCAATTTCTACTACGAAGCGGCGGTGGCCGGCGGCATTCCGATCATCAAGGTGCTGCGCGAGGGCTTGATCGGCAACCGCATCACGCGGCTCTACGGAATTCTCAACGGCACCTGCAATTACATCCTCACGCGCATGAAGAACGAGGGCGTTGGCTACGCCGATGTCCTCGCCGAGGCGCAGCGACTCGGTTACGCCGAGGCCGATCCGGCATTGGATGTGGGCGGCATCGACGCGTCGCACAAGGCTGGGATTCTCGCGTCGCTGGCCCACGGATTTTGGGTGAATCCGAAACAGATTTACGTTGAGGGGGTCGACAAGATCAACCAGTTGGACATCCGGTTTGCGGAGCAGCTCGGTTACACGATCAAGCTGCTGGCGATCGTGAAGCGTGACGATGCGAAAGGCCGCAAGGCGAACGGCGTGTGCCCGCCCGTGCAGGTGACAGTCTGCCCGACGCTGGTTCCGAACACTCATGTGATGGCCAGCGTGAACGATGTTTTCAACGCCGTTTTTGTTCGCGGCGACATCGTCGGGGACACGCTCTATTACGGTCGCGGTGCCGGGCAGGACGCCACCGCAAGCGCGGTTTTGAGCGATCTGGCGGACGCCGCGCTGGACCTGAAATTTGGTGCGCAAAACCGCATTCCACCGTTCGTTCCGCATGAACACGACGGGAGCGTCAAACCTTTGGGTGAGGTGGTCACCGCGTTTTACATCCGGTTGAACGTGGTGGACCGGCCGGGCGTGATGGCGAACGTCGCCGCCGTGCTGGCAAAGAATGGAATCGGCATTTCGTCGGTGATCCAGCCGGAAGGGCACGAAGGGAAAAGCGTGCCGCTGATGCTGATGATTCACGATGCGTCGTACGCGGCGATGCAGAAGGCGTTGAAAGAAATTTCGAAACTGCCCGCTGTCAAAGGCAGACCCGTGATGTACCCTGTTGAACACTTTGATTGATTCATGAGCGCAGCTGTTTCCAACGAGAAGATGAAGCCGTGGCCCGGCGTGATCGAACGGTACCGCAAGTTTTTGCCGGTGTCGGCCGCGACTCCGGTGATCACGTTGAACGAGGGCAACACGCCGCTGGTTCGCGTGCCCAATTTCGTGAAAGCCATCGGCGGTGAGTTTGACCTCTATCTGAAATACGAGGGGCTGAATCCGACGTGCTCGTTCAAGGATCGCGGGATGACCATGGCCGTTTCCAAGGCGATGGAAAAAGGCGCGCAGGTCGTGGTGTGCGCGAGCACGGGTAACACGTCCGCCGCCGCCGCCGCGTATGCCGCCCGGGCCGGAATCAAATGCGTGGTGATCATTCCCAACGGCAAGATCGCCCTCGGCAAACTCGCCCAGGCGCTGATGTACGGCGCGACGACCATCGCGATCGACGGCAATTTCGACGAGGCGCTGCAGATCGTGATCGAACTCGGCGAGGCCGGCGGAATCGAAGTGGTCAACAGCGTGAACCCGGCGCGCATCGAGGGACAGAAGACGGCGGCGTTTGAGCTGTGTGATTTTCTGGGGGAAGCGCCGGACTTTCATTTTCTGCCGGTCGGCAACGCGGGCAACATCACCGCGTATTGGAAGGGCTTCAAAGAGTATTACGCCGCCGGTGAATCGAAAAAACTGCCGCGTCTCTTCGGCTGGCAGGCCGCCGGTGCGGCTCCGATCGTTGACGGTGCGCCGGTGAAAAATCCGTCGACCGTGGCGACCGCGATCCGGATCGGAAATCCCGCGAGCTGGGAAGGCGCGACCACGGCGGCGAAGGAATCGAACGGCCAGATCGACAAGGTGACCGATGAAGAAATTCTGAAGGCCTACATGTTGATCGCCCGGACCGAAGGCATTTTTGTCGAACCTGCATGTGCCGCACCGCTGGCCGGATTGATCAAAGCCGTGAAGCAAAACCTGATTCCGGAGGGCAGCGTGGTGACCGCCACGATGACCGGCCACGGATTGAAAGACCCCGACACGGCGGTCAAGACCGCCGGATTCCAACCGACCGTGGTTCCCGCCGAAAAGGAAGCCGTGATGCGTGTGATTGGGTTGTGACCTGAACTGTTATGCCCGGCAAGACAACGCGAAGAGTCCGGCTGCGTAGAGTTGGCATTCTGCTCTTGATTCTGGCCAGTTCAACAATCGTCTATCGCGAGGCTTATTTCCGCACCACATCATTGATCGTTGGCAAGCCATCCCTCGACTGGTACGCCTATCGGAAGTTTGCCTCCCGAGCACATTTCAATTTCTTCATTCCCGCTTTCCTGGTTGAGAGGCATTTTGATCGAGACAATCCCGGCTACGCCCTCGATTACACAATCGGCGACAGGTATATGACGGGATTGCATGACCAGCCGGCTGAGGAGAACGGCGGGACCGCTACTCCGATTTCTGAGCCATGACAAGACTTGAACCTCAATCCTGCCGTCGAGGCATGGCTTCGGCCCGCCGTTCCTCATCGGTTCGGTAGACCTCATCGCACGCCATCCCAATCAACCCACTAACACCAACCCAATGTGGCTCAGCCATAAGGGCTAGGATGCCATGTCACACGCTTCTTCCAGAGTCCATTTGATAGTTGCCGCAGACTATGGGGAGAGGTTGCGGAGTTTGACTGATCGTGAGGCCTCATGGGTTGCTGATACTGGGGTGAATCATACGGTCATTAGGGATATCTGGGCGCGGAGAACTGCCCATGGTATTCCCAGTCATCTTTCTGGGATTACTTCGTTTCGGATTGAGTCAGATCGATCACCGGAGGATTGGGTGCTCGGGATTCTGGACCAGGTCGAGTTGCATCACGGGGAGCATTCCCAGTCGCCTCCTTATTCAGAATTGCAGATTGTTGGCACCTGTTTGTCCCCGCGATTGAGAGCGGAGCTTAGGGAGTATGGTTTTGTAAGATTTGAAAATTTTGAGGATGGATTTGTTGCATACAAACTGGCGGCCTATTGAGGCTCGCGCAACAGGATGACGGAGCGCGACTGTGTCCGAAGGACCAGCCGCAGCAGCTGGAAAGGCTCGAAGACCGCCAGTTTCATTGACGTGCTGCGACTGGGCGGTGCCACAGTCGCGCTCCGCCAATCCAATAGGAGTGTCTCCGTTCTGCACGAATCTCAGTAATTTCCGTCCGAATCGCTGGACTTGCATACTGAGCCGTTAAAGTTTGAAATCGTCCGAGTGCCCTCGCCTACTGAACAACAACAAAGTGCTTCCGATTCACCAGATCCGACGCGGACGGGCGTCGGGCCAAGAGTCTTTCTTGATGATCGCATTTACGACGCGCTGATCATCGGCGGCGGACCGGGGGGCAGTGCAGCTGCGACTTACCTCGCCAAGTCGGGTGCGAGCGTTCTCGTGCTGGAGAAGGAGCACTTTCCCCGGTTCCACATCGGTGAATCGTTGTTGCCTTACAACCGGCCGATCTTCGAGGAAATGGGCGTCTGGGAGAAACTTGAGAAGTGCAATTTCCCTCGCAAGACCGGCGCGCAGTTTCACTTGGGCAACGAATCCAAGTCGTTGAAGTTCGTGTTCCGCGAGGGCCGGTTCACCAGCCACACCGAAACCATCCAGGTCGAGCGATCTGTCTTTGACGACATTCTGCTGAAACACGCGGCCGAGTGCGGAGCGGATGTCCGCGAAGGCTGGACCGTGAACCGGTTCGAACTGCGGAACGGTTTGCAACATGTGGGAGCGACGGCGGAGAACGGTGAACGCTGGCAGTTCAGATCGCGGTTTCTGATCGATGCGAGCGGCCGCGGAAACGTGACCGGCAATCAGCAGGGCTTGCGCGAGTTTCACAAGGACTTCCGCAAGGTCGCCATCTTCGGACATTTCTCGGGCGTGCAACTCGACGCGGCAGAGAAGGCCGGCGACACGGTCATCATCCGGATGGAGAACAAGTGGTTTTGGATCATCCCGATCGGGGCGAACAAGATCAGCGTCGGCTGCGTGCTCGACGGGAAGGACTACAAGGATGCGGGCCAAAGCGCGGACGTCTGTTTCAACGAAGCGGTGCAATCGTGTCCGGCGATGCGCTCCCGGATGGAAAAGGCCGAACTGCTGGGAAAGATTTCGGTCACCACGGATTTTTCGTATTACAACCGGCGGTTGGTCGGTGACCGCTTGCTTCGTGTCGGTGATGCCGCCGGGTTCATGGACCCGATTTTTTCTGCGGGCGTTTTTCTGGCGATGTATTCGGGGAAGCTCGCCGCACAGTCCGTCGCGAAAGCGATCTCCGTCCACTCCGACGGCGCGAGTCTGCTGGTGGACTATGACCGGCGTGTGTTCACCGCGATGAAGTTTTATTGGGAAATGGTTTTCAACTTTTACACCACGCCCTTCATGGAGATCTTCATGTCGCCGCAGCCACGGTTCGACATTCCGGCGGCGGTGAACGCAATTCTTGCAGGCGAAGTGGACGGCGGTTGGAAGATTCACTGGCGGCTGAAGTTGTTTTTCTGGTTGATCAAACTGCAGTCTAAATTTTCAATCCAGCCACGCATTTCATTTTCGTGAAGACACAGATTTCTATTATTGCGCTGGCCGTCGCAGCGATGCTGTTCACCGGCTGCTCGACCCTGCCTCCGATTGCGCCGGTCAATGTGAACAGCTCTGGATGGACCACCCATCGTGGGCAGGCAGTCTGGAAGTTCGGCAAACGCGCGCCCGAAATCGTCGGTGACCTCATGGTCGCCGTGAACGACGACGGACGGCTGTTCGTTGAGTTCAACAAATCGTTGGTGACGGTTGCCACCGCGCAGACCGATGCCCAACAGTGGGTGCTCGATCTGCCGATGTTTGAACGCACGTTGTCGGGTCGCGGTGCGCCGTCGGACCGGTTTGCGTTGTTTCAATTTGATGAAGTGTTGCGCGGCGAGAAGCCTCCGGGGAACTGGGAATATACGGTCACGGACAGTGACTGGCGGCTCGCAAATCCGCGCACCGGCGAGTACGTGGAAGGTTATTGGGAAGAATGAGTGCCCGGCGTTGGTTGTGGTTACTGCCGGTTGCGCTCGTGGTCTTCGGCCTCGCGCGGCTGAAGTTCGATGCCGAAGTGCTGAGTCTGTTGCCGCGCGAGCTCACGGAGGTGAAGGGGCTTGTCGCCTATCAGGAATTTTTTGACGGCTCGAACGATCTGTTGATCACCCTCAAATCGGCCGACGCCGGTCTCGCCAAGTCAAACGCCGAATCGCTGGCAAATTTTCTTCGGGCACGGGACGGCCTCACCGGCACCGTTCGCTGGCAGCCGCCGTGGGAGGAATATCCTGAACAGGCATCGGAGCTCACGGCCGCGATGTGGTTCAACCAACCGCCGGAACGCCTGCGCGAATTGCTGGACCGGCTGGAGCCCGGACCGTTGGCCGTGCATCTTGAAGAATTGCTCGCCCAGCTGGCGGTTTCATTTTCTCCGGAGGAACTCGCGCGTTTGAGTTACGATCCGTTGAAGCTGCTCGACATTCCGAACGCGGGCCAGCACGGGTTCATGCAGATCGCCGACGACGGCGCGCCGTTCAGTTCTCCAATGGGAGACTACCGGGTGATCTTCGTGGAAACGCCGTACAAGCTGACAAATTACAAGGACGCGATGGCCTGGCTGGAATTGATGAGAACCGCCATCGCAGACTGGCAGGAGCAAATCGAAACCGCAGACCGGCCGGTCATCAAACTGACGGGCGGACCGACGTTTCACTCCGAGATTTCCCAGGGAATGGAGCGGGATATGAAGCGTTCGGTGCTAGGCACCGCATTCATCGTCAGCGTGCTTTTCCTGCTCGTTCACCGCCGGATCAAACCGTTGCTCTGGTTGCTGGTCATGCTCGGCGTCGTCCTGGCCGCGACGATGGGGGTGGGGGGACTGATCATTAGGAATCTCAACGTCGTCAGCCTCGGGTTTGCCGCGATTCTGCTCGGGCTGGCGGTTGACTACGGGCTGGTGCTGTACCAGGAACGTCAGGCCCATCCGGAACTCGACTACCGGTCGGCCCGCCAGATGGTTGCTCCGGGAATTTTCTGGTCGGCGTTCACCACGGCCATCGCGTTTGGTCTGCTCAATCTGGGCGAAATGCCGGGGCTCGCGCAGCTCGGAACCCTGGTCGCGGTCGGCGTGATGATCGCGGCCGGCGTGATGTTGCTGTTTTTTCTAGGCCCGTTGGAGAACGCGAACGCGCGAGAATCGTCAGCCGTCGACGCGGCGGCAGAATCTCCGGCGGACCCGGCACCGGGAAACCGGATC
This sequence comes from Verrucomicrobiota bacterium, assembly GCA_041689265.1. GTDB lineage: Bacteria > Verrucomicrobiota > Verrucomicrobiia > Limisphaerales > RI-55 > JBDNGP01. Next base: position 25,580 of record JBDNGP010000092.1, read on the forward strand.
AATACGACGCTGGCGTTCGCGGTGACGGCGTTGCTGCTGATCGGGGCGGTGGGGATTCTGGTGTTCGAACCTCCGACGATTGACGCGACCTCCAAACCGCTGCGCCCGGCCCGGAGTCCGGCCTATGACGCGATGGACGAATTTGAGGATCAGATTTCCAACGATCACTTCGGCTGGTCGGTTCTGGTGAACGGTGATTCGGAGCAGGAGGTTGCCGATGAACTGAAGCGCCTGCGCGCAGATCTCGAACGTCTGCACGAACAGGGATTGATGGAGGAGTCGGCGTTGCCGGACGCATTCTGGGCGAACCCCGAACATCAGAAGGTGAACCGTGATATCGCGCGTCAGCTGATCGAACGGAAGCAGTCGATGTTTCAACAGATTCGCGACGCGGGTTTCACCGACGATTCGCTGAAGCTGGCAGATACGATATTCAACGGATGGCAGACGGCGGTGTCGGGAAACAGCCACTACTGGCCGACCAATGTCGTGAGCAAGTGGGTGCTCAGCCAGGCGACCGCGCGCTTTCCGGATCACTACATTGCGGCCGGTCACATCCAGCCGACTTCGACGGTTTACGGGCAGCCCTGGGAAAAGGAGATTCAAAATGAAAACGTCTGGATCGCCGGGTGGGACCGGCTCGGACCGGCGCTCATGCACAAAGTCGAGACCCGGTTGCAACTCGTCTGCGTTCTGATCTGCCTCGCCGTGGTGGGCGTGCTGATGCTGACTTTTCGTTCCGTCGTCGAGGTTCTGTTGAGCATCGGTGTGCTCGCCTTCAGCGGCCTGGTTCTGCTCGCGTTGATGTCCGTTCTCGGCTGGTCCTGGAATCTTATGAATCTGATGGCCGTACCGTTGCTGCTCGGGGGCACCGTCGACTACACCATCCACACGCAGCTCTCGCTCCGTCGCAACGGCGGAAACGCGCGCAAGACATTTCACTCGACGGGCAAAGCGCTTTTGCTGTGCGCGGCGACGACCGCCGTGGGATTCGGCTCGCTGGGTTTTTCGAACAACGCGGGTCTCGCCAGTCTCGGGCAGGTGTGTTCGGCGGGAGCGCTTTGCGCGGTGTTGATCGCCACATTTTTGTTGCCGTCCTGGTGGAAGTTCGCCTCCGCAAACAACCGGCGTGCGGAGGCATTGCCGAAGAATCCGTCCAAACTTTACGGAGCCTCCGGTTGGAAAATGGCGGGACTGCTTGTCCGCCTGTTGCCGTTGAAGATTTCGCGATCCATCGGAATGGGCGCGGCAGCGTTTTATGCGCTGCTCGCCCGGCGACGATCCGAAGTGGTGTTGAACAACCTGCTGCCCGTCGTCGACTCGGACCGGGCCGAAGCCGGCATCGCTTCACGAAAACTGTTCCGCCGGTTCGGCGGCAAGGTCGTTGATCTGCTCCACTTTGAAAATGGCGGTTCGGTAGAGCCGTTGTTCCGGCGGGTGAACGGAGAAATGCCTTTTCTCGCGCACGGCGAGAACAAACGGGGAACGTTGCTGCTGACCGTTCATCTCGGCAACTGGGAGTACGGCGCGCCGCTGTTGATAGCGCACGGAGTGAACCTGCTGATCCTGACGTTGGCCGAACCCGGTGGCGGTTTCACCGAGCTCCGACAGGCTGCTCGTGCCCGCTGGGGGATCGATACGATCGTGATCGGCCAGGATGCGTTTGCGTTTGTGGAAGTGTTGAAACGTCTTCAGGAAGGCGCGGTGATTGCGTTGTTGCTGGACCGTCCGCCCGAATCGAGCAGCGTGGAAATCGAACTGTTCGGTCGGCCGTTCAAGGCGTCCATCGCGGCCGCGGAACTCGCGCGCGCCTCGGGCTGCTCCCTCATTCCCGTGATGATTCCGCTGGGTGAACAGGGTTACGAAGCGCTCTCGCTGCCGGAAATTAGTTATGACCGCGCAGCGTTAAATACCCGTGAATCCCGGCGTGCGCTCACGCAGGAAATCATGCGTGCATTCGAACCCTCCATCCGGCAACATCCTGACCAATGGTTTCATTTCGTTCCAATCTGGCCGGAGTCATCTGCCTCCTGAGCATCGCACTCGTTGGCGTGACCGGTTTGCACGCGTCGGAAACCCACGATGAACTTCTGGACCGCTGGTTCGCCGCGCAGTCCAAGATGAAAACGTGGTCGGCCGACCTCGTGCAGATCCGCAAACTGAAGGCGCTGAAGGAGCCGCTTAAAACGCCGGGCAAAGTCTGGTTTTTAAACCCCGACCGGTTTCGCTGGGAACTGGGAACGCCTGCGCAGACCATCGCAGTGCGCGAGACGACGTCGTTGATGGTGATTTACCCGCGCCTGAAACGTGCCGAGAAGTATCCGCTCGATGATGATTCAACCGGTCAGTGGCGCGACGCGTTGACGCTGCTCGAATCGGGCTTTCCGCAAAGTCGCGTGGAAATGGAAAAGCAGTTCAACATCATCGGGATGGAATTGAACGGTCCGGTAGCGGTGCTCTCGATGGAACCTCGCTCGGCGAACACCAAGAAACTGTTGAAGGAAGTCCGCATCGGATTTGACACCGAAGACATGATGTTGCGCTCCACCGAACTGCTCTTCGCCGACGACTCCAGTTTAAAGAACCAATTCACCAACGGGCGGTCCAATCTTGAACTGGAACCGGCGCTGTTTGAGGCGGCGATTCCGGACAACTTCAAGGTCACACAACCGCTCTCGGCGCTGTCGAAATGAGCGATCCGCTGGAGACCGCGCTTCGTTCGCTGCCGCACGGCGCAGAGTTTCGATTCATCGACAAACTGACGCGTCTAGTCCCGGGAAAAAGCGGAGCAGGGGAGTATCTCGTTCGCGGCGATGAACCGTTTCTGAAAGGCCACTTTCCCGGTCAGCCGATCTTCCCCGGTGTGCTGCTCGTGGAAGGCGTGGCGCAACTGGCGGGAACCATCGCGCAATGTGATCCGGAGGTTTTGCCGTTGAACGATCTGAAACTCACTGCAATCCGTGCGGCAAAAATTCTCGGCACCGCCAAGCCCGGCGAAGTGATTCAATACGAAGCCGAGATTACTGGTCGGATGGGAAATCTTGTTCAGGCGCGAGGTTCAGCTTTTCTAGCTGAGCAGACACTGCTTCAAACGGAGGTGGTTCTCGCCGGAACTGTTCCGGGATGAACGATTGCCCGACCGGATCACCTTCAGTCGTTGTTTCGACCGCCATGACAAACACCAGAAAGCCTGCGGAGTTTTCGGACATCGGGCGTTTCTTTCCTCTCATTCCGGTTTTGTGTTCGGGCATCATTCCCATCACCAGCACTTGGGAGGGTGCGAGCCGGATGGTCTGCCGGTTCTGCGCGATCTCAAACTGCGGACCCGGATCATCTGGATTGGCTTTGTTTTGATATCCGAGAAAGCGGGTAAACGTCATGGTTGTGTTGAGAGTGATGTTGTCGCCGCCCTCGTCCAATGTGGGCACGAGGTCCATCACGGTGCCGAGTTCAAGATTGTCGTAGTAGAGCTGACTGCCTCGGCTGTCGATGTGGGGAGCTGTGACGACGCCCTCGTCCGGTGCAGGGCTAACATGCTTCAAACCGGGCACCAGTTCCCGGGGCTCCGTGTCGCCGGGGGCACCAAATCCTGAAATGACGGTTTTTGCCTGCACGGTTTTGATTTGGCTCTGTCTTCCGTTTAGCGTGGTGGTTCGCGGTGAGGACAGAACATCAACTCCTTCAGTTTCCTCCAATCTCTTGAGCATCACGTCGGCGGTATAACTGTCGAATACTCGAAACGTGTTTTGGTTCGCGAGTGAGGTGACGTTGAAGTCGCGCCAGAACCTGGATTCCATTGGAATCTTGATGAAGCGGGACTCCACCGTGATCCGTCGTCTGGCTTCACGGTTTTCCGCGGGTGCTACTTCGGACTCAGGTGCCGGTGCCCCCGGTGCGGCCAATTATTCCAAAGCCGTCCGCTCGTCACGCAATCGCTCCATATCGGCGCGCAAGCGGTTCGGTTCGTCCTGTTCGGACCGAAGATGTTCGACCTCCCGCGCTTCGGTCTCCGATTTGGCGAGTTGCGCGTTGTCGTCCTTCAGCTGTTGGAGTTGGGCCACGTGCTCCGCGATCATGCGGTTCTCAGTCTCCAGTTTTTGATCGAGGAATGCTGCGAAACCATCGGGATGGTCGCGCAGGCCGCGATGAGAGCGGCGCGGCGAGTTGAACGGTTTTCATATGGGCGAGTTGATTGAGGGTAACAATAATTCCTGAAGTGAGCGCGGTGCCGCCAAGAACGGCTGTGACCGTGGTGGCGGACAACGTTGCCGGCGCGGCAATGACGGCGTTGGCGGAAAGCAACGTGCCGAGGGCGACTGACGGAATCGTCAAGCCGGTTTTCGAAAGCGAGGTTCTGAGTTTTTCCAACGCGCGACCGACACGTTTCTGTGCCGCATCCTCGCTCACGCCGAGCCGTTCTCCGACTGTCTGCAAATCCAGCTTTTCAAAAAAGCGCAGCAGGATGGCGTCGCGATCCATCCGGTTCAGCTTGTTCATTTCTCCGTCGAGGGCGGCGGCAATCACTGTCCAGTCGGGTTCTGAAGCCGGTGTGTTCATGTGGGCGGTTTCCTGTTCACGGGCGCGTCGGCGGCGTTCCGTGCGGATCATGGTCGATGCGACGAAGAAGGTGTGGCGATAGAGCCAGCCGCTGAGCAAAACATTGTGCGTCAACGTTCCGGCCTTGCGGGCGAAATCGGAAAAGACCGTCTGCGAAACATCCTCCGCCAGATGCCGGTCGCCGGCGACCAGCCGCAGCGCCGCCGAATAGACGAGGTTGACCTGACGGCGGACCAGTTCGGCGAAGGCTTCCTCGGATCGTGATTCCACGAATCGTCGGAGCAGTTTGAATTCTTCGTCGGTCATGTGTTTGCCAGATGGAAGCCGCCGAACGACAAATCCGACAAACAATTCTTCAGATCAAGCCAGATTCAACGGTCAACGGGCGGCGCTTTTGTGGATGTGAGGATCAGAAACTTCACGGACCACGGAGGCAATCCAGACCAAGCCTATTCTGCCGAAGAATCAAATTTCGGATCGGCCAGCTCCTCGATGAATCGCAGCAGGTCCGCCATTTCTTCCGGTGTCAGCCCTTCGTCCAAACCTTCCGGCATCAATGATCGACCAGAGGATGCCAGTGACTTGATGTCTGCCGGAACGATGGCGCGTTTCAGATCGCCCGCCGCTCCCAGGACGATGCGCCCGCCGTTTTGTTCCATTAAGGTTCCGGTTACTTCTTCACCATCGGTCAGGACCGCCGTCCACGCTTCAAACCGGGGTGCTACCTCACGGTTTGGATCAAGGATGTTTGTGAGCAACGATTCGCGGCCCGCGCCCGAAACGGTCAACAGGTCGGGTCCGAGTGCGGTTCCTTCCGAATGGGCGCGATGACATGAAGCGCAGCGTTGCTGATAAATGACTTGTCCACGAACGGCTTCGCCGGACATCGCGAGAGCGGGTGCATATTTCTCGCGCCGTTGAATGAACGACGTGCTTTCAGGCGTTCCGAAGAGGTCGATAGCCTGTTGCCGTAGCGATTCGCTTTTGTGAGTGCGGGCCGCCTGTCGGAATGTCGGCCCGAGCTGGGAAAGGAACACGGGATCGGCTTTGGCCTTGCGGAGAATGAGTAAGCAATATTCGGCGCGTTGTGTCGCCTCGTGGATCACCGTTGCGCGGGCGGCTGGTGAAAGGAATGTCCAGTCGTGCAGAATGATGTCAAAGACGTCCGCATCGTTCAACCGGAGGAGTGCATCCACAACGAGGTCTTTTCGATCAACAGGAATGTTCGCTTGAACAAGGGGTAACAGCTCCCGCGCAGCGAGCGGTTTATCGGTCAGGCGAAGAGCGATGGCAAACATGGATATCTCGTCAGAATCGGATCCTCCCGTCTTGATGCCAGTCGATGCGCCTCTGGCGATCTGTTCTTTGATCGTTTGCGGCAGGCTGTTTCTTACCGTTTCCGCAACGCGGGGAACCCGGGAGATTCCGGCCGCGGAAGCCAGCAGGGGGGTGTAGTTCGCGCGGTCCGCATTCCCGACGCTCTCGGACACTTGCGTCATCCAAGCGATCAGTGTCGGCACATCAAACCTGGAGGCGCTGATTTCCATCATGTCGATCCAGGTGCTGACCGGTACGGGGTGCTGCGCCTTCAGAAGAACATCGGGCATCCAACGATTCGCGTGTTGTTCAAAAAGCGGGAACGCTGCGCCCAGCAAATACGAATCATTGGACCGATCAATATTCTCCCAAATCGCCCTTGCCAGCTTCCCGTCAATTTTTGAAAGATCCATACACATCAACAGCTCGAATCCGACGAGGGGTTCGGCGGGTGGCGCGCCCGGAGCGAGATTCCTACTCGATGAACGGAGTGAAATGTCTTCCGCAATCTCCCGGAAAGGTTCGGAATTCCAGTCAACCTGAATGCCGAACTTCCGGATCAGCCTCAGCGTCCAGACGCGCAGTTCCGGCTTGATGTCTGTCAATCCCCGGACGATCAGTTCTTCGCTTAACCCACCTCGCGCCGCCAACAGACTCAACGCTGCAAACCGGCTTTGAATCGAGGGGTTGCGCGCGGCCTTCACGAGAAGGGGGAGGGCCGCAGGATCGTTCCGTTCGAAGATTAACCGGGCGGCAGTGTCCCGGTGCCAGCCGTTCGCGTGTGACAACATTGCGACCAGCTCCGATGTTGTTTTCTTTCCCAATTCGACGGTCCGTGCCGGCAGCCGAAGGTTCTCCGTTATCCGCCAGATCCGGCCGCGGTCGTTCCCTCGATTGAGATCCACATGTTCTTTGATGCCCGGCGGCAGCGACCAGGGGTGTTCAATGGCCTCGCGGTAAAAATCGACCACGTACAGTCCGCCATCCGGACCATTTTCCAATTGTACCGGACGGAACCAATTGTCAGTCGAAGCGAGGAATTCTTGTTTCTGTCCGGGATCGACCCGGGCCGCATTCAACACGATGCCGTGCGAACCGAATCGTTTGTGATGAATCAAATTGCTGCCCACGTCGGCGATGAAAACGTCGCCGTCATAGGAGCCCTGTGGAAATTGATCGCCCCGGAAAACCTGCAATCCTGTGGCGCCGGTGAAATAGCCCGAAGGAGTGCCCCCGCCTTCAATCGGACCTGGAACCAACCCCGCGACCCGCCATTTCGTGCGGGCGACCCGCCAGGCCTCGTCCGGGCTCCGGCGATACACCGGCGCAGCGGGTCCGTCCTCGGCGATGTCGACCGTGGAGGTCGGCAATTTCAACGAGGCGACAACCGGAGACTGCTCGTACACTACCTGCATCAGATGCCGGCTGTTCGAGCTCACAAATTTCCGGCCGGCATCATCGAACGTCATGCCAAACTGTCCCCCCCCGTTTTCCGCGCGGAACTCAGATGTTTCCGGATTGAACACCAGATCACGCCCACGCAGTTCCAAAACATCGTTCGAAGAATCGACTGGTCGCCGGACTCGGGAACCGTTTCCGCCTTCTGCAATGTGGATGCGCTGATCGGGTCCCCAGCGGATGTTGTTCGGCAGGGCCTGGACGTTGAGCCGCGTAGCCATTTCACCAAACCCCGTGAGGACGACACGTTTCTCGTCTGCCGTTCCGTCGCCGTCCGTGTCCTTGAAATACCAGAGATCCGGAGCGGCAATCACAAACACACCACCGTCGTAGCACAGCACGCCCGTGGGCCAGGCGAGCCCTTCGGCAAACACCGTTGCGTGATCCATTTGTCCGTCGTGATCGCGGTCTTCGAGTCGCTTTATGCGGCCCAGTTTTTCGTCGCGACGTTCGGAATAGTCACGCATCTCAACAACATAAAGCGCTCCGTTTTCATCGAATGACATCGCAACCGGATCGGCGATGAGTGGTTCGGCGGCGACGAGCTCGATCTTGAAATCCGGATGAATATCAAACGTGGCAATGGCATCTGCCGGCTCCGTCGGCGGCAGGTCGGGGAACGGATTCGATTCGGCAGCCCCTGCCCGCAAACCGGTCAGCAAAAGAACGTGGAATAATGCAATTAATTTCATGGGAACCCGGCCATGGTCCGCTAATGGACCGGGAGCGTCAAATGAGATTCCAACAATGAGATTCCACACTGGCGGTCTTTCCAGTGAACCGTTAAGTTTTGACCGTCACCCAAGAAAAGCATGAATCGTCGTCAATTTATACAGACCACCGGAATTGCCGTGGCCGGAGTTACAGCTGGAAAACTGAACGCTGAGTCCGGCCCCGAACAGATCATCGATGTTCATCAACACCTGAGTTACTCCGGCCGTTCTGATGAACAGTTGCTCGCGCACCAGCTTGCCATGGGCGTGACACTCACGATCTTGCTGCCCGCCGGGCGGCCGGTTGCGATGGATTCTACCCACAACGGCAGTTCGAACGGGTTGGCGGCTGGGATTTCGACCAGTGATGCCGCAATGACGTTCGCCGAAGCTCATCCCACTTCTTATCGTTGCTTTGCCAACGAAGTGGCCGATCTGCCGGATGCACCAAAGATCATCCGCCCCTTTCTCCAACACGGAGCCATCGGTATCGGTGAACAAAAATTCAGCGTACAGGCCGACTCCTCACATATCGAAGCTATTGCCGAGCTTGCCATGGAATTCAACGTGCCCGTTCTGCTTCATTTTCAGCACGGCATGTACAACCATGGTCTGGATCGATTTCATAAGATTCTGGAAAAATATCCCACCGTAAACTTTGTCGGACACGCGCAAACGTGGTGGGGGAACATCGATAAGAATCACAAACAGGAGGTGATGTATCCCGTCACGGCGGTCACCCCCGGAGGCATCTCGGATCTGCTGTTGACGAACTACCCCAACATGTTTGGTGATTTGTCGGCGGGTTCGGGATTGAATTCAATGATCCGCGACGAGGATCAAGCGCGTGGATTTCTGGCGCGGCATCAGGACAAACTGCTTTTTGGCAGCGATTGCAATGACACCATTGGCCGGGGTCCTGGTTGTCAGGGGGCTCAAATTCTGGCGGCGATCAGAAGGCTTTCACCTGATGAACGGGCACAGCGGAAAATTCTGCACGACAACGCCAAACAACTATTGAGGGTTGAGAGCCTGTCCGAAAAAGGAGTGACCGAAAAATTCGTGGAAAATGTGATCGGTCCAGATCGTTTTGATTGACACTTCGGGCTTGAAAAAACTTTTTATTTTTGGCGCAGCCCACTTGAGGCGATGAACATCGTCTCCTA
>JBDNGP010000093.1:0-31065 GCA_041689265.1 Verrucomicrobiota bacterium
ATGATCCGGAATGTGACGAATCCTGACCCGGAAGTAAAGTTCTCATATCGCGAGAGGGATTGAGCCGTTCCTCCTTTGCGCGGGGGCGGCAGATCGCCCCTCACCAATCAGCTTCAGCTCCTCTTCAGTCGTCCTGCCTTCGGGCAACACCTCACCGCGGCGGAAGAGTTCCGTCATGGTATCCCGACTGATCGCACCGGCCTGCCAGGCCGCGACGATTGCTTGAATGTCCTGCGATGCCAGACCTTTCGTGCTGAAGTCCGTGTTGAGTTCAATCAATACCTGCTCGTTGGTGACGTCATCGGGCAACGCCTCGGTTGAGTTCCACCAGTACGTCCAGCGAAGAGCCTGCGTGAGTGACGCGCTCACCTTGAAAGCAATGTTTGCGAGAATGGAGTTCTCACCAGACTGACGCAGCTCAATCGCCGTCGCCGGTTCACCGACCTTCTTCTGATCTTCCAGCAGACGTGAACCCAGCACTGCCATCAACTGTTCATCACGATCCATTGCTCGTTCGAACGTGGAAAGTCCCTGACCAGTGAACTCAAGAAAGCCCGCACCCGGCCTCTCTGCTGGTTCGTGTTCCTACGACCATGCCTTCGCTACAGGCTTCTTTCAGCTCAAGGGCCGCGCGGCCCACTCCTTGCCTTTCACTTCGGTTCTCGTCTCGCTTCCCGATCATTCTCTTTCTTCTGATTAGTCACTGCCCAGGCCGGGCACACGAGCGAAGCGCCACGCCGCTTTCCCCAGTTCGGAACAGGTTGGATTTCATGGTGCTCATCGTCCGCAAGAAAGCGGTGTCGCTGCTGCGCTCTGCCGCCGCACTCAACAGGGTTGTGGACCATGCGCAAACGGTGAAGTCCGGCCGTCCCATCCCCGAGGTGCAATCGAAAGTGTGGGGCAACTGAATACCCAAGACGCCGGAAGGTGGGGCGAGCTCTCCGAGCAAGTCTTTGATGTCTTGGGGGATTCCTCGCACCCCGCCGATGTCACACAACGGAATGGCCGGGCCACCCGTTGCCGTCTGGATACGAATCCAATCGAGGACGAACCATCAACCGTCTGGTGCGCCCGCAAGTTCGCCGGGAGGTCTCACTCCACCTTCCCCACGCTTTCAATCGCACCCGGCATCCCCGTTGAAGATTGACTCAGCGGGGCTGATTCCCTATTGTTTTCGAGAACCCAAATTCATCTGCTGTGAACAAACGTCTCTTCTTTTGGTCGCTCACGTCTGCACTGGCCGGTTTTCTTTTTGGCTTCGATACTGTCGTCATCTCCGGTGCGGAACAAACTATCCAGACTCTCTGGCATCTCGGCGACGGGCAGCACGGTCTCGCCATGAGCATGGCCCTTTGGGGAACGGTTTTGGGTTCACTCATCGGCAGCTGGCCGACCGACAAGTTCGGGCGTAAGAACACGCTCCTATCCATTGGTATTCTCTACTTCGTTTCTGCGATCTCGTCCGGGCTCGCGACAGATGTGAATTCTTTCATGATCGCGCGTTTCATCGGTGGACTCGGAGTGGGCATTTCGACCATCGCTGCACCGCTCTATATTTCTGAAATTGCTCCGGCAAAGAATCGCGGACTCCTCACCGGCCTTTTCCAGTTCAACATCGTCTTCGGTATCCTGGTCGCGTTTCTTTCAAATTTTATCATCGGCAAATATGTTGAAGTAGACGCTTGGCGCTGGATGCTCGGTATCGAAGCGCTTCCGGCGCTCATCTACACCGTGCTCTGCTTCGGAATTCCGAAGAGCCCACGCTGGTTGATCGGTCACAACAATGATCGTGCCGGCGGAATCAAAGTGCTGGCGCTCATCCATCCGGAATTCACCGAGGGAGAACTCAATGGTAAAGCCGATGAAATTGTCGCTGCCGCTCGCGATAAATCCAGCGCCGGAGGATTCTGGTCGGCCCGGATCAAGACTCCGATCATGTTGGCGTTCTTCATCGCGTTCTTCAATCAACTCTCCGGCGTCAACGCAATTCTCTATTTCGCACCACGGATTTTTGAACTCACGGGGCTGGGAGAAAAAGCAGCATTGCTTCAATCCATCGGGATTGGCGTCACCAATTTGATCTTCACGTTTGTGGGACTTTGGCTGATCGACAAACTTGGACGCCGAACGCTGCTTTACATCGGATCGTTTGGATACATCGCGTCGCTCGGTTTGTGCTCGATTGCTTTTTACACCGAGAACTTTGCAGTCGTTCCAGTTTGTATTTTCGCGTTTATCGCTGCGCACGCGATCGGCCAAGGAGCGGTTATCTGGGTCTTCATATCGGAGATCTTTCCGAACCGCCATCGAGCTCAAGGCCAGTCACTCGGCAGCTTTACCCACTGGATCTTCGCGGCGTTGCTCACCTCGTTTTTCCCGGCAATGGTAAACGCGTTCGCTCCCGGAACCGTCTTTCTATTTTTCTGTTTCATGATGGTCCTCCAGCTCGTCTGGGTGAAAGCCATGGTACCGGAAACGAAAGGTCGACCGCTCGAGCAGATTGAACACGATCTCGGGGTGCCAAGGACAGGGTAGTGCTGTTCGCTGGAAAATTTGTATCCTTGCTGCAGCTGCTGCGGCTGTTCTTCGATACAGCCGCGCTCCGTCAAAAATTTTGCGACCCGCTGTGAGGAAGTCACTTCGCAGTCCCACCTTCCCGCCGTCCGCTGACGGCCACGTATCCACGAGGTGAGCAACGCTTCGTTGCGGTGCGCAAAGTTTGCGCGCACAAATCTACGAGATGCGCAACCGTTGCGCAGAACATGCTTGTTGAGGTTATATTTCCGGGGGTTTTCACGTGGCACAACACGTGCGAAGAGAATGCTACAACCGCGAAATCTTCAAAACGATCAGCGGTAATTTAGTTCGAAAATACTAACCGTTTACTAACAACAAATATGAAAAAACTATCTCGTAGTCTGGCCATGCTGAGCGTGGCTGGTTTCCTCGTTGCCTCCATCGCCCCCGCGCAGGCACAAGCTCCTGGTCAAGGCCAGGGCCAGGGTCGTCAAGGTGGACCCGGTGGTGGTCGCGGCAACTTTGATCCTGCTCAGATGCAGGACCGCATGATGGAGCGTTATCGCGAACAACTCAAAGTCACGAACGATGACGAGTGGAAGATCATCTCCGAACGCATCAGTGCTGTCATGACCGCGCGTCGGGCCACAGCCACCGGCTTCGGTGGATTTGGTCGCGGAGCATTCGGTCGGGGCCAGGGCGCTCCCGGAGGTCAGGGCGGTGATGCCGCTGCCGACCGTCCCGGTCGTGGACCTCGCGGTCAGGGTGGTGGCGAAGATGCCGAAGAAGCCGGCTTGCGCAAAGCGGTCGACGACAATGCCGATGCAGCCGTCATCAAGGCCAAACTGGCTGACCTCCGCAAAGTGCGCGCCGAGAACGAAGCCAAGCTGGCCAAGGCTCAGAAGGGCTTGAAGGAAGTGTTGAATCTCAATCAAGAGGCGACGGCTGTTCTTGGTGGATTACTTCCTTGATCAACGAATCCGACCATTCCCCTGCCATGCCTGTGGAATCCGCCGATCAAAACCTGAGTCCGTTGTTGGACAAAATGATTTCCGCCAGCCAGCTCTCTGCGGCCGACGCGAATCTCTTCGCTCAACGCACGGGCTCAGGCACTGACGATGAAGAGGCGGTCCTCCGCTGGCTGGCCGGGGAATATGAAGTCGGATTCACGGCACTAGATGAAATTGAACCCAACAAGGAGGTTCTTTCACTGTTCCCCGCCCGGCTCCTTTTGAAGGAGGAACTGCTTCCACTGCGCCGCGTGAATGGTCACGTGGAAGTGGCCACGAGCCGGCTTTTTGCCACGCAGGGCCTGGACGCGCTCCGCACCCTGACCGGATTGCAACTCCTCGCCGTGCTGGCCCCCAGAGAGGCGATTCTGCGCGAGATGAAAAAGCGCCTCGGCGTCGGGGCGGACACGATCGATACGCTCGACGAAGAGGCCTCTTTTCAAGTCGTTGACGACGAGACAGACGATTCTGATCTCGATGGGGCGGAAGATGACGCGTCGATCATTCGTTTCGTCAATCAGGTGTTGAAGGATGCCATTGAACTGCGCGCCTCTGATGTTCACCTGGAACCGTTCGAGGATGAACTTCGCATTCGTTATCGCATTGACGGTGTGCTCCAGGAAGTGCCCGTTCCCGCGCAGATCAAACGGTTTCAACCGGCGATTGTGTCGCGGGTCAAAATTTTGAGCCACCTGAACATTGCCGAGAAACGACTCCCCCAGGACGGCCGGATCAAGGTGCGAATTGAAACCGCCGAAGTCGACATTCGTGTGTCGATCATCCCGATGTTGCATGGTGAAGCGGTGGTGATGCGTTTACTGAGACAGGATTCAAACTTGCGCGGCATGGTCGATCTCGGACTTTCTGAACGCGATCTGGATTGCTTCAACCACGTCCTCGAACTACCGCATGGAATCATTCTCGTGACCGGCCCGACCGGAAGCGGCAAGACCTCGACCCTGTACACGGCACTGAACGCGATCAACGACAGCGAGCGAAAGATCATCACGATTGAGGATCCGGTGGAATACCAGCTCAAGGGCGTCAATCAGATCCAGGTGTCGGAGAAATCCGGACTCACCTTTGCCCGCGGGTTGCGCTCCATTCTGCGCCACGATCCGGACGTCGTGCTCATCGGTGAAATTCGTGATCAGGAGACCGCGCAAATCGCGGTGCAAGCATCGCTCACTGGTCACCTCGTGTTTTCTACATTGCATACCAACGACGCGCCCGGCGCGGTGACCCGACTCGTCGACATGGGCGTGGAACCGTATCTCGTCGCGTCGTCGCTGGAAGCCGTCCTCGCCCAGCGCCTCGTCCGCGTTCTATGTGAACACTGCAAGGTCGTGGATAATTCATCAAAAGCGGAGGCGCTCAAGGAGAGCTTGGATATCCCGCGCTCCGCCGTATTTTTCCGATCGGTGGGTTGCCCGGAATGTCGTCGCACCGGATTCACGGGTCGGCGTGCGATCTTCGAGTGGATGAATACCAATGCCGAGATCCGGCAGCTTCTGCTGCACCGGGGCTCCACCGATGCCGTGCGTGAGGCGGCCCAACGTGACGGCATGAAGACACTTGCCGAAGATGGCTGGCGGCTGGTGGAACGGGGACTTACGACCGTCGAAGAAATCTTGAGCGTCACGACCGCCAAAGAAGTTTCCCGCTCGAGGAACAAACGCAAGACGGATCGCGGCGACGTCAATCCCGCGAGCGTCGCGCTGACCGACGACTGAACGATTTCACACGATGCCCGTATTCGCCTACAAAGCCTTGCAGACCGACGGCACCTCCGTCGAAGGCGAGCTTGAGGCCAGCGGTCGCCAGGAGGCTTTGCGGCAAATGGGTAGTGACGGCCTGCGTCCGGTTCGACTGGCGGAGCGCAATGGTTCGAAAGGTCCGGCCCGCAAACCGGCAAAAAAGAAACCTGAGGCGAGATCGATCGCGAAGGAAAAATCCGCGGAGAAGGACGAATCCAAGAGCGGTTTGCATTTGAGTTTCTTTCGGCAGAGCAAGGGCCGCATCACCGCGCGCACACTCGAAAATTTCACACGGTTGCTCTCCAGTCTGCTGGCGGCCGGAGTTCCGCTGAGCCGCGCACTCACGATTCTCCAGAAAGAAGCTGAGAACCAGAGCGCAAGGGAAAAATGGAAGGAAATTTACGATCTGGTTGTCGACGGCGTTTCGCTCGCGGAAGCGATGGCGCGTTCTCCGGAGACTTTTCCAAAAGTGTACGTCGCGATGGTAGAAGCTGGCGAGACGGGAGGGTTCCTTGATGTTGTGCTGGCGCAGATCGCCGACTTTCAGGCTCGTGAGAAGGAGATGAAATCAAAGGTGATGACCGCCCTGCTCTATCCGGTGATTCTCCTGGTGCTTGCGCTCGGTGTGTTGATCTTTCTGCTGGTCTTCTTCATCCCTCGCTTCCAGACGATTTTTGAAGGTTTTGGCGCGGAGCTGCCCATGCTTACCCAGATGATCATCGGGGCCAGCGAACTGCTGAGATCGTACGGCCTGTTTATCGGCATTGGTGTCGCTGTCGGCGGTTATCTGCTTCGGGCGTGGCTGGTCTCCGAACAGGGTCGACGAATCTGGGAAGGAGCGATGTTGAAGATTCCCGTCATCGGCTCCCTCGTCGCGCAGTTCGCGATGTCCCGGTTCTGCCGAATGCTGGGCACTCTGCTTGGTGCTGGTGTGTCATTGATCAATGGACTGAATGTGGCCCGCCGCTCGATTGGAAATCAGACTCTGACCGACGCCGTCGCCCATACGATCGATGCGGTGAAGGAAGGCAAACCGCTCGGTTCGAGCCTGAGCCATTGCGACGTGCTGTTCTCGGGATCGACGAGCGAAATGATTTCCGTGGCTGAGGAAAGCGGCCGGCTCGACACCGAACTGGTGCGCATCGCAAACGTCACGGAAGGCGACCTCGACCGGCAGTTGAAAGCCGCCGTCGCGCTGGCTGAGCCGTTGATGCTGTTCTTCATCGCCGGATTCATCGGCACAATTTTCATCGGTATGGTCATCCCGATTTTCTCTTTGCAAGATCACATTAAGTAACTTGATTTATATCTCATTATGAAAATGAAAACTCAACATTCTCGTTGCAAACGTCGACCGGCTCAACGGGGGTTCACGCTCATCGAGCTGCTCCTAGTGCTGGTCATTCTCGGAATCCTGGCCGCGATTGTGGTGCCGAAATTCTCGGGCCGGACCGAGCAGGCGCGCGTCTCGGCGGCGCAAACCCAAATCGCCACCTTCAACACGGCTTTGGATGCCTTTGAAGTCGACACCGGCAGCTACCCCAAGGGGAAGAACGGACTGCAGGATCTCCTCACCGAACCGAGCAACGTCAAGGGCTGGCGCGGTCCGTACTTGAAGAACGAGATCCCGATGGATCCCTGGGGCAACGCCTATCTCTACGAAAGCCCGGGCAAGCAGAACACCAGCGGCTACGACATCACATCCCTTGGCCCCGATGGCCGTGCGGGAGGCGACGATGACATTACGAACTTTAAATCGAAATAGCCGGTTCCTCCGACGGAATCCTGCCTTCACCTTGATCGAACTGATCCTGGTGATGGCGATCCTGGTCATCGCGATGGCCATGGTCGTGCCGCGCATGGCGAACTTTTTCCAGGGTCGCGCGCTGGCCGTGGAAGCTCGTCGTTTCATGACTTTGACCCGTTACGCCCAGACCCGCGCCGTGGCCGAGGGCATCCCGATGGTTCTCTGGATCGACCGGATCAATCGCAGCTATGGGCTGAACGCACAGCCCGGTTACCTGGTGAGTGATGACGAAAAAGCCGTGGAATATTCGCTGGGTGAAGACCTGCAAATCGAAACCGGCGAGGCGCGTTCGATTTATGGCGCGACACTACAGAATTCAATGAAAGGCCTGACCCCAAATCTTCCCGTGATCCGGTTTACACCCGATGGGTTCATCAGTGAGATGAGCCCGGAAACGGTGCTGATTTCCGACCGCTCGGATGACGTGCTGGTGGTTGCGCCCACCCGGATGCGCTTGAGCTACGAGATAAAAACAAACGGATATGAATATGCGCTGCCACGCTAAGAATCCGCAATCGGGCTTCACGCTCGCCGAGGTGCTGGCCGCCCTGTTGTTCATGGCCATCGTAATCCCGGTGGCCGTGCAGGGCGTGCAGGTGGCCAGTCGTGCGGGTCAGGTCGGTGCGCGCAAGGCCGACGCGTTGCGCATTGCTGATCGCGTGTTGAACGAGTTGATCGTCACCCAGAAATCCCTTTCCAGTTCCCAGGGTGGCGTCATTCAGGAAGGCCCCAAACAATTTCAGTGGACGATGCAATCCGCGCCCTGGACGGAGGATGAGATGAATGTGGTTTCGGTTCGCGTTCAATACACGGTGCAGGGCCACATTTATGACGTTGAGATCAGCACGCTCGTCGATCCGAACCAGAATTCCGTTTATTCCCAATGACTGTCCGCCCAAAAGTTCAACCACCAATCAGCGCCTTCACGCTGATCGAACTGCTGATGGCGTTGGCCATCTCGAGCCTCGTGCTGGCGGTGATCTCGAGGGTCTATTTCAGCGCCTTGCAGCTCAACAACCGGACCGAGGCGGTCTTTGATCGTTCCCTGCCGATTCAACATGCCTTGAGAATCATTCATTCAGACCTCGGCGGATTGATGCTTCCCGGAGGTGCTCTGTCAGGGGAACTCAAGTCGAACCCCGGGACCGATTCGAGCACAACTTTGTTCAACGGCGTAAAAGTATCGCCGGACTTTTACAGCAATTCCGCGATCGTCGACGACAGTTCGCCGTTTTCTGAAGTGCAGAAAGTTTCCTACTATCTGGCGACTCCCACCAACTATTCCACCGGCCAGGATTTGATGCGGGTCACCTCGCGTAATTTGCTTCCGGTGGGGGTCGATGAATCCATCAGCCAGTTGTTGCTGGAGAATGTCGCGGAGATCCAGTTTCAATACTACGACGGCACCACGTGGCAGAACCAATGGGATTCCACCGTCTCGTCCAATCTACCAACGGCCATCAAGTTTGGGATCGTGCTCGCGGGTGCGGACGAGGTGTTAAACCGGCAGGCACCAATCGAACTGGTGGTTCCGGTGACCGTTGAAGCCCTGACCAATGTGGTTGCAGCAACCGGGGAGGAAACGCCATGAACGTGACTCGTGGCACCTCATGCATTCGACGGCGGAACGAACGCGGGTCCGTTCTGGTGCTCGTGCTCTGGATCTCATTCGGGCTCGTCGTACTGGCGCTTTACTTTGGCAATTCCATGAGACTGGAATTGCGTGCCGCCGACAACCGGGTCTCTGACGCCAAGGCGGAGCAGGCCATCGACGGAGCGGCCCGTTATGTTCGCTACGTTCTCCAGACTTACGGCACCAACGCCGCCCTGCCCCTGCTGATCGATTACCGCACCGAGAATGTTCCGGTGAACGATTCCGCTTTTTGGCTACTCGGCCGCGGCAATGATCCGTTGCGCCAGGAAACGTCCACTTTCGGTCTGGTCGATGAGTGTGGAAAAGTAAACCTGAACACCGCGACACTGGAGATCCTTGAAGCGTTGCCCAACATGACTCCTGAGCTGGCGGCCGCCATCATCGACTGGCGTGATGAAGACGAGGAACCCGGGGAAAACGGCGCCGAAAACGAAACCTACGGTCGCCTGACTCCGCCCCGCGCCGCCAAGAATGCTCCCTTTGAATCGGTGGAGGAACTGCGCTTGGTGAACGGCGCCACGTTGGAGATTCTTTACGGTGAAGACGCCAACCTCAACGGCGTTCTTGATCCAAACGAAAACGATGGGGACAGGTCCCCGCCGTTTGACAACCGGGACGGACGCCTCGACATGGGCGTTCTCGAATATTTCACCGTCTACAGCCGCCAGCCCAACACCCGCAGTGATGGCACACCCCGGATCAACGTAACCAATCAGCAGAGCCGTCAGGATCTCAATACCCTGATGCAGGAATTGTTTGGTGATGATCGCGCCGCCGAAATTATCAACAACCTGGCCGGCTCCCCCGTTCAAAGCGTGCTGGCTTTTTACGCCGCGAGCAAGATGACCGAGGCGGAGTATGCGCAGGTCCGCACAGAAATTTCGGCCTCGGACGAAACGGTCGTTGAAGGTTTGATCAACATCAACACGGCCAGCGAGGCGGTGCTCAAAGCCATCCCTGGCATCGGCACGCAGTTCGCACCGTCGATCGTATCCTACCGGATCGCGCACCCCGACCAGCTCAACTCGTTTGCGTGGGGGGCCTCATTGCTGGAGGAACAGACCATCGCCGAGGCCGGCCGGTTTCTCACGGATCAGACCTATCAGTTTACCGCGGACGTCGCCGCCATCGGACCGTTCGGTCGTGGATACCACCGGATTCGATTCCTCTTCGATAACTCCGAAGACACGCCAAAAATTATTTATCGCCTGGATCAGACGGTACTCGGCTGGGCGCTCGGCAAACAAGTCCGACAGGACATTCAACTGGCAGGAAGATTTAACCGATGAAACTCCCCCATCAAAAACATGCGAACACCGTTCTCGGTCTGACTCTGGACAACGGGGTGCTCGAAGCAGCCTGGTTGCGACGCACCAACGGCTCGGCAGAGATCAAGAAGATCGTGCGTGCGCCGCTCACGCTTGATCTGTTGCGGAACGAGGCGGAACTCGTCGGTCAGGAAATTCGCAATATCTTGAACGAGGCTGGCATTCGCGAACGCAAGTGCGTGGTGGGACTGCCCAGCGAATGGATAATGTCGATGCAAACGACGTTGCCCGAGCTCGCGGAGGAGGATGTCGACAGCTTCCTGCAGTTGGAGGCCGAACAGAAATTCCCTGCGAACCTCGATCAACTGCAGATTGCGGTGTCGCGTCAGCAAACGGACACTGGCCGCCACGCCACCCAGCTTGGAGCAACGATCAGTCAGATTTCCCGGTTCGAGGCCATCCTGACTGCCGCCCAGTTGAAACCCATCCAGCTGAATCCCTCCATTGCGGCCCTGCCTGGCGCCGTCCCCAAGAACGGAGAAGGCACGATCACCGCCGTGATTGGAGAAGACCGAATCGGGCTGCTCGTCGCCGCCGGTGGGGGCATCGTGACGATCCGTTCCCTAGACAACGTCGTTGACCTGGAAAGTGGCGAGAAACGATTACTCAGCAACGTGGTCAGCCGCGAACTTCGCATCACGCTCGGACAAATGCCCGAGGATCTCAAGTCACGCGTCAGCCAGATGCAGGTGTTCGGAGCCGGGCACCTCGCCGCGCAACTGGTCGCCGAGCTGAAGCCGATGCTTGATGCCAACGAAATCTCGGTGCAACAGATCACGCAAGCCGAGGGAATCCAACACGGCCTGACGCTGAAAGGTGAGGCCACGCCCAGCCGGGCGTTGGGACTTGCGGCGCAGTTTCTGAGCGACTCCCGTTCGCAGCTCGATTTTCTTCCACCCAAGCCCACTTTTTGGCAGCAGATTTCCTCCCGCTACTCTGGCAAAAAACTGGCCTATGGCGGCGGAGTTGCCGGTGCGGTCGCCGTCCTGGTTTGCGGAATGTTTATCTATCAACAAGTCCAGCTGAGCTCACTGCGGTCCGAGTGGAATGGAATGAAGGACGAGGTCGCCGGGCTGGATGATTTGCAAACCCAGATCCGCACGTTCCGACCGTGGTATGATCAATCCGTTGCCAGCCTTCACATTTTGAAAAGCGTCACGGAAGCATTCCCAGAAGAGGGCAGCGTGAGCGCCCGCACTGTGGATATTCGGAATCAATCCGCCGTCACCGTCACGGGTGTGGCGGAAAACAATTCCGACTTCCTGAACATGCTCGACAATCTGCGGGACCAAAAAACAGTGGCCCAGCTCAAGGTAGACCAGATGCGGGGCAAGGCTCCGTTGCAGTTCAGCTTCAATTTCAACTGGCAGAAAGGCGGCACGCAATGAAAGCCGAAAACCGCCAGCAACTTTTGGTCATCATCGCCGCAGCCATCGTCGCCCTGTTCCTCATCGACAAGATGTTGCTCACGCCGCTGACCGCCAGCTGGCAGACTCGATCTGAGACGATCGCTCAGCTTGAGAAATCAATTGAGGCGGGCAGGATTACGATTGACCGAAAGGACATCACGAACAGCCGTTGGAATGACATGCGCCGCAACACGCTTCCGAACAACAGCTCGCAGGCCGAGGAATCAATGCTCGAAGCGTTTGACAAATGGTCAAAGGACACGCGCATCAGCGTCAGCTCCATCAAACCCCAATGGAAACGTGGTGACTCCGAGGACTATTCATTGCTCGAATGCCGGGTGGACGCCAACGGCGATATCTCCGCGCTGACAGCGTTTCTGCAGGTGGTGGAAAACTCACCGATGGCCCTGCGGATCGAATCGGTGGAACTCGCATCGCGTGACAAGAACGGACAACAACTCGCGCTGGGCCTGCTGGTCAGCGGTCTGCGTCTGGCACCCTTGGAAATCAACCCATGACGTCTCTTCTTACTTCTTTTGGCCACAGCCTGACCACGAACGGGTTTCTCCTTCGGCTAAGGGTCTTTGCACTGATCGTCACGCTCATGTGGCAAGCGCGACCCGCCGTTGCGGAAGATATGGAACCCGTTGACGACGCCACCACAGCGGTTGTGGAAGCATCGGAAAAAACAGATGAAACTGAGAAACCAGAATCTTTCGCACTGATCAGCAGCCGGAATATTTTCGATCCCGACCGCAGTGCGCCACGGACGAAGACCGAGCCTCCGCCTGAGAAAGCGCGAGTGCCCGTGGTCGACACGATTGGGTTGACCGGCATCATGACTTACTCGAAGGGCACGTTCGCGTTCTTTGACGGGTCTTCATCCTTGTATCGCGAGGCCGTCAAGAGTGGCGACACGTTCGCCGGCTATTCAGTGCGGGCAATTTCCGCGAATCAAGTGGAGCTCAAGAAGGACGACCAGTCGATCGAGTTGAAAATCGGCGAGCAGTTGCGCCGGGAAGATGCCGGTGAATGGAAAATAACCAGTAACGCAGATTTCTCCCGGCCGTCTTCAATTGAGAAGACCGCATCCGTTGAAAGTGCTTCAAGCGCGAGCGTCCCAAGCAGCTCCAGCGAACCCAGCGATGCCCTCAAGCGGCTTCTGGAAAAACGTAAGAACGAATTAAAATGATGAAAACGACCCTGACCTGTCTGACGATCTTGCTGGCGGTGGCATCGGCCTCGCCGCGCCTGTCCGCTCAAGAAAGAGCATCCGCTGAACCGGAACTGCGTCTCAACTTCCGGGGCGTGCCGCTGGATCTGGTTCTGGACTATCTCAGCGAAGCCGCCGGGTTCACGATCGTTCTCGAAACCAAGGTGAGCGGCACCGTGGACGCCTGGAGCAACCGGCCCATTACGACCGACGAAGCCGTGGACATTCTGAACTCCGCACTGGACAAGAACGGTTACGCCGCGATTCGCGACGGAAAAAAACTGACCGTGGTTTCGAAAGAGGATGCGAAGAAGCGAAACATCCCGGTGAAGACCGGCAATAAGCCCGAGGCCATTCCGAGAAATGCGGAGATGGTCACGCAGATCGTTCCAGTGCGCTACATCAATGCCGCCAAACTCACCACCGATCTGCAGCCACTCCTGCCCGCCACGGCCACGATGACGGCAAATGAAGGAGGCAATGCGCTGGTCATCACCGACACACAGGAGAACATTCGCCGGTTCGTCGAAATTGTCGCCGCATTGGACACGGCCGTATCAAGCGTCTCCACCCTCCAGGTGTTTCCGTTGAAATTCGCCGACGCCACGGAACTGGCGGCGACAATCAACAACCTGTTCAAAGAATCAACCAGCACCACCGCCAACAACAACGGAGGCCGCGGTGGTTTCCCCGGGTTTGGTGGTTTCGGTCGCGGCGGCGGGGGCCGCGGTGGCAATGCTGACACCCAGACGCCCGACGACAACGCTGGTCTTCAGGCGGCAACGAAAGTCACTGCAGTTGCCGACGAACACAGCAACTCCTTGATCATTGCCGCCCCCGACGAATACATGCCGATGGTGGCACAACTGATTGCGTCCGTGGATACTTCCGTGCAGGACGTCACCGAAGTACGCGTATTCCATCTGAACAACGCAGATCCCACGGAAATGGCGCAACTGCTGACGAATCTGTTTCCCGATCCGACTGCCGCGAACGCAACAAATGGCCGGGGTAACGGTGTGAGCTTTGGCGGTGGCCCCTTCGGAGGACGTGGCGGTGGGGGCGGCCAGACTGCGGCCACGACTGAAAGTGATCGCGCCAAGAAACAGACGCAGGTGCTTGCCGTCCCGGACGCGCGAACCTCCTCCGTGGTCGTCTCGGCTTCGAGGGACATGATGGAGCAGATTGCCGCGATGGTGGCGCAACTCGATTCCAGCACCTCCAAGAAACAGAAGGTCTATGTCTACAACCTGGAGAACAGCGATGTGACCGAAGTTGAAGCCATTTTGCGCAATCTGTTCGAGGGTCAAAATTCCCGGAACACTCAGACCACTCAAAATCAAAACGCCCTGAACACACGTTCCCAAAACTCTGCGCAATCACAGGGACAAAACCAAAACAGCGGATTGGGCAACACCGGCGGTGGCCAGGGCGGTTTCCGTTAATCCATAGTTTTTCCAAGAGCAACCCATGCCTCATACCACCAAGCTTATGTGCAGACGAAAGAACACTGTCCTCAAGACCAGCCTGCTGGCCATGACGCTACTTTGTGCCCCGGCCCTCACCTCAATGGCCCAGCAACGGACGGGCGGCTTTGGTGCCGGTGGCAGCGCCGCCGCCGCCGGTGCGTCCACGCGGTCATATCCGAACAACACGATGGTGGGTGAAGCCATGATCACGAGCGATCCAGAGACGCGCAATTTGATCGTCATCACGGATGAAGAAACCAACGAGAACATCAAGCGGGTCATCGCCAGTCTCGACCAGCCCAAGCCCCAGGTGTTGATCAACGTGGTCTTCCTCCAAGTCACGCATAATGACGATCTCGATTTCGGTGTCGAGGGGAGTTACACCCACACCAGTGCCAACGGAAACACACAGTCCGGAGGTACCGATTTTGGACTCGCTGCCACGCAGGCAGCACTCGGGGGTGGATTCTACAGCTTTGCGAACAACGACGTGGATCTGATGATTCGCGCGCTGCAGGTGTCCGGCAAAACGGAGATCCTCTCCCGCCCCAGCATCCTGGCGCGGAACAATCAAGAGGCCACCATCATGGTCGGGCAGTCGGTTCCCTTCATCACCAATTCCCGAATCACGGATACGGGGCAGACCGTCAACACCGTGCAGTACCAGGACATCGGAATCATCCTCCGCGTGACCCCCTTCATCACCCAGGAAGGGCTGGTCGAAATGATCCTGTCTCCGGAGATCTCCGCGCTCAGCGATCAGACGGTTCCGATCTCCAACACAGTAAGCTCCCCCGTCATTGACAAGCGCTCCGCCGACACGGTCGTCGTGACACCAAGCGGTGAGACGATTGTGATCGGCGGCCTGATCGCCTCGCAAAAGGTGGAACAGGTACGAAAGGTTCCGCTTCTCGGTGACATTCCAGGTCTGGGATGGGCCTTTAAGCGAACCGTTAAAAAAGACACCAAGACTGAGCTGCTGATCTTCATGACACCGAATGTGGTTCGGAGCCCGGCTGAACTGGCAAAACTGTCCGTCTCGGAAAGTAAAAAACTCAAGATGGCACCTGAAGTGTTCAAGAAGGAAGACCTCGAACGTTTCGTCGAAGGGATTCCGATTGAAAAGGAAGAGGTAAAGAAGCCAGAATAGTCCCCTGTCATCCGCTGTTGTTCACCACTCGAAAACCGTGCCCTGGTTTCTGACCAAACGAAGTCTGCCCGTTTACGCAATACTTGCTGCGTTATGGATTGGGGTCGTGACCTGGGAGAGCGTCGAGCATGTCCGGGTTCGAAACGCCAACCGGCAGACGCTAATCAATCGAGGCCGGGACATTACTTCAACGTTGGGAATCGTCGTCCGTTCTCAACGCCGGTTTGGTGGATTCATTTCCCAGGATCGATTTGAAGCGGCTCTCAAGGACCTCATCCGCCCAGGTGATCTCGATTCCGTTGTTGTGCTTAGTGCCGATGGACTGCCGGTCGCGTCCGCAGGGGTCCCGGTCGAAGTGTCCAAAGAAGCCCTGTCCGGGCCGGGCGTGGTCTGGAGCGATTACTCGCTGACCTTGATGAACCTCATTGACCTCGGCAACGCCCTCGACCCGGACCACGGCGAAACCACTGCGATCGTCATGTCGCCCGAATCAATTCCGGATCGCTCCTCCTTTCGTCGACGCGGCGAACGGGGCGAACGCGACGGAACAAATTCGCCGTCCCAGAATCGCCTGCCACCTCCAGCCACGCCCGGAGCAGACCCCAACGCCGTGCAACGGGGCGACGAGTTCCGCAGCGAAGGTCGTATCCGCCCAGCGTCCGGTCGACCACCTTTTGGTCGGCCTCCGTGGATGGATGAAACGGAATATCAAGAGGTCATTCAGAAACGCGGCGTTCACAGTTTTCTGATCGTTCTCTCCAGCGACCTGATGCGTGCCATGAATTCCCGCGATCTGTGGATGCGCCTGGCCATCGTCCTGTTTGCCACGGCCGCCGCCGCCGTGTCCGCGTTCGCCTGGCGTAACCTGGCGAAGTCTTCCGAGCTGCAACTGCGCCTGGTCAAGGCCAGCGAGATGAACGCGCACCTCAAGAAGATGAACCTCTCCGCCGCCGGGCTTGCCCACGAAACGCGCAACCCGCTGAACCTCATTCGCGGGATCGCCCAGATGATTTCACAACAAAAAGATGCGCCTGCCGACGTCCGCGAACGGTCCGGCGCGATCATTGAAGAGGCCGACCGGGTCACCGCCCAGCTTAACGAGTTCATCAACTTCTCGAAACCGCGCGAAGTCCGGCTTGGCCCGGTGTCCTTCACCCGAATCGCGGGCGACATTGCGCGCGCGTTGAAAATGGACGCGGAAGAAAAGGACGTCCAAATCGAAACACCGCCGGAGGAACAAACGATCGAGGCCGACGATCAAATGCTGCGTCAGGTGCTTTTCAATCTCGTGATGAACGCGGTGCAAGCGGTTGAAAATCCGGGGCGAATCGAGATTGCTCTTCTGCCCGGCGACGGCGACCAGGTACTGATCGAGGTGCGGGACGAAGGCCCGGGTGTTTCCCCTGAAAACCGCATCGAGATTTTCAAACCCTACTTCACCATGCACCAAAATGGCACCGGCCTTGGACTTTCTGTTGTTCAGCAGATCGTTTCTGCGCACGGATGGGAGATCCAATGCCTGCCGAATGAACCGACGGGCGCCATCTTCAGAATCACGCACGTAAAACAGGTCCGGTCGACCACCAAAAATTCCTGAGACAGCCAGGCAGTGAAGCGGTTAAAAATGGGAGGAGACAGATTCACCATTCTTGGAATTGGACATTCCTCTCCGCCCGATCGATGGCCCCCCAAGAGTAGCCCTCCTGCATTTCAGTCTTCACTTCCCACCGGTCCCCATTAAGACTGGGGGGTTCAATCCCATGAGTCACGAAGCCAATTTAAACATCCTGATTGTTGATGATGATCAGGGACAACGAAGCCTGTTGAACGCGTTTCTCACTGGAATCGGTTTTTCGGTGACACAGGCCTCGTCGGGCAAGGAAGCATTGGCGATTCTGCGGGGCGGTACATTTACGATGGTCATTTCGGATGTTCGAATGCCGGGCTTGTCCGGACTGGAGATGTTGAAGCAACTGCGCACCGATCACGCTGATTTGCCCGTCCTCCTCGTCACGGCGCACGCCAACATCCGCGACGCGGTCGATGCCATGCGGGACGGCGCGTTGAACTATCTCTCCAAACCCATCGATTTGGATGAACTACGTGCCGTGGTCACGAGCGTGACCGGGGCCAGACAACCCGAATCCAAACCCGGCGACCATCCGTTGCCGTTCCCGACCGGCGTCATTTTTCAGAGCCCGCTCATGCAGTCGGTTTTTCGGGACGCTGCACTCGTTGCGCCGTCGGACAGTCGTGTCCTGATCACCGGCGAAAGCGGTGTCGGCAAGGAAGTTTTGGCGGATACGATTCACGGCTGGAGCAAACGGTTAACCGCGCCGATCATCAAAATTAACTGCGCCGCGATTCCGGAGAATCTTCTGGAGAGCGAACTGTTTGGGCACGAGAAAGGCGCGTTCACGGGCGCACACCAAAAACGCATCGGCCATTTTGAGGCGGCGAACGGTGGAACCATATTTCTGGACGAGATTGGCGAGATGTCGCCGGGCCTTCAGGCGAAACTATTGCGCATCACACAGGACGGATGTTTCCGGCGGGTTGGATCAAACACGGATTTGAAAACAGATGTCCGGATACTTGCGGCGACCAATCGTGATCTGGAGAAACAGATTGAGGATGGCGGCTTTCGCGAAGATCTGTACTACCGATTAAACGTGCTGGAATTGAACATCCCCCCGCTCCGTGAACGGGCTGAGGATATTCTCCCGCTGGCAACGCTTTTCATTCATCTGTTTGTGCAGGGCAAACCACGGTTCTCGAATTCAGTGGTTGAATGCCTGAAGAACTATTCCTGGCCTGGCAACGTGCGCGAGCTGAAGAACGCGATGGAACGCGCCGCGCTCGTTTCGCGAGGTGAAATAATTATTCCCGAGCACCTGCCCAACCGCGTTCGTGCGGGACTCGAAAGCACCCGCATCTCCCCGGTCAGCCTCAGCGCCCCGCTGGCAGACACACAGCGGCTGGAGGAAATCGAACGGGAGGCAATCTTGAACGCCTTGCGCAGTCACGGATTCAACCGGACTGAAACGGCGAAGACCCTTGCAATC
This sequence comes from Verrucomicrobiota bacterium, assembly GCA_041689265.1. Taxonomy (GTDB): domain Bacteria; phylum Verrucomicrobiota; class Verrucomicrobiia; order Limisphaerales; family RI-55; genus JBDNGP01. Next base: position 18,380 of record JBDNGP010000093.1, read on the forward strand.
AGTCGTCGGTCTCTCACTTACAAGCTCAAGTTGCTTCGCGAACAAGGATACAACGTTGACTACTCTCAATCTGGCACTGCTCGCTGAACGTGGAGGGTTTTAGATTCATTTCCCGCAGGCAGACTTTACCGGTGCGCAGCCGAAAGATCAGGTGATCCTAGTTTTTGATAAACCATGATTGATGCTGGCCACGCCCTGGATTTTCGGGTAAGAAGAAGGTCATGCCCATGTCCCGGATCAATCGATTCGCCGCCCGTCTGCTCGCAGTGTGCTTGCTGACGGTGGCGGGAGGCGCTCACGCCGGGACGGACTTGGAATTCTTCGAGAACAATATCCGCCCCCTGCTGGTGAAGCGATGTTACGAATGTCATTCGGCGGATGAAAAGATCAAGGCAGGACTGCAACTGGACGTGGCGGAAGGCTGGAAGCAGGGCGGCGAAACCGGCCCGGCGCTGGTGCCGGGCGACCCGGAACTTAGCTTGTTGATCCGCGCGGTCCGTTATCAGAATGCCGATCTGGAGATGCCGCCCAAGGGCCGCCTGCCGGATGTTGAAATTGCGCTGCTTGAGGAATGGGTAAAACGCGGGGCACCCGATCCGCGCTCCGGGAAACAAAAGATGAAGCGCGAAATCGGGATCGACCTGGAGGAGGGCCGGCGGTTCTGGGTGTTTCTTCCGTTGGTTAAACCCGATTTGCCGGCGGTCGCGGATTCCACCTGGCCGTTGACGCCCGTGGATTTCTTCATTCGCGAGGCGCAGGAATCCAAAGGTATCAGTCCGGTGGCGACGGCTTCTCCCGAAGTGATGTTGCGTCGCATTTACTTTGATCTGACCGGGCTGCCCCCATCGGTTCAGGAGCTCAAGGCCTTTGTCGAAAACCCCGATGAGACGCGGTACCGGGCGACCGTCGACCGGTTACTCGCTTCCCCGGGGTTTGGTGAGAAATGGGGCCGGCACTGGCTGGACCTGGCGCGGTTTTCGGAATCGACAGGAGGTGGTCGCAGCGCAATTCTCCCGGATTCGTGGCGGTACCGGAACTACGTGATCGACTCGTTCAACGCGGACAAACCCTTTGACCAGTTCATCCGCGAACAGGTTGCCGGGGACCTCCTTCCGAGCACCGACGACCGGCAGCGGGCCGACTGCCTAGTGGCCACCGGCTTTCTGGCCCTGGGCCCCAAGAATCTCGATCAGCAGGACAAGGAACTTCTGCGCATGAATACCGTGGACGAACAGATCGACACGATGGGGAGGACCTTTCTCGGCATGACTCTGGGCTGCGCGCGATGTCATGATCACAAGTTCGATCCGGTGCCGATGAGCGACTACTATGCGCTCGCGGGGATTTTCCGCAGCACGAAAACACTAGTGCTCGGCAACGTCTCTACTCTGGTTCACCGGACGCTCCCTCTCGACCGGGAACTTGAGTACGCCCACGAAGTTTATCAGGAGAAGAAGCACTGCCTGAAGGAGCAGATTGCGCAGTTCAAGAAAGACGGCGGCGTGGACGCCGCCGAACAAATCAACGCGCTTGAGGCGGAATTAAAATCACTCGAACAATCAGCGCCGCCCCCGCTACCGAAGGCCGTGAGTATCGAGGATCAGGAGGATCCGGGCGACAGCCACCTGTTGCTCCGGGGAAACGTTCATGACAAGGGACCTTCTGTCGCGCGCGGTTTTCTTCAGGTGATGGGCGCCGACAACGCCCGGCCTGAAATTCCGGCGGGCAGCAGCGGACGGCTGGAGCTGGCCAACTGGCTGGTGAGCGCAAACAATCCGGTGACGCCGCGCGTTTATGCGAACCGCCTCTGGCATCACCTCTTCGGAAGCGGCTTGGTGAAATCAGTGGACAACTTCGGGGTTCAAGGTGATCGCCCGACGCATCCGGCATTGCTCGACTACCTCGCGTCAGAACTGGTGCGATCCGGCTGGTCCACCAAGACGTTGATTCGCGAACTGGTGTTGTCACGCACCTACCGGCTCGGCTCGTTTTCCAGCGAGGCCGATCTCGCGCTGGATCCCGCGAACTCGCTCTGGTGGCGCATGCCGCGTCGACGACTGCCGGCGGAAGCAATCCGCGACGCCATGCTGAGCGTGAGCGGTCAATTGAAAGCGGGTCAGGTGGACACCACGATTCCAGATTCGGTGCGGGGTGAAACCGCGTTAAGCCGGGCCAGGGTCGATGTGAAATCGCTGTTGGATCCTCCGGTGAGAAGCGTGTATGTACCGGTGTTCCGGGAGGAAGGGATGAACCCGCTGTTCGAGGTGTTCGGCTTTGCCAACCCGAGTTTCACCTCCGGCCGGCGCAGCACCACCACGCTGCCGACGCAATCGCTCTTTCTTCTGAACGACCCGTTTGTGATCAACTCGGCCGCGCTGACGGCGAGACGCCTTGTGGGTAAAGGCACGCCTGACCGCGCAAAGGCCCTGGATGAACTTTACCTCGCAGCACTGGGTCGCTTGCCTGGCCGGCAGGAGCGTATCCTCGCCGAACAGTTTCTCGGCGAGTCCGGGACCTCGAACGCCGATGACTGGGCGTTGTTGATCCAGGCCGTTTTTGCCAGCGTAGATTTTCGTTACTTAAACTGATCACCGCACACCCGACACCCCAACCATGAATCTCCCCTCCATCGGGCACCTGTCAGGCCCGGGTCTTTCCCGGCGTGAAATGTTACGTCGCACCGCCTGCGGCTTTGGATCCATCGCGCTGGCCGGGATGTGTCGTGACACTTTCGGTGCGGTCGATGGGACCGCCAGCCCGCTGGCCGCGCGGGTGCCGCATTTTCCGGCGCGTGCGAAGCGCGTCATCTTCATCTTCATGCAGGGGGGGCCCAGCCACGTGGACAGCTTTGACTTCAAGCCGAAGCTCGTCGCGGATCATGACCGGGAGGTGGACATCGTCGGATACCGGTTCAACAATCTCGGCAAACTGACGAAGCAGCGGATGATGAAGCCGCTCTGGGAATTCAAACAGTACGGGCAGTCCGGTCGTTGGGTCTCGGACCTGTTTCCGCATCTGGCGACGCAGGTCGACAAAATGTGTTTCATCCACAGCATGCACACCGAAGGTGTGGCGCACGGGCCGGCGACGCTGTTTCTGCACACCGGTTCCGTCAACCAGATCCGGCCGTCGGTGGGCGCTTGGGTCAGCTACGGACTGGGCACCGCCAACCTGGACATGCCCGGTTTTGTCACACTCTGTCCGACGGCACGGATGGGTGGCCCGCAGAATTATGGCAACGCGTTTCTGCCCGCCGATTATCAGGGCACTTCGGTCGGGGCGGCTGAAAAACCGTCAAGCGAAGCCATCATACAGAACCTGACCAACCCGGGGCTTTCCATGTCGCAGCGGGAACGCCAGTTCAAACTCTTGCAATCCCTGAATCACGCGCAGACCGGCGGTGCGGAGAACGAGCCGGAGATCGCCGCCACCATCAATTCGTTTGAGCTCGCCTGGCGCATGCAGATGAATGCGCCGAAAATTTTTGAGCTGGGCGGTGAATCTGCGGCGACGCGCGGGTTGTACGGAATGGACGACCCGGCTACCGAAGATTTCGGACGGCAATGCCTGATGGCCCGACGTCTGGCCGAGTCCGGCGTGCGTTACGTACAGGTGAATTATAGCGATAACGATGGAAGCAATCCACGTTGGGATCAGCATTCCAAGATGGAAAAACACGCCTTCCATGCGAAGGCCGTGGATAAGCCGGTGGCGGGTTTATTGCAAGATCTGGAAGCCCGCGGCCTGCTTGAAGACACGCTCGTCTGGTGGGGAGGTGAGTTTGGTCGAACTCCCTTTTCTCAGGACAAGGATGGACGCGATCACAATCCGGGCGGGTTCACCGTCTGGCTGGCGGGCGGCGGTGTGAAGGCAGGCCATGCGCACGGCACCACCGATGATTACGGCTTCAAAGCGATCGGCGACAAGGTCCACATGCACGACCTGCATGCGACCGTGTTGCATCTTCTCGGGATGAATCATGAGCGCCTGACCTACCGTCACGCCGGTCGCGATTTTCGGCTGACCGATGTGTATGGAAACGTCGTGAGGGAGGTTCTCGCATGACCGAAGCACGTCTCCCGTTGGAATTGTTCCGATCCGGTCGAACGTGGTGCCGGGCCGCGACAGGCCTCCGTCGTTGTTTCCCAAAAGCGACATCGCGAAACTGTTTAAATTGACACTTACCCTGGCGGGGGTCAGTTTTTTCAATAAAATGAATCCCTTCAGATCCAGTTGCTATAGACGTTTTTCCGTGATCGTCACCATGCTCGCAGGCGTCGCGGCTTCCGCAGAGCGACCAGATGTGATCGGCCGCTCGCAGACGGGTCTGCAGGTGCTCTACGATTTCAGTTCGACCGGGGGCGATATCGTGAAGGACCGGGCCGGCGTCGGTAAACCCGTCGATTTGAAGATCTCGAACGTCAACGGCGTGGAGCGTTCTGCTGGGTCGTTGAAGATCACCGGGAAGGCTCAGATCATGGCGGACAAACCGTCCGCCCGACTGGTTGAATCCATCCGGCGCTCCGGCGAAGTCAGCATTGAGGCCTGGATCACTCCGGAAAACACGACGCAGGCTGGCCCCGCCCGGATCGTATCCATTTCTGCGGATGGCAGTCAGCGGGATATCACCCTTGGTCAGGAGGGCGATAAGTATGACATCCGACTGCGAACCACCCAGACCGGAGTCAACGGCATTCCCTCTTTGACTCTCCAGCCAAATACGGTGGAGATAGAACTCACCCACGTGGTCTATGCGCGGGACCGAGCGGGTGTGGCTCGTGTTTACTTGAACGGAAAGCAAGTTGCCAAAAAGAACATTCCCGGAACGACGGTGAACTGGGAATTGTTCCGATTGACTCTGGCGGATGAGTTCGGCGGAAATCGTCAGTGGCTCGGGACCTATCACCTGGTTGCGATCTACAACCGCAGTTTGTTGCCCAACGAAGTAAAACAGAATTTTGAAGCGGGACCAGACTACAAGGTTTCTCCCGGAGCACTCGCGCAGAACGAACTCCCGCACGGTGCGAAACTGTTCAACGAGGAGATTGCTCCGCTGCTGGCGAAACATTGCCTCGAGTGTCATGACTCGGCCATCGCAAAGGGCGATTTGGACTTGTCACGGAAAGACATGGCGATGGCCGGCAGCAGCAGCGGCACGGTCATCGAGCCCGGCAAAGCGACGGAGAGTTATCTCTGGAAATCTGTCGACACCAATGAAATGCCGGAAGATCGAACGCCGTTGTCGCAGCGCGAAAAAGACCTGCTGAAGGAATGGATCAACGAAGGCGCCATCTGGACCACCGACCAGATTGATCCTGTCATTTACGAGAACGAAGGGGTCGCTGAACAGAACTGGGTTCGACGGCTCACCGTTCCGGAATACGTGGAGACGGTTCGCGTAGCCGTCGGAGTGGACATCGAGGAAGAGGCACTCGAGATCTTGCCGAAAGACCTGCGCGCAGACGGTTTCAGCAACACCGCCTACAATCTGAACGTCGACATGGAGCACGTGAACGCCTACGCGCAACTTGCCGGAATCATCGTCGGCACGATGGACGTCCCGACGTTCACCAAACGCTTTTCACAGAACGTGAAGTTCACGGACAACGACATGGGCAAGCTCATCGAGAAGATGGGCAAGTGGCTTTTGCGGGGTCCAGTGGAAGAGCACGAACTGGTCGTCTATCGCGGCATCTCAACGACCGTGGCCAGCGCAGGGGGCACGACCGACGAAGCCATCAGCTACATCATCGAAGCGATGCTTCAGTCGCCCCGGTTCATTTATCGGATCGAGAACCAACGCGGTGACGGCACAACGTGGCCGGTGGGCCAGTATGAACTGGCGTCGCGACTCAGTTACACGATTTGGGGCGCACCACCGGATGAGGAGTTGATCCGCGCGGCTGATGCGAGCGAGTTGTTTGGTACGGACCAGATTGAGGCTCAGGCAAAACGGATGTTGCAAGATCCACGGGCCCAATCGCGGTCCGTGCAGTTCATTTCCGAATGGCTCAACCTGGGACGGCTTCAGAACTTGCGACCAAATGCAGAGAAATTTCCCAACTGGAATCCGGAGCTTGCGGATGATATGCGGGACGAAACGATCGCCTTTTTCGAAGACGTGGTCTGGCAGCAGAACCGGCCATTGTCAGATCTATTGAATGCGCAGCTTACGTACGTGACGCCACGCCTTGCGAAGCATTACGGACTGAAAACAGAGAGCGAAGAATTCACGCGTTACGATTTATCAGACGTGCCTGCCCGTGGCGGATTGCTCACCCAAGGAAGCGTCCTCACCATCGGCGGTGACAACGGGTCAATGGTCACACGCGGCTTGTTCGTTCTGCACGATCTCCTGCGGGGCACGGTCAAAGATCCACCACCCGGCCTCGACACAACGCCCGTTCCATCGAGCCCCGGACAATCCCATCGAGTGATCGCAAAAGATCGCATCGACAATAAATCCTGCGGGGGCTGTCACTCGAAATTCGAACCACTCGCGTTCGGTCTCGAGAAGTTCGATGGACTGGGTTCATTTTATGAAGAGGACCGGTTCGGCAACGTCCTACGCGAAGACGGTGAGATCTTGTTTCCCGGTGACGCAAAACCCGTTGCTTACGAAACATCTGAAGAGCTCATGAATCTGCTGGCGAACAGCGGGCGGGTCCAGGAAACCATCACTTGGAAGCTCGCGCAGTTTGCGTTGGGACGCCCGCTGGAGTCGAAGGACGTGCCCTTTCTTGACAGAATTCATGAGACAGCGCAGAAAAATGGTGGGACCTATGCCAGCTTGATCACCGCGATCGTCACCAGCGATCTGATCCGGACCACACGAACAGAGAGTGACGATCTGGCTTCGAACTAGCCGCTCGTCCACTCGAAATCAACGAAGAACACGAATCTGAAAACATAATCTGAAAACATAGAATGAAACACACACACATCAGCCGCCGCACCATGCTCAAGGGATTGGGAACCGTCGCCATCGGTTTACCGCTGCTTGAGGAGATGATCGTCACGTCCGCGAAAGCCGCATCGGAGAACGTCATTCCCGTTCGTTCATTTAATGTGTTCTTTGGTCTCGGCATCCCTGCCCCGCTCCAGACGGAAGGCTTCGACGGTGTGCTCGAACCGTTGAAACCGTTGAGCAAGAAACTGCTGATCATGCGCAACGTCGATCAAGTTCGCTGTGATGAGTCGGGACTCAATGCGCACTTTGACGGAGCCTCAGGCGCTTTCACTGCGGAGCCGCCCTCAGGCGAAGCCAAGGCTGGCGGGCCTTCCATTGATCAGGTGATTCGCAAGGCCCACTACCCGGATGGCATGCCCTCAGGAATGGTTCCTACATTGATCGCCGGAACCTATTTTCGTCGCAGCCGGGTCAGCCGCTATGTGCACAGTTACAATCAGGACGGCACCGTCGCTGCCACCATCCAGGAGAAACCGCGCGACTTGTTTGATCGGGTGTTCGGTTCCGTGTCGATGGGTGACAGCACGAACGTCCGCCAACAACGGTTGAAACGCAGCGTGCTCGATTCCGTCCTCGGGCAATACCAGTATTACACCGGCGCAAATTCACCGCTCGGTGCCGCTTCAAAGGCGCGCGTGGCGGATCATCTCGATCGAATCCGGGAGTTCGAACAACGCGCCTACGAAATAAGCGAGAAGGACCCGAACGCACCGGCCCTGCCGAACCGTTCCACTCTCGCGCACGGCGGCGAGGCCGATCCCGGCGGCGAAGGCATCGACATGGAGTTGAAAGCGCTCACCGACGAATGGCGTTTGATGGCGGATCTATATGCTCTGGCGATTCAGACCGATCGCACCCGCTTTGGTGCGCTGACGTTCCTCGCGGCCGGCGAGCGCTTGCGGATCACCGGCGACTACGAATACGACGGGCGAAAACTATTTACGTTCAACGACGCTGCACAACTGAACGCCAGCGGTTCCGCAGGTTGCAGTCACGAGTGGTGGCACAAGTTCAACGAAGAGAAGAAGAACGAACAACTCCGCGCACACGCTCACATGAAAATGCGCGAGGTCGCCTACTTCCTAAGCCGACTCGATGAATCGAAGGAAGCGAACGGCAAAACGATTTTGGAAAATTCGCTGATCACGATCTCCACCGAGTCGGGTGACGGACGGCACTCCGATGTGAAACGCGAACTATCGGGAGTGTTCCATGCGATCAGCGGCGCAAACGGCCGCTTCAAGACCGACCAGATCATGGATGTGAATGCGGAAGGCATCGACGTATACAACACGATGCTCACTGCCATGGGAGCAAAGGATCACCTCGGCCCGGAGAAGCGTGACAAGACGGCAGTGGACGCGATTCGAGCGTAAGCAATTCAGAAACAAAAAAGGGCTGTCTCTTTCCAGAGACAGCCCTTTTTAAAATCAAACACGTTCGATTAGACCATTTCTTTGAGCTTCTTGAGAGGACGAACCTTCACGACAGTCGAAGCAGGCTTGGCCTTGAACATAACTTCTTCCTTGGTGAAAGGATTAATGCCCTTGCGAGCCTTGGTGGCCGGCTTGCTGATCGTGCTGATCTTGAGCAGACCTGGGAGAACGAATTCTCCGACTGACTTCTTCTTGATGTGAAGTTCGATGACACTGCCGAGTTCTTCGAGAACTGCGCCGACCTGTTTGCGGGACAGTTCCGTGCTCTCAGCGATCGAGTCGAGGATCTGAGTTTTGTTGTACTTGGCTTCGATGGTGGTTGGTTTTTTTGCCATAAATTGGATGTCGTTTCTTGGTCTTAAATGTGTTAGACGCGCATTCAAATGCACCGTTTGAGCCTTTTCTGCAAGCTGTTTTCACAGAAATGTCAGTTCATGATCCCTCGTTCGAAATCGGTAAAATGAACCATTCCGTCGGAATCATTCTTCGCCCGGAATCCTGATGACCTCCTTCAATTAAACCCATATGCGCGAGGCCAGAACACGATCAGCTGAATACGGCATCGACTCCCGCGCGGTATCGACTCCCCAAGAGCCATGGTCCCGGTCAATTCGGTCTATGGGCCAACGGACTTTCCGCGGCAAATAGAAGTTTGTCTTTTTTGTCCGCCGCCCTTTCTATTCCCGCCGCTCATGAGCAAGACATTGAAAGGCAAAGTTTTTCTGGTTGGTGCGGGTCCGGGTGCGGCCGGGTTGTTGACCCTCCGCGGCGCAGAGGCAATGCGTGAAGCCGACGTCGTGATCTACGACGCGCTGATCAACCGCAACCTGCTCCACCTCGCTCCCGAATCGGCGGAACTGATCTTCGGCGGCAAACGCGCGGCACAACACGCGATTCCCCAAGTCAAGCTGAACCAGATGCTGGTCGACCTTGCCGCTGCAGGTAAAACCGTCGTCCGGCTCAAAGGTGGCGATCCCTACATTTTTGGTCGTGGCGGAGAGGAGATCGCGCATCTCGCCCAGGCGAAGATCGATTTCGAAGTGGTTCCCGGCGTCTCCTCTTTTTCTGCGGCTGCGGCTTACGCTGGAATTCCCATCACTCATCGCGATCACAGCTCGGGGTTTGTTGTCATCACCGGTTATGAAGATCCGGACAAGCCCGCCCCGACGGTTGACTGGTCGGCGGTCGCCAATTCTCCCGGAACCAAGGTCGTGTTCATGGGAGTGAAACAGATCGCGCACATCTCCGAATCTCTGATTGCCGCCGGCATGGAAAAGAAGACCCCGGTTGCCATGATTCGCTGGGGCACGACGGGCAAACAGGAAACGATCGAAGGCACGCTCGCGACCATCGCCGGCGTCGCGGACGAGGCGAATTTCAAGCCGCCCGCAATGATCATCATCGGCGAGGTGGTCAAACTTCGCGGCAAGTTGAAGTGGTTTGAGAAACGTCCGTTGCTTGGTCAGCGCATCGTGGTGACCCGGCCACGCAAACAGATCGCCGGAATGACGCACGCCTTCGAGCAGCTTGGTGCTGAGGTTTTGGAACTGCCCATGATTCGCATCGCCCCGCCGGAAGAACGGATGGCGCTGCTCGACTGCCTGATGGAATTGAATTCCTACCAGTGGCTGGTCTTCACCAGCGCCAACGGTGTCGACATGTTCTTCGAACATTTCTTCAAGGCATTCCCGGATCTTCGAGACCTGGGGGGCGCACGCATCGCCGCCGTCGGCCCCGCGACGGCCGAGCGTCTTGCTTCGATTCATCTCAAAGTTGACGTGCAGCCAAAGACTCACACGGCCGTCGCCGTCGTCAGGGCGATGAGTGATTTTGAGACGATTGAAAATCTGAACGTCTGCCTGTTTCGCGCGGAAAAGGCCAACCCGGATCTGCCCGCAGAACTGACGGCGGCGGGAGCGATCGTCGATGACATTCCGGTCTATCAAACGGTGGCCGAGCCCGAGGACCGCACCGGTGCGGGCGAGCAGATGATCGAACACGGGGCGGAATGGCTTACATTCACGAGCGGCTCGACGGTCGAGCATTTCCACGCGCGGTTCGATCTGCCGAAGTTGTTGAAGAAGTATCCAAAAATGCGCGTGGCGTCCATCGGCCCCGAAACGACAACCGCTTTGGAAACGCTGAAAGTTTCACCCCACGTGGAAGCGAGCCCGCACACCGCCGACGGTTTGGTTGACGGAATAAGAAAGGCAGTCCGGAAAGGGTGAGTTCGTCCGGACCGCCCTGTTCTGGTTTGCGGTTAGCGTACCCGTAAATCACCGAGGTTCACCGGCTGCCATGCTTGATCGTGGTGCAGATAAACACCGCCGGACCCGATCCGGCCTTCCGCCTTCTGGCGGACATAAAAGTCCGTGGCATCCTCCACAGTGTCGGTCGCATGGAGAACGCCGCGAATGTCGTACACAATGACTTTCTTGTCACTCTCCACCAGCCGCTGTCCCAGTCGGCCCCAGTACGTCGTTGGTCGGAGACTGCCGCTTATGCGCTTAAAGAAGCTGGTGGTTAATGCTTTGAGCATGCCCTCCGCTGAGCACCGGCGGTGCCGAGATGAGAATTCCACAGGACGTTTTTCTTAAATTCCAGAAAGTTCCCACACCGCCGCGCGCCAGTGTCATACACCGGGTCAATCCACCGGAAGCAGTGTTTGGGTTTGGGACGAACCGAAGGAGGAGGAGGCGCACCCGGAGTTATTCACAGTATGAGAATCCTACAGGCGCGTCGCAAGATTGACATCCACCCGTGAACGGACCGCGCCCAGCTGGAAACAACCATCCGTGTCGGAAACAAAAGTGGGCGCAAAGGCCGGTTCAAACGAATCGCGCCTTCACGCCCACTCATCGTGGTGCCACCCTCCCCCACGTCGGTCTGGCACCACAGATTCAGTTGTCCCCGCCTTCAGATCCGGCTTCCGAGACCATCGACCATGCTTCGTCGGATCAGTAAATCAAACCGCCCGGCAAACATCTTACTCGCGAAGTCGGTCTCGCCAACGCGCCGGGCGATGCGAAGGGTCTGCGTTCGCCCGTGTCGGCGGAACAACACGACCCGCACCTTGGAGGCGCGTTGCGTTCGAGTTTCCTGCATGGCGTGACTGAAACACAAACGGTCGTGAAGAAACCATGGGCGTCTGAACGCACAGGGGTGCGCGTTTGGGAGCACACTTCACCGGGAAATCGTTCGGACACGTTGAACACCTGCAGGCGGCATACTCCCGGTCGAATGACCGGTCATGGAAAGTGGATTTCGACGAAGCTGTAAGCCGATTTCTGTCTGCCCGTTGCCGGGGAGAGAATCATTTATCTTAGCGACCGAACCCGGAACCCGCCGCACTTGTGTGCGATCCGGAGCGGGCCGCTCCTGGGTTCCCTATTTGGTCTTGCACCGGATGGGGTTTACCATGCCGTCTTGCTTACGCGCGACGCGGTGGGCTCTTACCCCACCTTTTCACCCTTACCCCGGTTGCCCGGGGCGGTTCGTTTTCTGTGGCACTGGCCGTCGGAGAGTCTCGCGACTCCGCCTCCCACGTGTATCCCGGCTCAAAAACCGGGTTACGCGGCATCCTGCCCTACGGTGTTCGGACTTTCCTCCCCTTCGCAGAACGAAGGAGCGATTCTCCGCTTCGCCGAAATCCGGTCGCAAGCTAGTGGGGTTTCCACCTAGCGGCAAGCGTTGCTTCAACACTTGCCGCGAATCACAAATTCATCGTTGTCATTTTGCGGAACGCCCAACACCATTTTAAAATAAAATCCCAAAAGACGCTGCTGAATCTCGCGTTAATTCTGGCGTGTCTGACCACCAACGCCGAAACGGTGAAGGATCGCGCAGGCGCAGTTCGCGATGACAAGGCGAAGCTGGAGAACGATCCGCGCTGGATCTACAACGACTTCGAAAAGGGGTTTGAGGAAGGGAAACGAACCGGCAAACCAGTGCTCGTCGTCCTCCGCTGCGTCCCCTGCCTCGCCTGCGCCGGAATTGATGCGAAAGTTTTGTTGGAGGACGAAATTCTTACTCCGCTGCTCGACCAGTTTGTTTGCGTGCGGGTGATCAACGCAAACGCACTTGATCTCTCCAAGTTTCAATTCGATTTCAATCTCTCATTTTCCACTCTGATCTTCAACTGAAGTGTACTGAGTTTCTTGGAGCTGAGATTCTCTTGTTTTGTTGTGGGTTGGTTTATCAGGTTTTTAGTTTTGGGTAAAGGCGGCTTTGTTGCCGCCTTCGCTGTCTTCCCGAACCGCCCCCGCGGGGGCGGTTGGGGA
>JBDNGP010000094.1:0-6241 GCA_041689265.1 Verrucomicrobiota bacterium
CGAGCTTTTCGATTTCATCGAATCCTACTACAACCACCACCGCAAACACTCCTCCCTCGACGACCAAACCCCGGCCCAATTCGAAGCCAAAAACCCATCTAACAACTAACCAAAGATGGTCCAAAAATCAGTTGCCCCTCAAATCGCACCGATACGATGGTGAAGGGGCGTTGGGCCTGCAAATCTGCGGGTTGGGCGAGCGAACTCGCAAGCAGTGCAGCAATCAGGAAAATGAAGAGTGATCTGGATGGAATCTTTTTCATAGCAAGAAGGTCAATGATCGTGTCCGTGTTGATACCCGCCTAGGGTTGAAAACGGAATTACATCTCACGCACCACATAATTCTGCCCTCTTTTATCGTCTACAATTTGAAGAAATGGCAGCCATCGTTCAAGCAACAATTTGATCAAAGGGACCCGTCGGGTGAGAAGTAAAGACGTTGACCAGCACTTTCACGGAAACGGGATTTTGCCACTTGGTTGCACAAGCGGCGGGTTTGCCTGAAACATGCGTCTCTTCATTCCTGGCTTCCTAATTCATCTCCCAATGAAGATTGACACACCCGGAGTCGGTCCTTAGTTTCCGCCCGTAAATAGCGAGCTTTCTGCCCCGGATTTACCGTTCGGGTTTTTTTTATTGTCGCAAAACGACCGGTTTTATTATGGCAAATACCATTCTCGTGGGCGCCCAGTGGGGCGACGAAGGCAAAGGCAAAATCATCGATGTGCTGACTGAAAATGCGGACATCGTGGTGCGCACACAGGGCGGCAACAACGCCGGACACACCGTGATCGTTGCTGGGAAAAAGTATGTTCTGCACTTGATCCCATCCGGCATCCTTCGCTCCAAGAAAACCTGTGTGATCGGCAACGGCACGGTCATCGATCCTGTCGGATTGATGGACGAGATCAACGGCCTGCGCAAGGTTGGGATCAAGGTTGGCAAGAATCTTCTCGTCAGCGAAACTGCACATGTCGTTTTCCCTTACCACCGCGAACTGGATGCGGTGCGTGAAATGAAGAAGGGCAAAAAGAAAATAGGCACCACTAAGCGCGGCATCGGTCCGGCCTACGGTGACAAGGCGGCCCGCACGGGAATTCGTTTCATTGATCTGGTCCGCCCAGATCGCCTCGAGCCGTTGTTGAAAGCGCGCCTGCAGGAAGCGAACGCCGTGCTCAAGACGTTTGGTGTGAAACCGTTGTCGTTCAAAAAAGTTTTTGCCGAGTACTCCGCTGCTGGAAAATTTCTCGCGCCGCACGTTTGCGACACGGTCGTGTATCTCCACCACGCCACGCTGGCTAAGAAAGGCATCCTGTTCGAGGGCGCACAAGGAACGTTCCTCGACATCGATCACGGCACGTATCCTTACGTGACGTCGTCCAACACGACTTCCGGCGGTGCTTGCACCGGTTCCGGAGTGCCGCCGCATCGCATGGACCGGGTGGTTGGCGTGTTGAAGGCTTACACCACTCGCGTTGGCGAAGGCCCCCTGCCGAGCGAATCGAAGGAAGTCACGGACATGCTGCACGCGCTCGGGCGTGAGTACGGCGCCACCACCGGCCGTGCGCGACGTTGCGGTTGGTTCGACGCCGTGGCCACTCGTTATGCGACGATGGTGAACGGCATCGACGATCTCGCGATCACCAACCTTGACGGACTCGACACACTGGACACGGTGAAGGTGTGTGTGGAATACCGGATCGGTCGCAAGCGTTTTGAGCATGTGCCCAACGATATTGTCCAGCTCGAACAATGCGTGCCGGTATATCAGGAATTCCCCGGTTGGAAAACCGACACCTCGAAGTCACGGAAATGGTCTGACCTTCCGGTCAACGCGCGAAAGTATCTCCAGGCGATCTCAAAACTGACCGGCGCGAAGTTGAAAATCGCATCCGTCGGACCGGGCCGCGAAGAGACGATATTTCTTTGAGCGAAAACGAGCAGGCGACGGACTAAGACTGGACCCGGATGCTCTTACGCGAATCTCATGAATTCCCGCGAATTGGTGAAATTCGTGTCAAAGGCATCTTGGATTCTGTTGGTCTGAATTACCGTGAGCAGCACACCACAACTCAGCGCTGAAGCAAAAGCCAACCTGCCGACCCATGTTGCGATCATCATGGATGGCAACGGGCGCTGGGCGAAGAAGCGCGGACTTCCGCGTATTCAGGGACATCGCAAAGGTGCTGATTCAGTGCGGGAAGTCGTTCGAGGAGCCGGTGAGATCGGAATCAAGTATCTGACGCTTTACGCGTTCTCCGTGGAGAACTGGAACCGGCCCAAATCAGAGGTTGATACGTTGATGAAATATCTCCTGCGGTTTCTGAAAAAAGAGATCAACGAGCTCAACAAGAACAACGTCCGTTTGCAGGCGATCGGCCAGATTTACCGGCTTCCGGAAAACGTTCAGGAACAGCTCAAAAAAACCATCGCCGCGACTTCCAAGAACAATGGACTCACGCTGACGCTTGCGCTCAGCTACGGCGGACGCACCGAGATCATCGAGGCCGTGCGACACATCGGGAAGGAGATCGCCGAGGGCAAGCTTGATCCGGAGGAGATCAATGAGCAGGTGATCAGCCGGCACCTTTACACGCACGGCATGCCGGACCCAGATCTGTTGATCCGCACCAGCGGCGAAATGCGCGTGAGCAATTTTCTTTTGTGGCAGATTTCCTACGCCGAGTTTGTGATCACTGACACGCTCTGGCCTGAATTCGGGAAGGCGGAATTTTTCAAAGCGCTTGAGGAGTACACCAGCCGACATCGGCGCTACGGTGGCGTCTGAGTTTCCGGGCACCCGGCGATGAACGTGCGCGGAGGAGGAATTCTCAGCCATCGTTCAGCAGTCTGGGATTCCGTGCACCATCCGGTATCGCCGCCGCCGCCGGCGGCGGGCAGTTGAAATCGCCAACCGAAAAGCTGCGGAAAACGGGAATGATGGAAGAATGAAGTAACCAGGAAAATCCCAATTTTGCTCCTGTTCCGTCCGTATCGTTTTAGCTGAGAATGGGGACCGGCACCTATATCCGCGGGTGGATCGATGAGCCGCGCCGTCAGGGCACCGCAGGGGATATTTGAATGTCGTTGTGAGGGCAACGTGCCTATTTGCCCGCCGGCTCGAGCCGCGCGGCCAGCCACTGGCAGTTGATGACTTTTTCCACGAGATCGAGTGGCGTGTAGTAATACTGGTTCGAGGCCTCGAAGCCGATTCGCGAATCACGGCTTTGCAGAGCGTGCAGACGGACGGCGAGAACTGCCTCAGCATCGCACAAGCGGCGCAATACAGCGGTGTCCCCGGCATCGCGCGCGACAACCGCGCGGCTTTGATTGGCCACACTGGCGAAATGGATCGCGGCGGCTTCGGCGAACAATATCTCGTCGGCCAGCGCGGATGGTGGTTCGGGGACGGCGCTGCGGAGTTTCGCAATCGCCACCTCAAATCCTGTGGCGACCTTTTCCAACTGTGCGGCGAAAATCTTGGCCGGGTAGATCGCGCGCCAGGCGTTCAGATCGTCATACGGAATGCCGACCATGCAGGCGGCGTAGCCCGTGGGCGCGGGCCATAGGGGATTGGCGGGACCCATTTGTAGTGGCGCGTTATACACGCACCCGATGTTATAGGGAAACTCCCGGAACGCCGCGCTGCACTCGCGCCAGAAGGTGGCGGCCGCCGCAGCGTTCATGGTTCCGTGGCGCTTTTGGGCGAGCGTGTCGAGCGTCCCCCCGGAGTTGATCTCGGAGATGGCCTCAATGTTGGGTGAGGGATATCCGCCGAGCGTCCAGCCGAGCATGATGTCCTTTACTCCGGCGTCGCGCAACGCGGTGGCGTGGCGGGTGATGTTCTCCAAAACGGGGAGATACGGCACGGCGGAGAGTTCCCAGGTATTGCCGCATTGAATCTTCGCCACGACGCGCAGACCTCGTTTTTTCGCGGCCTCCCAGTGGCGCAGGGCGCGTGGGCCGGGGCCGATCGAACTGATGCTGTACTCGCCGACGGTAGATTTCACACCGCCGCGCTCGATGGGCAGGCCCCACTCACTCACACTCATCAGTTCAACACCGGAGGGCAGCAGCGCAATGACATCGAGAGCCCAGTCATCATTCCAACCCCAGTCCCAGGCGAGATAACGCTGCCTGCCACCCACGGCGCGAATGCCTTCAGCAATGGTTGCGCTGACTTCGGCGATGACCTCCGCCGGTTTGCGATCCTTGCAACGCGGGCACTTTGCGCCCTGACCGTGCGACCAGCAATTTGTGAGGTTCTCGGAGGCGGTGATGGTGAAAAAACCACCCAGGTCCGGCACCGCGCGACAGATGCCGGTGATGGCATCGCGCAGCGCGGCGCGCACCTCGGGCGCACTGGTGCAGACTGTGTTGGAGTCGCCAACTTCCACACCGCGCCAGTCGGGATGTTGTTTGAACACGGGCGATGTTTTCGGTAGCGAGCGCGGTTCGTTGAAGTAGAGATAAATCTTGATCCCGTGCTGCGCAGCACGGGCGACGAGAGCACGCAAGGCGGTGAGTCGCTGCTCGATGTGCGTGGCCTGCACCCATGGCACCGGCGCGAGATGCCCGAGTTCGACATGCAGCCACACCGCATTTTCTCCGGCCGCAGCCAACCGGGCGAGCAGTCCATCGGGATACGGATCCAACGTGGGGTCCAGCAGAGGATCGCCGGACAGGGCAAAGTAGGAATAGCCCATGCGCAACGGCGTCTTTTCATCAAATGATGCCGGCTTCGATGCGGGAACGATCGGCGACTTTAGTTTCTCGATGAATGAAAACAGCGGATCGTTCCCCTCCAACCCTCCATTGGGAAAATGTTCGCGCACGATGCCGGCGATTTCTTTCGCACGCGCGGTTTCCGCCGGTGTCGGCGTGGCCCATCGCAGTGGCAGGCAGTTCGGTTTGAGACTGCCTAGTTTGATGAAGAAGAAATCATCTTCTCGGAGCGTGTAGGCCAGTTGCTCCGCCGTCCAGCCGAGCAGTGTAAGGAGCTGGTCATAGGGCAGCAGATGCCAGTTGCGCCGGATGATCGTGAGGTTCGCGCGACGACGCTGTGCTTCCGTCAATCCACGCGGAGAATGCAATCCCATGCTGCGCCCGATGCTCGCGATTTCACCTGGGGTTGCTCCAACAACTTCAACCATGCGGTCCAACGGCACGAGCGCCCAGTTCCGCCACACAAATGCATGCAGGCGACTTGGAAACCATGTGGCCTCCAACGGAGCGGGGGCGCTGCCCATCGGCAGGATTTGCCCGGCTTCTTCGGTATGCAGCTGCCAGGACATGAGTGGCAATGCGGCAAGACCCAGGGAGGTGCGGGCGAGGAAGTGGCGGCGTGAGGTGATGAGTTTCATGGCAGGGCCGGATTGTGGACGTGAGATCGGAAATTGTCAGCTCTGGTTGACAGATCTTCTTCATTGCGGGCAATTGCGATCGACAACCGCCAGACTGCGGAAAAGGTAGTGCTGGGAAAGTGAATCATCGCGGCAATGGAAGTGGCGAGCCGATCGAGTTTGACAACCGAGCAAGTGGAAGCGCTCGGAGCATTGCGACGTTGTCAATCATCAGAACCGACCCGTTTCTACTTCATACTTCATACTTCATACTTCATACTTCATACTTTTCCTCCGTGTCCACTTGGTCGTCCTCGGCTTCCGTCAGCCATTTCTTGGCCACTGGATTCACCACGCCTTGGAGCTTCTCGACACTTCGCTTGGCACTGAACCACTCCTTGGCAAACGCCTCCAGATCAGCCGCCGGGAGCAAGGTTGAAGGATAAGCCGGAATGGAATGGAGACAGCCGCAGGCAATTATGAAGGATGAAAAAAGGCCGGATAACATACCCCACTTCATAATTCATAATTCATAATTCATCCTTTTCTCAACGTCCCCCGTCGTGGCCTCGGGGAAGCCGTTCATCTTGGCTTCGGTGTATTTCTGCCCGTCCTTGGCGTCCTTCACCACGTCGGTGAAAGCCAGCAGCGCGTTGAAAGGGCTGCCGTAGACGGAACCAAGCGAAGCGAAGCGGCGAAGTGGAGATTGCCGAACAAGAACAACGATCACTCTGAGGCTAGCCCGCCGTTTCTGAGTCCGGCGCGTTTTTGAATCAATGACCTCAGGAGGCGAATAATTACGCTACGGAGGAGGCGGTCATTGTTAGGTATGGTTTGTTTTTGGTGCGCCGGTTTTTGGTTTTCTTCCCGGCGCCGGTTTCGCTGGGCAAGTTTCTTGA
>JBDNGP010000095.1:0-13097 GCA_041689265.1 Verrucomicrobiota bacterium
CCAAAACGGGAACCAGAATCGCTGCGGACGCCAAACTTGGCCAAACCTGGCCAGCCCGTCCGTAGCACCCTAACGGTCCGGAATTCTTCTCTTCTAGGCTGCATCACGGCCTATGAAAACTCGATATCGCCTGTTGTACCGAAGCGAACGCGGAACATATTTCTGTTTCGACAAACTCACGAAAAAGCGGACGGGACTCAATACCAGGGACCGCGATTCGGCGGAGCAAATTGTTCTGGCCAAGAATCAGGCGCTGCGCCAGCCCGTCCTCAACCTTCAAATCGCCAAGGCGTATTTGTCCGGCACCGACTCCGGTGCCGCCACGCGCAGCTGGCAGGACGCCCTGAACACGCTGCTTGAAACCAAGAGCGGTTCGACCAGGGACCGGTGGGCGCGGGCGGTGCGAGACCGGGCGCTTGATGGCATCCGCAACAAAACCGTCATCGAGACGCAGGCCGAGGATCTGTTGCAGGCGCTGAAGGCGGGCACGGTCAGCACGAACATCCACTTGCGCAAGATTCACAACTTCTGTCTTTCGATGAACTGGCTGCCCTGGCCGATCATTCCCAAACGTCTCTGGCCGGAGATCAAGTTCAAGGACAAGCGGGCGATCACACGGGAGGAGCACGACAAGATCGTCGCCCGTGAAAGGAATCCGGAGCGGCGGGACTTCTACGAACTGTGCTGGCATCTGGGCGGGTCGCAATCCGACATCGCGGGCTTGGAGGCGGAACAGATCGACTGGAACAACAACGTCATCGGCTATGCGCGACAGAAGACCGGAACGCCGGCGTTCGTTCATTTCGGAGCTGAGATCGCGACCGTGCTTCGTCGGCTTCCGGCGGACGGTCCGTTGTTTCCGAAACTTCGCCGGGTCCGATCAGGCGACCGGGCGACCGAGTTCAAGCAACGCTGCCAGGGGCTGGGCATCGAAGGTGTCACGCTCCATTCGTATCGATACGCGTGGGCCGAGCGTGCGCGGAAAGCGGGCTACCCGGAGCGGTTCGCGCAGGAGGCGCTCGGGCACAACAGCAAGGCGGTCCATCGCGCCTATGCGGCGGGTCCGCATCGCGTTCTCAGCGCGTGAAGCGGGCAGGCGATCATATGGTGGATTCGGGAAGCACAAGGATGCTACGGGGCGGCTCGTCTGGATGATGTGTGCTGGAAAAAATGGACAAGGGATTCTCTGAGAGCGTGTTTTAAAAATGCCGGAACTTTTCCTTTATCGTTATCGTACAAGGATTTGAGTTAGTGTAGTTGAGAGCGGATGCCAACGCATTCTACTTGTTATCCAACGGATTTGACGGATGAAGAATGGAACCAAATCAAGTCGCTGGTTCCGGCGGCGAAATCGGGCAAAGGCAAACGCGGCCGCCCCGCCCTGGATCGGCGCAGTCTGGTCAACGCCATTTTCTACGTGGTCCGCTCCGGCTGCGCCTGGCGGCTCCTGCCCGGGGACTTTGCCCCGGGGCAAACGGTCTATGGCTATTTTCGGCGCTGGAGCCAGGATTGGACCTGGACCTTCATCCACGACACGCTGCGGGACTGGCTGCGAAAAACTCAGGGACGCAAGGTCGCGCCGACCGCCGCCATCGTGGACAGCCAATCGGTCAAGACGCCCGATCAAGCCGGCGAGCGCGGCTACGACGCGGGGAAAAAGATCAAAGGCCGCAAGCGTCACCTGGCGGTGGACACGTTGGGATTGATTCTGGCCATGACGATCACCAGTGCCGCCGTACAGGACCGGGACGCCGCCAAGGGTTTGATCCAAGGATTGGTGGAAGCGTACGGGCGGCGGCAAATCATTTGGGCTGACGGCGGCTACCTGGAAGCGTTGGTCCAATGGGTCAAAGCACTCCGGCCTTTTGGTAAACTCAAGCTGGAGATCGTGCGACGTTGCGATCAAGTTAAAGGCTTCAAAGTCCTGCCCAAACGCTGGATTGTCGAAAGAACCTTTGGTTGGTTCTACTAATCGCGGCGGCTGTGCCGCGACTATGAGGTGCGCCCCGATCAGAGCGAGGCGATGCTCCGGATTTGCATGATTCGCATCATGGTCAGACGCCTGGCAGCGGCATGAAGCGCATTTTTAAAACACGCTCTAAGCGTCGTCGTAGCCCTCAAAGAGCCAGCCGTTATTCGATTGGAAGCGGGTGTGAACTGGAACGGATGTGCAGGTCGCGTTGCGGGAACGGGATCTCGATATTGAGCTCGCGGAGCTTGGCTTCGATCGCGAAATACAACCCGCTCTTGAACCGGATCGGGCGGAAGGCTTGGTCGTCCGCCCAGACAGCCAGTTCGAAGTCGAGCGAGCTATTCCCGAAGCCGATGAAAAACACGTCGGGCTCGGGGTTCTTCATGACATCAGGATTCGCCTTCGCCACGTCGATCATCGCTTGTTTAAATTTTTCAACTTCGGACCCGTAGGCTATTCCGATCGGCAGGCGGACACGCACCTTGGGATCGCCGTGGCTGAAATTGGTGACCGTGTTCGCGATGAATTCCGAGTTCGGCACGATGATCGAGATGTTGTCGTTGGTGACGACCATGGTGCTGCGGAGATTGATTTCCCGCACCCGGCCGCCGACGCCGCCGACGTCCACGTAGTCCCCGAGGGCGATCGGGCGCTCCGCCAGAATAATCAGGCCGCTCATGAAGTTGCTGACAATATTTTGCAGACCGAAACCCACGCCGACACCGATGGCTCCAGCAAAAATCGCGAGCGAACTGAGATTCAATCCAACGGTCTGAAGCGCGACGAACAGGCCGAACGCGATCACCACGTAGCCGACGATGCGGCTGATGGCGTACTGAAGGGAGGGTTGCAAACGGGTCCGTTTCAGCACCCGCAGCATGGCGTAGCGGCGAAACAGGGCCTCGAAGACGAACACGCCGCACACCATCACCAGCAGCAGGACGAGTTCGGAAACCAGCACTGGTTTCTCTCCCAGTTTGAACATCTGGTAATCCATCACCTGGCGAAACAGCGACGCCGTTTCCTGCAAGATTCCATCCATCGTCTCGTCCATAAGTTTTGTTGGGAACAGGAACGAAACTACCAGTTCGGGAAAAATTTCAAAGGAAGAAGAGTCGGAGTCCGATCACCGGGAAACGATGATCAAGATCTCGCCGCTCGCCTTGAATCCTCGCTCGTGTCGCTCATGGTGCTTGTAACAATCCGGACAAGGGATAGTTTCGGTGAACGGATCTGAAAACGGTGGCTTCGGACGTCTTGGCTGCCACGGAGCTGCGGCTTCCAGCCCGGCAGAAGAAGGTCCAGCCGGGCGGCATGGATGCCGCCCCCTTATTTTGATCAGACTCCGATGCATATCGTCATGCAGGTAACCGCACGTCCCCATCACGTTATGAATTCGCTACACACAGTTCGTCGAACCGGCCTCACCACAATCCACATGCTCATCGCGAGCGCGGCCGTTCACTTGATGGCGGACGAACTTCCGACCGGGCCCGGGCTCGCCGCGAACTTCTCAGCCGATGTCGGCATCTCCTCGCACCCGTCCGTCGTCTTTGCCGAGGATTTTGAATCAACAAAATTCCGCGACCGCTGGGACGAAATTCGCGACAAGGACGGGCACGTTTTGTCGCTTGAAAACCCGAACCTCGTCTCGCTCGGCGAACGCTGCCTGAAAGTGACGTCCGTGCTCGACGAGAACACCGGCGGTGGATTGACGAAATGGTTTGAATCAAGCGACACGCTGTTCATTCGCTTTTACACGAAGTTTCACGAAGACTCGGATTACATTCATCACTTCGTCACGTTGCGAGCGAACAAGTCGCTCCAAGGAAAAGATCGCTGGAGCGGCTTCGGCGGAGCCGGATTGAAACCCGACGGCGACAGGAGGTTCTCCACCGCGCTGGAGCCGTGGGGCGACTGGGGCCGGTTTCCCGCGCCCGGCCGCTGGAATTTCTACAGTTACTGGCACGAGATGAAAGCAGCTCCCGACGGCAAGTATTGGGGCAACAGCTTCAAGCTGGGCGAACAGCCGGACATCAAGAAGGGCGAATGGATTTGCGCCGAGTTCATGCTCAAACACAACACGCCCGACGAACCGGACGGCGAGCAAGCTTTCTGGATCGACGGGAAACTGATGGGCCATTGGAAGGGAATCAACTGGCGGACCTCCCCGGAACTGAAGGCCAACGCGTTGACTCTGGAAAGCTACGTCACGGAGCGCTGGACGAAGAACAAAACAAACATCGTCTACTTCGACAACCTGGTGGTCGCCCGCGAGTACATCGGGTCTGCCCGTTGAAATCTCTGCGGGATCGAAAACGGTCCGCGCCATGAAAACTGAACAACCCGCCGGTTGTACCATCCACGTTTTAGGAGTTTGAAATTTTTCCCAGAGTAGGTCAACTTGAGCCAAACAAAACGAACATGAGTGATTTCAAATTTTCATGCCATGGTTGTGGCCAGAAACTCAAGGCGGGTCCGGGCAATGTCGGGATGCAGATCGACTGCCCCGTGTGCAAGGCCAAGATCGTCATTCCGGACGAACCGAAGAACCCGGACGACGTTCCCGTTTCGCTCAAGGTCGAGGACAAACCGGTGCCGGACGCTCCGAAACTGGCCGCCGCTGCGGGAGCCAAGCCCAAGGCCAAATCACTCGTTGCATTGGAGTCGATGGGGCGGGATCCGCAGATCGGCGACCTGACCGCCGAGGTCAAACTCGACATCATGCAGGCGGTCCGCGAACGCATCGGTGATGAAGTTCACTGGATGTCGAGGCGCAACAAGGAGAAGAAATACAACTACGCGGCCAAAGTGGTGGGGACGGAAAACGTCCAGGTGGAGATCGCCAGCAAGGAAGCCACCCGCTTCAGTTTGCACGGCGCGATCCTCCTCGAATTTCACAAGCGCAACGTCACCCAGACCGCGTCCGGTCGGAACCGGTTTCTCGACATCGAAGTGGTCGAGGCCGTTCTGGAAGTCGGGCTCAAGAAACCGTACGTTCCAGAATACCAGGGAGCCCGCCCCCCCAAAGGCGCCGACGACAACATCACGCTAACCCACGCCGAGACTCTCAAAGTCGTCGACCTGCTCATCAGGCGATACGAGATGGCGGCGAAGGGGATCAGCTTCCACGCGACATCCGACAATCCGAAACACGTCCGCGTTTCTGACCTGATTCGTAAGATTGAAAAGGAGGAGCCGCTGACGGCCGAAGAAGTGACCCGCGCGTTTCAGTTTGAACTGAAATTCCTCGACAAGAGGATCTCCGAACTGGAGCGACTGGCGGGACGCGGGTAACCGCAAACGGTGCGCGCGGACTTACTGTAACCCGGTTACAGGTTGCGCCGCTTGCAGGAAAGATTTTCTGCGCGTTTTGCTTTTCATCGGAGGCGCTTCCTCAATCCGTTGCAGAAAGGAAGCGCAGTGCGGTCAGGCTCGGCATGAAAAGATAAGCGCCTCCCCGCACTGTGACAAACCGTGGCAGTGCCGACGTATGCATACTGACCGGGCAACCGGGTATGCGCATCGTGCCGGGTGTATCGACGGAAGGGTCGTTGTCACCGATCAGCGGGTCACGATTGTTCACCAGACCGTTGAACCGGGGATTGTTCGCCCAGGTCTGTTGCCCGAACTCAAACTGGCTTTTCAGACTCGCGTTGACACATAGAAAATGAAGTCCGCGATCCCGTCCGTCATTTTCAAGTTCGAGAATGCCGCGCAGCGCGTCCATGTCGTCCAAGTTGTCGAGCACGCGAGGGTCTTTGAAGAATGACGGGCCATACGGCCGCCCACGCCGCAGCAACCGATGCCGGGCCGACAGGTGAAGCGATTCAGCCGCCGCGGCGGGACGCAGGTGATCGCGCGGATTCGTCCTCCGAATATGTGAGCCGAGGGGGCAGGCGATCCCGTGCGGATCATTCGCGTAGAAGAAATCATCCTCGTCCGCCAAGCCTAGGTCCTGACGGTCCGGAGAAAGAATGAGTGGCGCACCATTCGGCCAGCGACCAACCATTTTCGCGGCCAGTCGAATCACCAATCGCGGATCCGGTGAACCGTTCAGGCGCGCGGATTCATTCTTGAGGAACTGCCAGAAACCCACCACGTCCTGGCGCATTTTCCGGTAGGCAACAAATGATCCGTTCCTGCCGAAATCCCGGAATGTGTCGGAGGCGTGGTGCGGATTGGCCGACCGGGGCAGGATTCCTTTCGGATCGTCGGTAGAGGGAACAACGGGGCTGAGCGGGTGGAAACCGTATTCGTTCGCGTGACCTAGAATGAATTCCCCCGAAGCCACGCCCTGCCCCCCGATACCGAGAATCTTCGGTTGGGCGATGCCATCCCGAAACCCAAACGGCTCCTTGCCATGTTCCGGTCGCTCACCGAACTGCGCGCATTGCTCGTGCTCGGTGACGCCCGGTCCGATATCGCGGAAGATATCGCGATGCTTCCCGCACAGTTCGTCCATTGCCTGTTTCGTCGGCGCGTGCAGGATCAGCATCGCATGGATGGAAGGATTCAGTGGTCCGCCCAAATCCCATTTCGCGGAGGCGCTTTCGCCAGTGTCGCCCAGGATTCGCGACCGGTCCGGCGTCGCAACTCCCTCACAAAAATCAGGCGGAAACGAATCAAGAGCCGCCGACGGGAGCCCTAATGCTTCGAGCCCGGAGTGGGTGAACGCGATGTTGACCGCGTGATCGACTGGTTGCGCGCGGACGCCGTCTGAAGCGTGCCGGAAACGGGCACGAGTGATTCCGTCGTCCAGGAGCCGCCGGAGCCATCTGCGACCCGACCGGGCTTCGTGGATCTCGATGACCAGATAGGCGCTGAACGGAAGCCGCCCAAAACCGCTGGTGATGAAGCGCTGAATGTCCGCGCATGTTTCGCGGGAGAAGAGGGGGTCGGTATCGGGTGCCTTCATTATCTTGCCTGCTGTTCCAGGTTGAATCCATCGAGGATGTTCAACACGGTGGCCTGCGGGTAGGCGCTGTAAAACGTGTTGGCGGGAACCTGATGGCACCGCAGAAAATGTTTGAGCGCCTCGACGTCACGCGCCCCCGCCTCCGGCCAGCCGTGGCAGTTCTCCCAAATGGCGTCCAGCCCGGAGAGGATCATTTCCGCAAATTCATCGATGTAGTTCTCCCAGCTGTTGTCATAGTTGCTGACCATCAGCAGTCGCCTGCCTCCATCGAGCAGTGTCCAACGCACTGTATGAATGGTGCTGATCCCGATCAACGAACCCGCCGTGGCGAAATACTTTGAAAAGAGTTCAATCACCGCCAGGACGTTCTTCAATTGATCCAGTCGCCCGGCGCGCACAACCGTGACCAGCGTCAGCTGATTCTGGGACACTACGTCCTCGAGAGGTACCCCCGTCCAGTCCTTGGAAGGCACCACTTCGTCCTCCGGGCACGCTGGAGCGCAGTCATCGCGCCTGACAACCGGAGCCTCGCTGAAGTTGTGGCGAAGCGGCGGCGGTGAATTGAACGTCAGTCTGTTCAACAGCCGTATCCACCAAACCCGGTTCATCGTCGTGTTGATCCGTCGCGCCGCCATCAGCCCCTGGACTCCGTGACGAATCAGAAAAAGGGTCGCGGCCAGACCAAAGTCATACCCCCGCTCAAGAATTTCCAGACCGCGCTCAAAGGCCCTGCCCAGAGTGATTTCGCCGTCGCCGCCCATGACAGACTCAACCTGTTCGCGAAGCCTGATTCGATCACGTATCTGCCCAAGCGAATCATCGGGAAACGCCATGTAATAAGCCTGCGGATTCACAACATGTCGGCAAACATAGAGGGGAAACCGTTTGCCACCGTCGTATCCTTCGCAGCGTCCCCAGACCGCCATTGGATCGGAAGTCAGACGGTGCAGTTCTCCGAGGTGATCTTCGGTCGTTCCGTCAAAGTCCGTGACGAGCAACAGTCGAAAGTGTTCGGGACCACGATCAGGATCCGCCACCAAGGCGAGCCTGACGAAATGCAGCGTGTCGGAACTTGGAAAATCGATGATCGGCCGTGCGGTACCGGAACCGTGGCGATGCCGGATGTCGTTGCCCAGCGAGTTCAGGGCATCCCGAAGGCCGGTCGCCGCTCCGGGCGTCACGGGCAGCAGGGCGATGATTCCATGGGTCGGCACGATTATGTTTGATTGAAGTCCACGTTTCTCGACCGTCCTGTGTATACCGCGCAGCCACCCGGCGGTCGAATATTTTCGTCGGCGGGCTAATCTCAAACGGTGGGAAGACAAACGACGTGACGACGGAAACCCACGTAGCCGCCAGTTGGCAAACCGATTGGAACCACAGGCACGCAGGAAAAAAGGAGGAAGCAAATGGTGCGCGTGAGAGGACTTGAACCTCTACTCCTTGCGGAACCAGATCCTAAATCTGGCGCGTCTGCCAATTTCGCCACACGCGCAACCGGGCGGGAAAATGTACTTCAATCGAACGGATCTCAAGCACTGATTTTCTCAACCGGCGCATGCCCCTTCGCAAGGCGGAAATTGTTAGCCGCTGATCAGCGATGGATGGGAGCAACCAACCGGATGCACTGAGCGCACTGGCCGGTGGCGAAAACTGCTTCCCTGAAATCGGCGGTTTTTCACCAACCTTGATCGCAATATGGCGGGAAAAATATGCCCGATCTGCCAGACACGGTGAATCAGACGCAAAACGGCGGATTCCCCAACATCGACCCGCTCACACCGATTCAAATCCCGCCAGACCACCTTAAGCAACACGCCGTGTAATCGCCCGGTTCGTCCAAAGGGCCAACGGCCCGCACCATACCAGCCGGGGCAACGCCCCGGAAATGGCCGAGATTTCCATGGAGCCCTGACGGAGAGAATCATACGAATATGAAATGTTGAAACGCCCCTTCAGGGCTTCCCCCAATTCGGGACCTAGCCCGAGGCGTTGCCCCGGGCTGGTATGAAACCGCACCGTTGGGGCTTCCGACATGATCGCCCTCCAAACCGAAGACTTGCCCGGTCTGAGCCATTGTTTATCGTTCAACCCATGGTGAGAACGCCTATGGCCAAGTTTAATAACCGACGACATTTTCTATGAAGAATTTTACCTGGTTGTCCATCGTTTCCTGTTTGATCGCCTGCGGCTGTGTCTCCGACGACTCGTCGGGCCCGGATGAATGTACCAGGATGCAAGGCAGGGCCCTCCTGGTTACCGGAACCATTCCTCTGGTCGGAACTGATGTTGTTTTTAAAACCGCCTTGGAAGCGCGGGGTTTGGAGGTCGAGGTCGTTCAGGAATCGGAGGCGACACGTCAAGATGCTGCGGGCAAACGCTTGATCATGCTTTCCTACGGAATGAGCAGCACGCTCTTCAATGCCGAGGCGTTCGTCGACCTGCCAGTGCCGATGATCGTCACTGAGCGGAACCTGTTGCCCCGGCTGAAAATGTCGAGCGTCAGCGGCTACACGGACAGGATGACCGCCTTGAAGTTTATCTCGGATCATCCTCTGGCGGGCGGGCATGCCAACGGTGAAGTGGAGGTGTAAGCGACGGCACAGGAGTTTTTCTGGGGCCGCCCGGGCGATGCGGGCATCAAGATCGCCCATGTCGTTGGCGAGCCTGACAAGGTGACGTATTTCGCCTACGAAAAGGGCGCTTTGATGGATGGTGCAATCGCACCGGCCAGGCGCGTCCAGTTCTTTCTCTCGGCCCACTCCCCGGATCCGATCGATGAAAATTTATACCTCAATGCGACCGGCCTTGAGCTGCTCGATGTCGCCATCGATTGGTGCCTGGAGTAATCAATGATTGTCGAATGGCCGGGTGCGCAGGACTTGAGTGCGCCGCCGTTTGGGCTGAATCAATGGGAGTAAAATGAAGAAGTCAGGCCACCCGGGCGGTTCAGGACAACTGGCTGTTGCCGCCGCAGTTCGTCACCGTTTATGAAACTGAAACTCTTAACTGACCATCGGCCGCGCCGCTTGCCAACCGGTGCCTGCCCTGCTCATTCTACCGGCGCGTCGCAGGGGACTTGCCTACGGTCACCGGTCGGCTTGCGTAACGCGGCACCTGTTTTCAAATGAAATTCCTCATACCCTTACTTGCGTTGGCAATTGCTCCTGTATCCGCATCAGCCTTCGATCAGAAGATGGTGGCGCGATATGGATTGAACTCCCCGGAGGTGCCGGGAGAGGTCCTGGTTGCCGGGCATTCTGCGGATTGGACGTCAACCGAACCGGGACCGGTGCCTCGGTTGAAGGAATTTGCCAGATCGGAAGATGGCGTCGTGTGGTTGGGTGACGACCAGGGAGCGGCCCGGTTCGATCCGCAGGCGAAACATCGCTGGGATCGCTGGCAGTATTTCTGGGGGCAACGCTGGCTGCCGGACAACCAGATTGAAAACATCTGGATCGATGACGCGGCGAAGTGGGAGACGGTCTGGTTGCGCACGAAAACGGGAGTGTCACGGATCGAATGGAAACCGATGACGCTCGAGGAGAAAGCGGAGCACTACGATTCGATGATTCTGCGGCGGCATTTGCGACATGGGTTCGTGTCCGGCGTTGGATTGAAAACACCAGGCGATCTGTCCACCTCCTTCACCTCCGACAATGACAACGACGGATTGTGGTCGGCGATGTATCTGGCGGCCCAGGCGTACCGTTACGCGGCAACGAAAGATCCCGCTGCGCGGACGAACGCCCGCCGCACTCTGGATGCGTTGATCCGGTTGGAGGAGATCAATCCCCTGCCCGGCTTTTACGCGCGCTCGTTCAAGCACGTTGACGAACCTTCGCCGGACCCGCGGAACTGGGGAAAGAAAGACGGTCGCTGGGTCTGGCTGTCGGACTCCGATGAAAACAAATTGACGGATCGTGAGGGTGAATGGCTTAAGACGGCTTCCGGCGTCTTTGAGTGGCGGGATCACACAGATCTTTCGACCTGGACCGAGCATTCCGGCGAATGGCACGCGACGGCGGACGGGCAATGGCTCTGGAAGTCCGACACGAGTTCAGATGAAACGATCGGGCACTACCTGGCTTACGCATTGTACTTTGATCTGGTCGCGGATGACGCCGAGAAGAAAATTATCCAGGACAAGGTTCGCCTGATCACCGACCGGATGATTCGCGACGACTTTTATTTGCTGGATGTCGACGGAAAGCCGACGCGTTGGGGCAACTGGAACGAGTCTTATTATCGAAGTGTTGAAGGGGCTTACGAGCGCGCATTGCGATCGCTGGAACTGCTGTCCTTCATGAAAACGGCCTTCCACATTACGGGCGATGAAACGTATCAGAACCAGTATCTCGCCCTGGTTGAACGCGGAGACATTGAACAGACAAATAAGTATCGGCGTTGGGACAGCGAGTTCACCGAGATCAATTTCTCCGACGACGAACTGTACTATTTATCCGTCCTACCGCTAATGATGTACGAGGACGACCCCAAGCTGCGCGAACGATACCTCGAGGGAATGCGATTCACGGCCGGGGCAGTTGCACCGGACATGAATCCGTTGTGGAACTTTATCAACGTAGCCTGCGGTATTGTCACGTTCACTCCAAAGATGACGGAAGATTCAAAGCGCACACTCGAGCGCACGCCGTGGGACATGATCGAGTGGCGGGTGGAGAATTCCAGACGAACCGACTTCACCAAAAAAAACGTCCCGGATCGGTGGGGGCAGGTTGAGTTCACCGATGTGATTCCGCCTGACGAACGTCCGATCCACAAGCACAACTCAAGCCCCTATGCGCCCGACGGCGGTGGCAACGGCGGAAGAGAAGAAGCGCCGACCTACTGGTTGCTCCCGTATTGGATGGGACGCTATCACGGATGGATCGAGTAAGCCGGTCCGGCTCGTCTTGGTGCGAAGCGGGGGACGAGCATTTCTTTTATGCCGACAAACAGCTGAACGTCGCGAATGGGAGGGGCGCGGAATGGTCCAAAATGGAAAAGTCGCTGTTCGGTGATCGCGTAGGAACCGGATTCGACTGTTGTCCGGAGTGTCGCCGTATCAGTTTCGAACGGCGGAATCGCCGTCCAGAAATACCAGCGTCTGATGATTCTTTTCTCCGATCAACGCGACGGCGCGATCAGGAAAGAGTGCGAACAGTTCGTCATCAGAAATGATCCGGACGGTTGTTCCGGGGATCGTTTCTGGCGTCGAGGTTTCCGGAACGTTCACCGCCACGACCGGACCGGCGTCGCGCCGGAAGCTTTGCCGGGAAATCAGCGCGGTCACCGCGATCAGCGCGAGCGGAACCATGACCAACAATGTCCGCCGCGCCAGTGCTTTCTTCTGTCGCCGTCGGCGGAGCACGTCGAGCGATTGCCTCAGCGTTTCTCCGCGAAACGAATCACCGGCGTCGGCATCAATAATTTCATCCAGCAACGATTCATCGGTCGGTTTCATAACTCCTCCTTGTCGGTTAAAAAGGTTTTTAAAAACTTGCGCGCGCGATGCAGCCGGGACTCAACGGCTTTTTCGGACAGACCGGATTTCCGGGCGAGATCGACGACTGAGAGACGTTCAAAGTATTTTCCCTCAACCAGCCCTTGGTCGACCGGGTCAAGCTGTCGGATTCCGGTCTCAATCAGGTCCGCCACCGGATCCGCAGACTGATCGTGATGCTCCGGTCCGAAGGAGCTAAACCGGATGAACCTCTTCAACGCGTTCCAATACCGGGATTGCTTTCGTCCGTGGTCGGTGGCGGCGAGCCAGCGCCAGAAGGTTTCGGCATCCTCAAAACGGCGACAGTGACGTACCACCCGGATCAGGGTTTCCTGCAACGAATCCCGGGCGATGGTCTCGTCCCCACGATGAACCACGATCAGATATCGATACAACCGGTCGAAGTAGTCCGCGTGAAACCGGCTGAACGCCTCCTCGTCACCGGCGGCGATGGCCGCCGTCATTTCGACGACCTTCGAAGCGTGCTTTCTGACATCAACGGAAAGAGCCGACTCTTCCAGCTGGGAACAGTCGGCGTAACGATTCATGTTGATGTGTGTCGATTGGATCAATGGTACTGCCGCATTTTATCGGGTTGACGGTTTCTGCGGTCGTTCCATACCCGGCAGACTGTAAACGATTTCGTCGAGAATCCTCATCGACTCATCACTGCCGACGACGATCAACATTTTCGTTCCGAA
>JBDNGP010000096.1:0-16612 GCA_041689265.1 Verrucomicrobiota bacterium
CGACGGCGGTCTCACGGATGAGATACTGCGCCTGAGATGAGAGTTTTCTGGCGTCTCGCTTTTTGATACCTCTCAATAATCGATGAGCACCGAATGTCAATCTTATTGAATGTATTTATGGGCCGTATTAATAACGAGGCGGTCGCCGCCTCCCACGCTCGGAACCACCATGAAACTGCCGACGCTCCTAACCGCGCTACTATTGCTGAACCAATTGCTTTCGGCGGCCGAACCGGCGGGCGGTGTTTTGATATTAATCGATCTGTTGAACGACCCCGGGGAAGATCGGGAAAAGATCATCCGCTCAATCGACGAGCAATGGGATCCAACGTTTCTGGCCGGTATTTATGACATTGTCAGGCTGGTCGATCGGGAAACTGCTGATGAACTGTTTGCATTGGCCACGCGCAAAACCGGGGTCGGCCCGCCGTTTGACCACAGCTCGCTGGGCCGGTGGATCTGGGAGCGGCCCGCCAATCTGGACGTTCGCTACGCCGACTTCAAAGCGAAGGTTTACGGCAGGATCGATGAGCGGTTCACTTCCTATTTTTCAGATGATCGCATAACGACAGTTCGTCTGGATGAGATCGTCTGGGGCGGTGTTCGCCAAAATGGTATTCCGCCGCTTCGTGGTCCGCAGATGCTGGTCGCGGAAGATGCCGTCTATCTCCATGACAGCGACGTCGTATTCGGCGTAGAGCTCAACGGAGACGCCCGCGCCTACCCGAAGAGAATCCTGGGCTGGCACGAGATGCTGATGGACACCGTCGGCGGGATTCCGTTTGCCGGAGTTTATTGCACGCTCTGCGGGAGCTTCATCGGTTACCGGACGCAAGTTGGCGAAACCCATCACACCCTCGGCACCAGCGGGTTCCTCTATCGATCGAACAAACTCATATTTGACGAAGCGAACCAGTCGTTGTGGAACACGTTGACCGGCGAACCGGTCGTGGGACCGTTGGTGGGCAAAGGCATCAAACTCGAACGTCTGCCGGTCGTGACGTCCACTTGGGGCGAGTGGCGTCGCCGACATCCGGGCACGACGGTCCTCTCGCTGGATACGGGTCACAAACGCGACTACTCGGAGGACGCGTCGTATGGTGATTACTGGGCGACGGATGAACTGATGTTCGACGTGCCGATTCATGATCTCCGACTGAAAAACAAAGACGAAGTGCTGGCGATTCTGCCGCGTGAAGGGGGATCAACGCCGATCGCCATTTCCCACGAATTCCTGTTGC
Organism: Verrucomicrobiota bacterium; assembly: GCA_041689265.1. GTDB lineage: Bacteria > Verrucomicrobiota > Verrucomicrobiia > Limisphaerales > RI-55 > JBDNGP01. Next base: position 1,242 of record JBDNGP010000096.1, read on the forward strand.
GCACGCCGATGTACGAAACCAAAGCGGGATCGACGCAATTGCTTGTGCTGACCGATATCAGTGGAGCCCATCGGGTCTACGATGCCGGAAACCATCAATGGAAGGACTGGGATCTACGAAGTAAATTGCAAGACATGACCGGCGAAGAATGGATTGTGTCCGAATCAGCGATCCGCTCCAGCACGGGTGAACAACTCGACCGATACCCAAGCCACAACTCCTTCTGGTTCGGGTGGATCAATGCATTCACGAATACCAAGCTGATTCGATAACCTGAGGTATCGTGGTCGCGGACTACCGTTTGAACGACTGCGTGAAGTCGTCGTTCTTGATCTCGACGACCTTCTTTTCAAATTTCGAACTGGCGATGAGTTCGTTCAATTTGGCTTCAAACGCCGCGCCGTCCATCGGCATGACGATCGTCTGATCCATCAGCGACGAATACAACATCACATTGGCCAGCTCGACCGAACCCATGCCTTCCTCTCCCGGCGCGATTAACGACGAACCATCGATGATCGCATCCGCGAAATTCGTCATCAGTGTCGCGTGTGGCGTGGCCGCGTCGGTGAATGGGATTTCCACATTCCAAACTTCGGGCTTCAGGAAGCCGACCTGCGACGTGCGGCAATGCTCGATCATGTCCACCTCGTTGCGTGTGAATGTGAGCTTGTTGTTCTCGAGGACGATCTTTCCTTTCGTGCCCGCGATCTCAAATCGATTGGTTCCCGGCGCTTCTCCCGATGAGGTGATGAACACGCCGGTCGCGCCGTTTCCGTATTCGAGATACGCCGTCACGTTGTCTTCGACCTCGATGTTGTGATAGCGACCGAGCTGGGCAAAGCTGCGAATTTTCGTCGGCATGCCGCAGAGCCACTGGAGCACGTCGAGATTGTGCAGGCATTGATTGAGCAACACGCCGCCACCTTCGCCTTTCCAGGTCGCACGCCAGCCGCCGCTCGAATAGTAGGCCTCGGTGCGATACCAGTCGGTGATGATCCAGCTGATGCGGACTACATCGCCGAGTTCGCCGTCCTGAATGAGCTTTTGGATTTTCTTGTAACGCGGTTCAGTTCGCAGTTGAAACATCCCGCCGAAGACCAGTTTTGGATGCTTCTTCGCGGCGGTGATCAGTTTTTCGGCATCAGCTTTGTGAGCAGAAATAGGTTTTTCAACCATCACGTGTTTGCCTGCTTCAAACGCCGCGATGCCTAGGTCGGTGTGTTGATAGTGCGGTGTCGCAATGATGACGGCGTCGATGTCCTGGTCGGCGATCAGCTCCTTGGCGTCGCCGTAAATCTTGAGCCCGTGATCCTTGTAGCTGGCGAGTTTGCCGGGGCTCGTGCTACAGACGGTTGTGAGTTCACAACGGGCGGCCTCGCCCTTCAAAAGATAATTGGCGTGGTGCTTGCCGATGTTGCCCATGCCGATGATGCCGATGCGTATTTTGTCCATTTATCACGTGTCCTGCGTTTGAACGGGCATGTTCGCTGTTCGTTTTGCCGGGTCGCAAGTTAATTGTGGTTAGTTCACGGCCGGGGTTGATATTTTTGAACGTTCTCCGGTTAGCTCGCTCCAAGTGACAACCTGCCACGGTCCCGTTTCCCACCGGTCGTCCTTTGTCGGGACGGCGTTGCGTCCGGCGAGCACGACTGAGAATGAAGTTGCCTGGCACCAGAAATTCAGCCAAAAACACGCACAGATCACACTATTCTTATGAAAGCAGTATTCAGCTCATTAATGTTGTTCGCGCTGGTAACGATCGGTTCGGCCGCCGCCGCGCGATTCACCGTGAACGATCCGTTCGCCGGGACGTATTACGGATCTTATGAAACGCCCTTTGCGCAGGGAGTCGCCGAAGCCCAGATTCGCGCGCTTGGAAACAATACCTACGACGGGTTCATCATTCTCAGATCGATGCGGGAAGGCAAGGAGTCCGTCCTGACGATATGCAAGGTGCGTGAGTTTCAAGTTGCTGACGGCAAGGCCGAAATTCTAGGTGAGCATCCCGACGCGTTTTTGGCCGATCGCGACGGGGAGAAAAGCATTTACCGATACGCAAAATTGACCGTCAACGCCGTGATTACGCCGGGCGCCATCGAGGGTGAATTCAGCGGCGGGTTCGTCCGCCAGGACACGTCCAAACTCGCGTTGACGCGTTCCACACCGAAACCCTCGCCGACTCTCGGCGCGCAGCCACCGGCGGACGCGGTCGTGCTCTTCGACGGGAAACCCAACGGCGAGTGGCGGGAAATGAACTGGAGCACCAAGGACGGCGTTCTTGAAGTCGGCGAAGGCAACATCACCACGAAGAAAAACTTCACCAACGCACTGCTGCACGTCGAATTCCGCACCCCATACATGCCGGAGGCCCGCGGCCAGGCTCGAGGCAACAGCGGAGTGTATCTCCGATCCGTTTTTGAAGTTCAAGTGCTCGACAGCTTCGGGATCTTCCCGCCGGAAACCAATGACAGTGGAGGCATTTATCAGGTGGCGGCGCCGGATTGGGAAGTCGGCAATGCGAGCCTGCCTCCGGGCACCTGGCAGACCTACGACATCACCTATCGCGCGGGCAGTGAAAAGGACAACCGCCCGACCACCATTTCCGTCGTGCACAACGGCAAGCTGGTGATTTCCAACGCTGAGATTCCGGCCGAGCTTTCGGTCAACGGCACGGGCGGCGGGCAGGTGGGCGGCGGGTTCTTGATGCTTCAGCATCACGGCAACCCGGTTCAATATCGGAACATCTGGGTGCAGCCGATCGACTGATTGTTCAATTAAATTCCCAAGTCCCCCGGGTCAATTGATCCGGGGGACTTTTTATTTCAACCAGCCGACCAGATCGAACTGGCCGACCAACTGCACGCCCGCCACGAATGTGAGCGCGTAGACGAATTTGAGGAACAGTTTCTCCGGTATCCGGCGGTTCAAAAGAACTCCGAGCCAGACGCCCAGCGGCACGAGTGGAAAGAAGAGAGCGGTCATTTTGAGCGTCTCCCAATTGATCAACGCCTTGGGAGCGAACACCGGGAGATCGATCATTGATTGATCAAGAATGAAGAACGGCATCTTGATCCAGTTGATCCAGAAAAAGATCAGCACGTTGGTGCCGACGAACAATTCCTTAGGCAGTTTCTGCGGGATCAAATACATGCTGATCACCGGCCCTGCCCCGTGGGCGAATGTCGATGTCACACCCGCCGCGACGCCAAATGGAACGCCGCTTTTGTGGTTGGGTGAGAATGCGCCTTCCGCGCGAAAGATGTATTTCTTCACCAGCTGAAACGCCACAAACGTCAGTGCCAGCGATCCGATCACGATGTTAAACTGGCGGGAGGAGAACACGCCGATCAGCTGCACCCCGATGAAGACGCCGATGATCACGCCCGGGATGAGAAACTTCAGGTTCCGCTTGTCCCCCTTTCCCCGGTAATGCCAGAGCGAGAACGCGTCACCGGCACAGAGCAGGGGAAGTAGAATTCCAATAGCGTCCTTGGGTCCGAACACGAGCGCACAAAGCGGCGTGGTCAACATGCCGAGACCGCCACCAAAACCGGCCTTTGAGAGACCGATGAAAATCACGCCGACAACGGCCAAGATCCAATAATAGTTGTCCGCCACGCGGCTCGTTTACGGGAAGACGGTTGCAGGAGCAACCGGCAAATACCGGTCACATCTGCTCCAGCGTTTCGATTCCGAGTGACTCCAGTCCTTGTTTCAAGACGCGCCCGGCCAGTTCGCACAGTTTCAGCCGACTGCTTCGTTGCGGTTCCACAGCCTTCAACACCGGGCACGAAACGTAGAACCGCGAAATACACCCGGCCAGCTCGTACAAATACGCGCAGAGATAGTTCGGCCGGTAATCTTCCAATACCGACTCGAGCGTCATCTGGAACTTCATCAGATGCTTGGCCAGCGAGATTTCATCGGCATGTTCGACATCGATCAAAATGTCCGGATCGAGCGTGATGTCCTGGTCGGCCGCTTTGCGCGAGATGCTACGGACGCGTGCGTAGGCGTATTGCAGATACGGTGCGGTGTCGCCCTGGAGCGCCAGCATTTTCTCCCAGCTGAAAACATAGTCGCTCTGACGATTGGGTGACAGATCGGCGTACTTGATCGCGCCGAGTCCGACCACCCGTGCGACTTCGTTGCGCTCGGCTTCGGGAAGATCGGTATTCTTTTCGGTCGCGACCTTCAGCGCGCGTTCCTCCGCTTCGTTCAACAGGTCGGCGAGTCTCACCGTCTCGCCGGACCGCGTTTTGAACGGCTTGCCATCCTCACCGAGTATCGAGCCGAACCAGACGTGCGCGAGCTTTGCCGTGAAGTCGGGTTTCCAGCGGCGGACCGTGTCGAATAGTTGGCGGAAATGAAGTTGCTGCCGACCGTCGGTGACGTAGGCGATCTCGGTCGGGTGCCACGTTTTTTCGCGAAAATCGATCGTCGCGAGGTCGGTCGTCATGTAGTTCGCCGCGCCGTCGCTCTTTTGAACGATCGCCGGATTGGCGTTCCATTCGCCTTCGCGCTTGGAAAGAAACGGGTCCGTCTCGGGTTTGCCCGAACCGTCCGAGAAGACACAGATCGCGCCCTGGCTTTCGGTCGCGATTTCCCGGGCCACCAGATCGTCGACGACCGTCTGGAGCTGGTCGTTGTAAAAACTCTCGCCGTAGGTGTGATCGAAGGTCACACCAAGCCGGCCGTAAATGTCGTCGAACTGATGCTGAGACAACGCGATCATTTCCTTCCAGATCCCGAGGTTCTCCTTGTCACCGGACTGAAGCTTCACCAGCTCCTCGCGGGCCTGGTCCAGGACCGTTTCGTCCGCTTCCGCCGCCGCGTTGATCGCCTTGTAGAGACGTTCCATCTCGGCAATCGGATCGTTTGCCAGCGCCTCGCGGTTCAGCTGCGTTTTCCAGCCGACCAGCAATTTTCCGAACTGCGTCCCCCAATCGCCGATGTGGTTGTCGGTGACAACGCGATGCCCGAGCAAACGGAGAATGCGCGCGAGACAATCACCCAGCAGCGTCGAGCGGATGTGGCCGACGTGCATCGGTTTGGCGATGTTCGGCGAGCTGAAATCAACGACCACCGTTCGCGGTTCGGGAGTTGCCTCGACCAATGTTTCGGATGCCGCGAGCCGGTTGATCTGCTGGTTCAATACTTTCGGCAGCAGACGGAAATTCAGGAATCCCGGGCCCGCGATTTCAACCGGTTCGCAGAGATCGCTGACGTCGAGTTTCTCGACGACTTCGGTGGCGAGGCTGCGGGGGTTGGTGCGGTTTCGTTTCGCAAGGGCCATGATGGCCGAGGCTTGGAAGTCGCCGAATTGTGGATCGGGACACGGCCGCACCTGGATCACAGACAGGTCGGCGTCGGGAATCACCGTGGTGATCGCCTCCTGCAATCGCTCTTCAATGTCGCGATAAATCATCGGCAGATTTCAACGGTGCGGACCGGGGATGTCGAGCAGAACGGCGGGATTATTTTCCGGCTGGAGTGACGATTTTCAGAATCGACCAGAACGGGGCTACTTCGCCTTGGACTGGCGGTTGATCGCCTCGTACATCGTCGCGGCGTCGGGGGCGTTTTCCAGTTCCTGCCGAAAATCCTTATTATGAAGAATCTTGGCGATGCTGGCGAGGGTGGCGAGATGTTTCTGAAACTGACCCTGGGGAACGAGGAAGAGCATGATGAGATTGACCGGCTGGTTGTCCAGCGCGTCGAAGTTGACGCCGGTCTTGGAGCGGCCGAACGCGCCCGTGACTTCGTGGATTAAATCGGTCGAGGCGTGCGGAATCCCGATCCCGAACCCGATCCCGGTGCTCATCGACGTTTCCCGTTTCTTCACGACTGCCGCGATTGCCTCCCGATGATCGGGCTGGATCTTGCCGTCCTGAACAAGATGGTTGATCAACTCATCAATGGCCTCCCAGCGATCGCTCGCTTTCAGCTCCGGAACAATGAGTTCTTTCTGGAGAATGTCACACAGCAGCATAGGTCCAAGTCGTTAGCCCCGGCATTTGGCCTAAACAGTGGGGGCATTTCAAGGGTGAATTGTCCTCCCGACGATTCGCCAGATCCCGGACCAGATCGCCGTCGTGTCATTTAACCACCATTTGAGGACGTCGGACAGGTCGGCGGTCTGGGTCAATAACGGCAGTCCCACCAGCATTACGACGATGTTTCCGAGAAAAATGACGCAGGTGGAAAAGAGATATCCGTTCTGCGTGATGTCCGACTGGCGATTGCGCAAAATATAAAGGGTGAGCGTGACGTGAAATGAATACGCGGCGCCCAGCAGCAGGTGAAACGGGATCTGATACCGGCTCCAGTTCCAGACCAGATGTCCGGTCACGAACAGAGCCAACACCGCCGCTGCGTACAGCGGAAAGAAATACGGGGCGAGCGAGATTAGGAAATTATTTTTCGTCACCACCACGTGACCGCCTTTGGAACTGACCTTGAACTGCTTCACTTTTCCGCCGCAAAGCCAAACCCAGACCGCGTGTGTCAGCTCATGTCCGACCACGTAAACCCACATCGGTTTGGGCAGCACAAGAAAGATCACGATCCAGATTGCCGCACCCGCCGCGAATACCACCCAGAACGATTCCAAGGTGCCGGTGGATTTCAATAATTTCAGGAAGGTCTGCGCCGCCGCCACGCAAACGGGCAGCAACAGCAATCCGAGAATGAACTTCAACCACTTGGGCACCGCGCGAGAAGAAAGGAAAACCCGGACTTGGAAAAGTGCGAATTGTGAAATTCCGCGCCTATCGATCGCCAAGCCACGACGTGGATTTATGTAACCGCCAGTATCGCTCGGCACAGGCCATACCTTTGCAGCGCCCGAGACAGGTTGGAAAACCTGTCCTACGTTTAAGGCAACACGACCCCGTTCTCCCCATTCGTGAAAATTTGCGTAATTCGCGTAAACCCTCTTCTCCTGCTCCCCAACTTCGTTTGCTCCGCGCCCTTCTGTTCAATCCGATCCGATCGTGCCGGTTGGAAAACCAGCGCTACGCAAATCGTCCGGAGATGCTTGCGGCGCTGGGTTACTTCTTCGCCTGAAGCTTCTCGTTGTTTTTCAGGGAGACGTTCCCCCAGTAGGCGAACTCGTAGGACCAGTCGTTTGCGGCATTCTCGATCCGAATGTTGATGCGTCGACCAGCGAACTTGGACAAGTCAGCTGACACAGTTTTCCACACGCCATCGTCGCGGTTGATGATCTCGCGTTTCAGCAGTTCTCCCTGCACGAAGATCCGCAGTTCCCAATCGCCGCGCTCGTGCGCCGCCGCATCAATCGACAATGTCGCGCCGCCCGCAGGGATGTCAGCGATCCGTTCCAAAGCGGAAGGTTTGTTGTCGGTGTAAGGATGCGTCTCGAGCACGTTCTTGCGGCCGAAATACTCGGCGTGTTTCTTCGGCGTACCTTCAAATTCCGGAGCGAGAATGCGCCAGCTCGGATTCCAAAGCGCCACGGATTCGCCATCGATTCGTTCATTCACGCTGGCCGTACCTGTGTCGCCGATCAGTTCGCGACGTTTCTCATCCGTCAATGGACCGTCCTGCGGCGGTGCGAGAATGTACCAGATCAAGTTTCGAAAATCTTCATCCGTCAAACCTTCGAGCCCCTCGGGCATCAACGACAAATCACTGACCGTGCGCGACTTGATGTCGTCCTTGCTGATCACGTATTCCGTCGGACCCAGGTTGATCAGCTTGATCGTCGAATCATTTTCTTCAACGAGTCGGCCGCTGAGCGAACGACCGTCCTTGGTTTCCACTACCACGTTTTCGTAGCCCTGTCCGATGATCTGATTTGGATCGATCACGTTTGCGAGCAGCGCGTCCAACGTCGAGCGCCCGACACCCGTCAGGTCAGGGCCGATCTCCGCGCCTTCGCCATGAAGTTTGTGACAAACAAAGCAGGCCGTCTTCGCGACTGCATGTCCTTTGGCGACGTCGGGTTGGTCGGCCAGAACAATTTTGCGCTTGGCTGCAATCATCTTCGTTTTTTCATCGGACGTCTTGTTTACTCGACCAAACAGCTCGAGCGCCTTGGCCCGTTCGGAATCGCTCCTGGATGTCGCGAGCGTTCGGATGACCGTCGGCGGGACTTCGCCCCGTTGAATCGCACCCGACTCCACGGCAGCGAAGAAGGGCCATTTCCACTGCCAACGGGTCGTACACATTTCGGCAATCGCGCGCCGTACGACCGGTGAATAGCCGTTCCATTGCGCGAGCAACTGCTTCGCGGTGCCGTCGACGCCGACGACCATCAGACCGCGCACGGCCTCGACCTTCAACGGATCCGCCGACTGATTGCTCATCACGGTCATCAGCGCGGCGAGCGTGTCCTCTTTTTTCTGTTGGCTCGCCGCCTTGATCGCGGAAATACGGTCAGCTTGAGGTGCGGACGAATCATTGATCAACGCGAGCATCGCTTTTAGTGAAGCGACGTCGCCCCACAGAGTGCCAAGTTGTTGGGCGAGAGATGCGACCTCCATGTTGGCGGCGGTGCTCCAACGGGACACGACCGCGATCGCCGGTTGATTGGGAATGATCGCTTTGCCCCGCTGCCCCTCGATCAACCCCTTCAAAGCGGCGGCCAGCAACGGTCGGTCGGTCGAGTCGAGATCGCCCAGCGATTGAATCACGCCGCTTAATATCGCTTCGTCGCGCAGATCGCACACGCGGCGCATCACCTTGCCAATCAGCGTTCCGGTGAGCGGCATGTACCGGCCGCCGTTGTCCACAAACCACTCCATCGTGCTGTCGACGTTGCGAACGACCGCGGGTTCCGCCGCCATCCAGATCATGAACGGGATCACGGGATCTTCGTGCTGATATGAGCCGGCGATCAGTGCCGTCAGAAGTTCTCCTATCGGAATGTCATCATGTGCGGGCGGCGTGTTGACTGTGAGCGAACCGGACGCGTATTGGCGAACGGCGGTGGCCGCAGCGAGCCGCACGGAGGGGTCCGAATCTCCGGCCAGTTTCAAAATGCGAGCGATCGCCCGCATTTCTTTCGACTGCCGTTCACCGGTGAAACGCGCCGCCCAGATACGAATGCCTTTTTCGCCGTCGGCCGCGGCGAGATCCAGCAGATCCTCGTTCAACCGGTTGGAGCCGTGAAGCGTCCAGAGCGCCGTCAAACGCGCGGTCGGCGAAGGACCCGTCTTGAACATCTCAATCAGCTGTGGCGGCGTCGCGATGCGGATCTTGCTCAGCCGTTCGCTCAAAAGTCGTTGCGCCTGTTTCCGCTGCCAGATGTTGTCGTGACCGAGCATCTCGATTGCGTCAACCAGACTGTTTTTCTTCAAATCCATGTCGACGCTCGGACGGCTCTGAACCGCCTTGCCCGCGTTGTCGCCCGTGTAAACCACGCGCCAGACCCGTCCGTATTCGCGATCCACTCCGCCGGGGTCGGCGTTGGCGTTCTGGTAGCACGGATATTTGTCATACCAGTCGCTGATCCACAGCGCACCGTCGGGACCGATCTGCTCGGTGGTGGGGCGGAACCAGCCGTCGTTCGCTCTGACAAAATCCTGCCACTTCGAGGATTTGAATGATGATCCGTCCGGTTGCAACACATCGGCGTGAACGGCGTTGTCATGAATGTTGCCCATCATGATTTTTCCCGTGTATTCGGCCGGATACTGGTTGCCGAGATAGACCTGCACGCCGGAGTAGGCCGCCATGAGGTGGCGGTGATCCACGATGCTCGGCAGCAACTGATAGGAGTAGGGAAACGCCGGTTGCCCCGCCTGACGCACGTAAATTCCACCGGCGGCGAGATGAAACAAATGATCGATGACGCACGCGCTCACGAAGGCGTTTCCGACCGCGTCAAAATCAACGCCCCACGGATTGCTCGTGCCATCGGCGAACACTTCGAAGGATTTCTTCCTCGTATCGTAACGGCCGACACCGGCGTTGATCGCGACGCCTTCATCAGCCGGTTGGCCGGGACGCCGGACCTTGGAAAACGTGAACACACCGTGTGTCATGTAGAGCGCTCCGTCCGGCCCCCAATTGAATCCGTTCAGCAATTCATGACGGTCCTCCATCCCAAAACCTTCCAGCACGACCGTACGTTTGTCCGCGCGATCATCACCGTCCGTGTCCTGCAAATGAAGGAGGTACGGAGCCTGACCGACGTACGCGCCGCCGTCGCCGAGAATCAATCCCGTCGCGAGACTCAGGCCGTCCGCCCACACGTGAACCTGGTCCGCCACGCCGTCGGCATCCGTGTCTTCGAGAATCTTGATGCGATCGCGGCCCTTGGTTCCCTCCGGCGCGCCGAGCGGGTATTCATATAATTCGAGCACCCACAACCGACCGCGTTCATCCCAGGTCATCGTCACGGGATTCACCACCATCGGTTCGGCGGCGAAAAGGCGCATCTCGAAACCGGGCGGCACTTCAAATTTCTTGAGGGCTTCCGCCGGCGTCAGCGGGGCGGAACTGGCGGCGGCGTGCTGCCCGCTGACCTGCCGACCCGCCGGTGCGTTGTTGTAGATGGGAAAATCGTAGGCGCGATTCCGGAAATCGGGCGTGTCGGCGGCGGCGGCTGTCGACAGAACAACGGCACCAAAGGCAAAGGACAGGGCAAATACTTTCATGGGCTTGATTCCTGAAACTAAACCCGGCAAACAACCCAAGGTCAATCAAACACCGCCTTGAGGACGGATTGTTTGAAATCGTGAGGCGACGGGGTGACCCGGTCGGCGGAAGGTGGGGCGAGCTCTCCGAGCGAGCCTTCGATGTCTTGTTGGATTCGTTGAACCACCGCTATGTCGGACGACAGCGCAGCCCGGGCACCCGGGGGGCGGTTACGCATCCACCCTCCATATGAAGCCCGCAAACAACACTTCCTGCACATTCGCAGAATCGTTTTCCGGTGTCGCCGCAGTGCGGCGAAGAAAACGCCAGCAGAAAAATTGGCGGCCTTGGCGTCTCCGCGTGAGGCATCCATTCGCGCCGGTTCGTGAAATTCGCTTAAACCGCCTTATGGAACCGACGTTCACTTCGCCTTCTGTTTCTGTCCCCGTTGCGTGAATCGTTCCGGTGAAAGGCCGTACACGGATTTGAACGAACGCGAGAAGTGGAACGGATCGTTGAACTTCATTTCGTCGGCGACCTCTTTCACCAGCTTCCCGGGGATCAGCAACAGCGAGGCCGCCCGGCTCATCTTTAATCGCATCAGAAACTGATACGGCGTGGTGTGGTTGAACCGCTGGAACAGCCGGGTGAGATACGCGGCGTTCACATGCGTCGCCTTGGCAACCTCGCTGATGGATTTCAGGTCCAGGAAATTTTCGAGAATGTGCGTGCGGGCGCGTTGGAATGTCGTCAAAGCCCGCGAATCCATCCCGCCGCCGGGAATTGATTTCTCGGCGATCTTGCACACGAGCGTTTCGACGAGCAGACCGCAGATTCGCAGGCTGTGTTTGGCGTCGGAACTCGCGTTACGGATCAGCAGCTCAAACAGCTCGATGACTTCGTGAAGATCCGTGATCTGAAGGCACCGCCCGCCGTCGAGCTGGTATTCGTGCATCAACCGGCCGGAATCGCTCCCGCCGAAATCCAGAAAATACTTCCGCATCGGGCGGTCGCCGTCGGTGCGAATCCGGTGCGGTACGTTCGGTCCGTAGGTGAAGACCGAGCCCGGTCGCAGGTTGAACGTTTCCTTTTTGAGTTCGTAGGTTCCCCGTCCTTCGGCGACGAATTCGATGCAGTGAAAATCGAAGTCATTCCGCTGCACTTCAAATTCCGGCAGGCACCGTTCACAACCGACGCTCACCGGGATGATCCCGAGGTCCTTCGGGCGCGGGAGCGAGAGAAACCACCGTCGGGCATCGGTGACCTGTCGTGAGAAATATTCGGGTTCCTTGCCCATTTTTATTTTTTATAAAGAAGACGAGTGGTTGCAGCGGAGGGTTGTTTCATGAGAAAAATGCGTGACCCGCTGAAGAACTGCGAGTCAAATATCGTCATGCACCTGTCAATCCGCGCCATTCCAAATCCGGAGTCAGGTTGGCAGGCTCAAACCGAACCCTTGGCACCCGTCAAGGTTTGTCTGTACCCGTGCCGTCATTTTTAGAAATCATGAGACCAACTGGAATTCACCTCGCGCTGCTGGCGCTGACCGGATCGCTGCTGGGCGCGTCCGCACAAACTCCCACCGCACCCGCCAAGGGCGAAACCGTCGTTCTGCTCGGCAACGGCCTGCCCGAGAAGATGCAAAACTACGGCCACTTCGAGACCGAGGTGTACCGTCGTTATCCGAACGCCAATCTGGTGATCCGGAACATGGGTTATCAGGGCGACACGCCGGGTTTTCGTCCCCGGCCCGGCAATCCGAATCCTTGGGCGTTTGACGGTGCGGAAAAGTTTCGCCCGGAGTTTCCGACACACTACGGCGAGGGGCACTACGCGCGGCCGGACGAGTGGCTGGAGCTGGTGAAGGCCGACACCATCCTCGCCTTCTACGGTTTCAACGAATCGTTCGACGGCCCGCAAGGCGTCGAGAATTTCCAGGCGGAACTCGACGCGTGGGTGAAGCATACTCAGACGCAAAAATACAACGGCAAGGCGGCCCCGAAGATCATTCTGGTCTCGCCGATCGCCTTTGAAGATCTCTCCGCCACGCGAGATCTGCCTGACGGTGTGAAGGAAAACAAGAATCTGGAACTCTATTCGCAGGCCATCCGCAACGTCGCGGATTTACATCAGCTACAATACGTCGATCTGTTCACCCCGACGAAGGCGCTCTACGCCGCCGAAGCCCAACCGATGACCATCAACGGCAGTCATCTCACGGACGAAGGTTATGCAAAACTCGCACCGATTCTGACCGACGGTCTGTACGGAAAGACCGCCGCCGTTTCTCCCGCGACCGTGGCGTTGATCGAAGCCGCCGTGAAAGAGAAGCAATGGATGTGGTTCAATGATTTCCGGATGTTGAACGGCGTTCACGTACATGGCCGTCGCTACGCGCCCTACGGAAATGTGAATTACCCGGAGGAGATCGAGAAGATCCGCCAGATGACCGCACTGCGCGACCAGAAGATCTGGCAGATCGCCCAGGGTGAATCGAACAGCGTGATGGTGGACGACGCCCAGACGCGGCCTCTCTCAGCAATTGAAACGAACTTCAAACGGCCGATCAACTATCTCGATGAAAAGGAGGCCCTAGAAAAATTCACCATGGCCCCCGGTTACAAGATCGAATTGTTCGCTTCCGAAAAGGAGTTTCCCGATTTGCGCAATCCGGTGCAGATGTCCTTCGATGCTCAGGGTCGGCTCTGGGTTTCCGTGCTGCACAGTTATCCGCACTACGTTCCCGGCGGCACACGACCGAACGACAAGATCCTGATTTTTGAAGACACCGACGGCGACGGCAAGGCGGACAAGCAGTCGGTCTTCGCCGACGGACTTTCGCTGCCGATCGGATTCGAGATCACGCCGGACGGTGTTTACGCGTCCGAGGAGCCGAACCTGATCCTGCTCAAGGACACGGACGGCGACGGCAAGGCCGACAGCAAGACCATCCTACTCGGCGGATTTGATTCGCACGACACACACCACGCCATCTCGGCCTACACCGCCGACGCCTCGGGCGCGTTCTACATGAACGAAGGCCGGTTCCTCCACTCACAGGTGGAAACGCCCTACGGTCCGGAGCGCTGCAACGATGGCGGCACCTGGCGGTTTGATCCGAAGAGCTGGCGTCTCGAACGCTACTCGCAATCCGATTATAACAATCCGTGGGCCGTCGCGTTTGACGAATGGGATCAGGGCTTCATCTCCGACGCGTCCAGCGGTCAAAACTGGTGGGCGCTGCCGCTCTCGGCGAAGATGCCGTACGGTGTCGAGATTCCGAAGGTCGCCGAGTTCGCTCCCAAACGTGCCCGGCCCACCTCGGGTTCGGAGTTCGTGTCGTCCCGCCATTTTCCGGACGATGCCCAGGGCGATTTCATGATCTGCAACAGCATCGGTTTTCTAGGAACCAGTTTCCACGAAATCTGGGATGACGGCGCCGGTTTCGACGGCAAGGTCATCGGCGATCTCGTTTCCTCCAGTGATCCCAACTTCCGCCCGGTCGATCTGGAATTCGCTCCCGACGGTTCGCTCTACATCGTGGACTGGCACAACGCGCTCATCGGCCACATGCAGCACAGCGCGCGCGATCCGAATCGCGACAGCGCTCACGGCCGGATCTATCGCGTCACCTATCCTTCGCGACCGCTCGTCAAGCCGCCGGTGATCGCCGGGGCTTCGATCCCGCAACTCCTGGAAAACCTGAAACTCCCCGAATACCGCGCCCGCTACCGCACGCGTCGCGAACTGCGCGGACGCCCGGCGAACGAAGTCATTTCCGCCGTCAAGAAATGGGCGGCTTCACTCGATCAAAGCGGTCCTGATTATGACCGGTTGATGTGCGAAGCGCTCTGGGCCACGTGGGCGCAGAACCAGGTTGATGAGGATTTGCTGAAGCAGGTGCTCGCCTCCCGTTCGTATCAGGCGCGGGCCGCCGCAGTGCAGGTGCTTCGCTATGCTTACCGAAAAGTGCCCGACAGTGTGAGCCTGTTTCTGATGGCGGCGAATGATCCGCATCCGCGCGTCCGGCTCGAAGCGATTGTCGCCGCGTCCTGGTTGAACAACATGGCCGGTGCGCGCATCGCGTTGGAATCGCTTCGTCATCCGTTCGACCGCTGGATGGGACCTGTCTTTGAAGCCATCATGAAGAACACGCTCGCCGATGACGTGAAGGCGCTCGAAGCGAAGGGCAACCTGGAACAAGTTCTGGCGAACAACCCGAATGCGCGCGGTTATCTCAACGGCACCTTCGAACTCGCCAAGGCCGCTCCGAGCGACGAGGACAAATCGTATGGTCCGACGGGCAAGCTGTCTGAAGCGGACATGAAGAGCTACACGCTCGGTCGCGAGGTCTTCAATCGTGACGCCCACTGCGCCACCTGCCATCAGCCGAACGGTCAGGGCATGCCCAACATTTATCCGCCGCTCCTGGCGAAGGACAATCCGTGGCTTACCGACAACAATGAACGCATGATCAAGGTGGTGCTGAAAGGCCTGTGGGGTCCGTTCGAGCTGCACGGTCAGCACTTCGATCCGTCAAAGGGCGTTCCTCCAATGCCCGGCTTCGGCCCGATCCTGACCGATGATGAAGTCGCCGGTGTGCTGACCTACGTCCGCCAATCCTTCGGCAACGACCTGCCTGCCATCAAGGCCGGCGAGGTGAAGAAGGTTCGCGAATCGGTGAAGGCTCGCACTGACTTTTACATGATCGAGGACATGATGAAGGAACACCCGATCAAGGGTTGGGAAAACTGGAAGAAGGC
>JBDNGP010000097.1:0-13309 GCA_041689265.1 Verrucomicrobiota bacterium
ACGAAAATCTGGGATATCTTGAATCAGTTGCTCCGCGGTCCGCGGTCCTCGCTCAGTTTAACAACGGCTTCGTGCGCCCTCCGGCAAAGCTCCTTCCGGTTCTTCGCGTCGGTGATCGGTTCCCCATAGATGATCGTCGCCCGCAGGCCGCGTTTGGTGAACAGGTTCAGCAGGTGCGGGAACATGGTCATGTCACCATAGTAGGCCACCTCTCGTTCCACCGATCCGTCGGCGAGTTCGTAGCCGATCCACATCGGCGTGACCGGCCACTGATGTTCAATCGCCGGTTGAAACAATGACGACTTGAACGGCAACACTTCGCGGCCGTCGCTGCTGGTCCCTTCAGGAAACACAATCAGCGGCACATTCATTTTCATCACGTCCTCCATTTGTTGTCCGACATTCGCGACGTCGCCCTTTTTCTCCCGTTTGATGAACAACGTTCCGCACATGTACGCGAGCTGCCCGAAGATCGGCCAGTAGAGCACGTCATGTTTGGACACCAGCAGGGCCGGGCCCGTCGAGCCGTGCGCGGGAATGTCGAGGTAGCTCACGTGATTGCTGACGCACATCCCGTGGGCGGGCCGGGTTCCGATCACCTTCACCTGGCAACCCGCCACCCAGGCCGTGGCGCGCGCCCAACGATTCAACACGTAGGAAAGGGCAACATGATTGCGGCGGCAACCCGTGAGAAAGACAAAGAACACCCAGTTCACCGTCACGCCGACGGCGATTCCTCCGAACAAAAGACAGCGTAACAAACAGCGACCGAACTTTATCATGCGCGGGGCGAAGTTAGGGATTTGAAACGGACAAGTCCATCGCAACGAAATGTCAGGTACAGGCGTTGAATATTCGTGGCAGGCGGGCGTCGGTTGTTGCACACTCCGCCAATCCTATGAACCGACTGATTTTGTTCCTGCTGTTCGTCGCCGCGAACGCAAGCGTTGTTGCCCAAGATGAATTTGCCCTCGGTGTCCGCACGACCGATCCGTTGTCGCCGACTGAAGAGCAGACCCGTTTCAAGCTGCCGCCCGGTTTTGAGATCCAGCTCGTCGCTGCTGAACCAGACATCAACAAGCCGTTGAACATGGCGTTCGACGCGACGGGCCGCCTCTGGGTGACGACGAGCATTGAATATCCGTTTGCCGCGCCGCCGGACCGCGAAGGTCGTGATCGTCTGATGATCTTCGAGGATTTCGGAACGGACGGGCGCGCACGGAAGGTCACGGAGTTCGCGGACAAGCTCAACATCCCAAACGGCATTTATCCGTTTCGAAATCAGGACGGACATTGGAAGGCCATCGTCTGGTCGATTCCGAACATCTGGTTGCTGGAAGACACGAACGGCGACGGCAAGGCGGACAAACGCGAGGTGCTCTACGGGCCGTTCGATTACTCGCGCGATACGCACGGCAACCAATCCTCGTTCACGCGCGGGTTCGACGGCTGGCTCTACGCGACGCACGGATTCAACAACCATTCCATCGTCACCGGTCCGGACGGCAACACGGTTGACATGAATTCAGGCAATACCTACCGCATGCGAATCGACGGATCGAGGATCGAGCATCATACGCACGGCCAGGTAAATCCGTTCGGGCTGACGTGGGACGAGCGCGGCAACCTGTATTCGAGCGACTGCCACAGCGCCCCGATTTATCAACTGCTGGACGGCGGTTACTATCCCAGCTTCGGCGCGCCACATGACGGACTCGGTTTCGCGCCGGTGATGATGGAGCACGCGCACGGCAGCACGGCCATCGACGGCGCATTGTATTACACCGACGACCTCTGGCCGGAGGAATACCGCGACAATTTTTTCATCGGCAACGTGATGACCAGCCGGTTGAACCGGGACAAAATCGTGTTCACCGGATCAACGCCGACGGCGGTGGAGCAGGCCGATTTTCTGACGACCACCGACCCGTGGTTCCGACCGGTGAACAATGTTCTCGGCCCCGATGGCGCGCTCTACATCGCGGACTTTTACAACCGCATCATCGGCCACTACGAAGTGCCGCTGCAACACCCCGGCCGTGACCGCGAACGGGGCCGGATCTGGCGCGTGGTTTACAAGGGCAAGCCGCTTCACCCGATTGCGCTGTCGAATGATCTCGATGGATTGATCAACGAACTCGGATCGCCAAATCTGACGCGGCGGCTGCTGGCGATGGGCGAGGTTACGGATCGGTTTGGTAAGAAGGCGGTTGATTCACTCGAGTCCGCGCTGACCGCGTTAAACGGATCATCGGCAACTTCGCGTGATTCCATCAAAAAAGTTTCCCTGATCTGGACGTTGAACCGGATCGGACAGTTGCCAACGGATTCGGTCATCGCTTTCTCACAGGACGGCGATCCTCTGGTTCGCACACACATCTTGCGCCTGCTGTCGGAGCGCGGACGGCTCGTCCGCGCAAATCTGGCAAAGCCGCCTGCGGACGGACCGTCCGCAGTCCTGAAAACTGCATCCTCCGGTTTATCTGATCCGGACGCACTGGTCCGCCGTACCGCCGCCGAGGTCATGAGCGCATGGCCCTTGATCGAAAATGTCACGCCCCTTCTCGACGCTCTGGCCAAGGCCGATCCGGCGGACACACATCTCGTTTACGTTCTCCGCAAGGCGTTGCGTGACCAGCTCGTCGACGATGCCGTTTTCACCGAGATCGAATCTTTGGATTTGATCAGCGAGGAACTTCGCACCATCGCCGAGGTCGCAGTTGCCGTGAACTCCGGGCAGGCCGGTGCGTTCCTGATCCGGAACCACGAACATTTTGTGGATGATCCCGAGTTCTCCAGCCGCGCGCTGCAACACGCCGCCCGTTACGCCCCGGTCGATTCGCTGGATGAACTGGCGAAAGCCGTTCAGGAATTGCCGAACGCCGATGTGAATTTTCAACTGAACGTGTTCCGGGCCATCCAGGCCGGCATCGAACGGCGCGGGGTTCCGTTCTCGCCGACGCTCGCGCAATGGGGCGGAGAGCTCGCGCTGGAGCTGCTCGATTCCATCGCCGGATCGTCGGACTGGGTGAACGAACCGGTCGACGAGTTTTCGAATCCGGCGAACCCGTGGGCGTTTCAAGATCGCGTGCAGGCCGACACGGGCAAACCCGCGAGGATGCTCTCCAGTCTGCCGCTGGGTGAAGGACTCACCGGACGACTTGTCTCCGCACCGTTTGCCGCGCCGAAGCGCCTGAGCTTTTATCTCGCAGGTCACGACGGCTATCCCGACAAAGCGGTTCAAAACAGAAACGTCATTCAACTTCGCGATGTGGAATCCGGTGAGTTGATCACGACGGCGTCGCCTCCGCGAAACGACACGGCGCAGGAAGTTGTCTGGGACCTGTCAGCGCAGGTCGGCAAGCAGGTTCGGCTGGAAGTCGTCGATGGCGACACGGCAGGCGCCTACGCGTGGCTGGCTTTCGGGCGGATCGAACCGGCGGTCGTTTCTTTCCCAACCGTCGCCCCGGCGGCAGTTGTTGAACGGCAGGTTGCGGCGACCCAGCTGGTAAAAGCGGCCAAGCCGGTCTCCGCCAATCCGAAGCTTGGTGAAAAGTTGGTCGGGCTTGCGACTTCCCCGTCGGCCGACGTAACGGCGCGTGCCGAAGCGTGGCGGTTGACGCAGTCCGTGGCGTCGCCGTTGATCGACGTGGTCCTGGATCCGCAGGTGCCGCTGGTCTGGAAAACGCAGCTCATGGACGTCATCGCGCTCGGCGACATGGAGCGCAGTTCCGCGTTTCAGCAGAGACTTCTTAATGAAGCACCGCAGCGCGTTCAGGCCGTCGTGGTGAACGCCGCCGTCGCGACCGGTGATGACGCGATGTACGTCGTGTCAGCCATGGAATCCGGTCAGATCCCGGCTTCGCTGCTGAATGACAAAACGTTGCGCGCGAATCTGGAAAAGCTCATGGGAAACGAGACCCGGGCACGCCTCAACCTGCTGGTGGCCGGATTGCCCGACGCCGATACGAATCTGCAAAAAATGTTGGATCAACGCCGGAGACTTTTTGACGTTGGTCAGGCAAACAAGATCAATGGCGAACAACTTTTCACCCAGCTGTGTGCGGCCTGCCATCAACTCGGCGGCAAGGGCGCGCTCGTCGGACCACAGCTGGACGGCATCGGCAATCGCGGCGCGGAACGGTTGCTTGAGGACATTCTTGATCCGAACCGGAACGTAGACACCGCGTTCCGCACCTCGACGTTTGTTCTGAAAAACGGTGAGGTGGAAAGCGGATTGTTCCGGCGTGAAGACGGCGCGCTGATCGTCATCGCCAACGCAGCCGGCCAGGAATTTACAGTAAACAAATCCGAAGTAACGGAGCGTCACGAATCCGCGAATTCGCTCATGCCGTCGAATTTCAGCGAAGCCCTCACCCAGGAACAGTTCAATAATCTACTCGCGTTTTTGCTGGGACAGCGGTAGTGGCATGGGGCCGACGAGCCTTCAGGAAGGGCGGGGGTTCATCCGGTTGCCAACAATACGATTCGCGTACAATGGTGACACCACGCTCTGAAGGCAGGAATTCATTGACGCGCAGGGTCGCCAACTGGTGCAGTTAGACGAGAAATCACCCGAACGCGTGCTTGAGTCCTTTGATGAAAAGACGATGATTGGACCTGAATTGTATCCGGATGGAGCATAAAAGGTTTGGCAGCGGATTGAATTTTTTGCCGTTTCTGTCGTAATTGATAAGATAGTGTCGGCGTCTATCCACATGTCGTAATGCGTTTTAAACAAAAAACTGTTGAAGCTAAACTGGTTGCCACTTTGGTGATTGCAGCTGTGGTGTCTCCAGTCATCGCGGAATATCAGCCGTTGCCTGGCAGTTTGGATCAGGTGGACTACACCAAGCACGTAAAGGAATTCCTGGCAGAATACTGCTGGGACTGCCACGACGACGAAACCCAGAAGGCGGATCTAAACCTCGCCAAATATCAGGAGGCACCCCGGATGTACGAGGAGCGCAAGGTCTGGGAGGCCGTCCGGGACATGCTCGTAACCCGCGAGATGCCGCCGGAAAAAAAACCGCAGCCGAGCGAGGCCGACCGGAAGCAGATGGTCCTTTTCGTCGAAAAGGAACTCGCGAAATTCGACTGCAACGGTCCGGTCAATCCGGGCCGCGTCACGATCCGTCGGTTGAACCGGGCGGAATACAACAACACGATTCGCGATCTCGTCGGGGTTGATTTCAATCCCTCCGAGGATTTTCCGCTGGATGAAGTGGGTTACGGTTTTGACAACATCGGCGATGTCCTCTCGCTGCCGCCAATGTTGTTGGAGAAATATCTGGCCGCGGCAGAACGGATCGTCACCGACGCCGTCCTGACAAGCCCGGATTCGCTCGTTCCCCACAAACGATACGAAGGCTCTCAGTTCAAGCCCTCGGACTCCGAGATTGTTCGACTTGAGGACAACGGCACGCTGGGTTTTTGGCGCGAGGGTTCAGCCGCGAGCCGCGTCGAGTTCCCCTCCAAAGGCGACTACATTCTACGGGTTCACGCGTACGGCGACCAGGCGGGTTCCGAGCCGCCCAAGCTCGAACTGAAGCTTGATGACGAGGTGCTGGAGATTCTCGACGTGAGCGTGACGGACAGGAACGTGAAGGATTACAACGTGAAACTCTCGGCGGACGTCGGCGACAGGAATCTTCAACTGGCCTACCTCAATAATTTCAATTCGAACGGCGACCGAAATGTCTTCGTGAAATACGTCGAAATCATCGGCCCAACCGACGCTGCGGCCCTTCAATACCCGGCCGCCCATCGCAACATCATTCCGCGTCAGCCGGGACCAGCGGATGAAACGAAGTTCGCGGCCGAATTTCTGGAACGGTTCGCTTCGCGGGCGTTTCGTCGGCCGGCCACCGAGAACGAGGTGAACCGGCTCCTCCAGATTTATCAGCTCGGCCGGACCGAGGGCGGGTCCTTTGAGCAGGGAATGCAACTGGCCACGCAGGCCATTCTCGTTTCGCCGCAGTTCCTGTTTCGTTGGGAGCTCGATCCCGGTTCCGAAACCGGCACACCCCGGCAGCTCAACGATTACGAGCTCGCGTCGCGTTTGTCCTATTTCATCTGGAGCAGCATGCCGGATGGAGAACTTTCGTCGCTCGCCGCCCGGAACGTCCTGCACAAACCGGAGATTCTCGCGGCGCAGGTGCAACGCATGGTTCAGGACAAGAAATCTTGGGCGTTGGTGGAGAATTTCGCCGGTCAGTGGCTTCAGATCCGCCAGTTCGACATTTCGCCGGATCCGGATCTGTTCCCTGAATTTGACGAACCACTCCGCCGGGCGTTGCAGACGGAAACAATGATGTTCTTTGATGCCGTGATGAAGGAGAACTTGAGCATCATGTCATTGCTGGATGCTGATTTCACCTTCGCAAACGAACGGCTCGCCCGGCATTACGGCGTCAAAGGAGTACGCGGCGATGCGTTCAGCCGGATCAAGCTGTCGCCCGAATCAGGTCGCGGCGGAATCCTGACCCAGGGCAGCATTCTAGCCCTTTCCTCCAACCCGACCCGCACGTCACCCGTGAACCGAGGCAAATGGATCATGGAGCAGATTCTTGGAACACCGCCGCCGCCACCGCCGCCGAACGTGCCGCTACTCGAGGAAAACAAGGGCGTCGATGCAAGTGCTTCATTACGAACGCAGCTGGAACAGCACCGGGCCAATCCGGACTGCGCGACCTGCCACGAGAAAATGGACCCGCTGGGGTTCGCCTTTGAACATTTTGACGCAATCGGTGCGTGGCGGGAGATGGATGGTGAACACCCGATCGACGCCTCGGGAAGACTTCCGGACGGCGTCACCTTCGACGGCCCAGCGGAGCTGAAGCAACTTTTGATGCGTGGAGACCAGTTTGCGCGGACCGTTACGGAGAAGATGTTGACGTTTGCGCTCGGTCGCGGTCTGGAGTATTACGACAAGTGCACTGTGGATGAAATCGTTGAAGCACTCACCAAAAACGATTATACGTTTTCCACCCTTGTTTTGGAAATCGTCAAAAGCAAGCCGTTCCAAATGCGGCAGATAACAGGAAACGAAACATGATGAACAAAGCTATCTTACATCGCCGAACCTTCCTCAAGGGCTTGGGCGCGACCATCGCCCTGCCGATGATGGAGGCCATGTCCCCCATCCGCGCCGCCGCAGCCGCGGTTGCTGCTGGAAAACCACCCGTCCGTGCGGCCTTCCTGTTCATCCCCAACGGCGTCCATCTCCCGGACTGGACGCCCGCGCAGGAAGGCGCCAATTTTCAGCTGCCTTACATTCTCGATTCGCTCAACCCGCTGAAGCGCGATCTGGTCGTCCTCTCCGGGCTCACCCAGGACAAGGGCCGAGCCAACGGTGACGGCCCCGGCGATCACGCGCGTTCGGCGGCGGCGTTCTTGACCGGTGTTCAACCGCTCAAGAGCGAAGGCTCGCAGATCCGGGCCGGCATTTCCGCCGACCAGTACATCGCCGAGCACATCAAGAGTGAGACGCGCTTCGGTTCACTGGAGATCGGGGTGGAAGGCGGTCGACAGGCGGGCAAGTGCGACTCCGGTTATTCGTGCGCCTACTCGAACAACATCTCCTGGCGCAATGAGGTCACGCCAATGACCAAGGAAACCGACCCGCGGCTGGTCTTCGAAAGATTGTTCGGAACCGGCGAAGCGGACGGTGCAACGGGCAGTTTTCTGGGAAGGCGCAAGTTCAAGAAGTCGATTCTGGATTTTGTCATGGAAGACGCCCGTCGGCTCGACACCAAGATCAGCGGTGCCGACCGCCAGAAGCTGGACGAATACTTGAATGCGATTCGCGAAATTGAAATGCGGGTCGAGAAGGCCGAGCAGATGTCGGCCGCCGCGCAGCAGGTCATCGAAGGCGTCGAAAAACCGACCGGCAAACCCGACGACATGGGCGAGCACATCCGGCTGCTCGGCGACATGATGATTCTCGCATTCCAGGCGGACGTCACACGCGTCTGCACGTTCATGCTGGCGAACGAGGGTAGCAACAGCGCCTACCGGCAGATCGGCGTCAGCGAAGGGCACCACTCGCTGTCGCATCACCAGGGCGATCCGGTGAAGCAGAAGAAGATTGCCAGGATCAACCGCTACCACGCCGATCAGGTCGCCTACATCCTGAACCGCATGAAGCACCTGAAGGAGCCGGATGGTTCGTCGCTGCTCGACAACTCGATGATCGTCTACGGCGCGGGCATCAGTGACGGCAACCGGCACAACAACGAAAACCTGCCAATCATCGTGGCGGGCAAGGGCGGTGGCACGATCCGCACCGGTCGCCACGTTCGTTACCCGGAGGAAACGCCGCTCAACAACCTGTTCATCTCAATGATGAACCGCATGGGCGTGCAGGCCGGCTCGTTCGGCGACGCCACCGGAACCCTTCGTGGCCTCGAAGGTTAGTCTTTCGGCGAATAACCAACCGCCAGGGTCCGTCTCGACAGACGGACCCTTTTATTATCTGGAACCATGATTCGAGCACTTCGCCTTTTAGTTCTAATTGCGACAGCGATATGGATGAATTCCGTCCCGTCATTCGCGGCCGAATCGTCCGCGCAGTCGATCGCTGATCTGGTCAAGGAATTGAAATCCAGCGACAACGCCGAGCGTCGGGAGGCGTCGTATCGTCTGAGCCAGATGGGGCCCTCCGCGAAGGAGGCCGTCCCGGCGTTGATCGAATCGCTTGAAGACCAAGACACGCAGGTGTGGTTCAACTCCATCACGGCCATCGCCCGCATCGGCCCGGATGCCGAAGCCGCCATCCCCGCACTGAAGGCGCAGCTCATCGATTCAAACCGTGGCCGTCGTTCGCAACAAGGCGGGTACCGCACCGCGTTTGCCCTCGGATCCATCGGCCCCGCCGCGCTGCCGACCGTCGAAGAATTTCTCCAGCACAAAGATTCGCCCGTCCGTTCAGGCGCCGCCAAGGCCGCCGGATGGATGGGGCCGGCTGCGGAAAGCGTGTCCGATTTGCTGGTGGTGAACTTGAACGATTCCGATTTGGAGGTGCGTGAAATTTCAGCCGAAGCACTCGCCAAGATCGGTCCGGGGTCGTTACCGAAATTTGAAAAAACCCTGTCGCATCCCGAAGCACGCGCCCGGGCCGCCGCCGCCCTCGGTCTGGAACTGCTGGGCGACTCCGCCAAACCGTCGGCCCAGAAGCTCGCGGGAGCGTTGGAAACGGAACAGGACGACACCGCCAAGGCCCGGTTCATCCACGCGTTAAGCCGGTTGAACTATCCGCCGGACGATTTTCTGCCGCTGTTACTGGCTCGGTTTGTGTCCACGGACGAGATCGTGCGACAGGAAGTGATCAACGCGTTGATCCTGATGGAGCCCGCTGAATCGACCTCGGTCCCGGCAATGACGGCACTGCTCAATTCGGAAAACGCCGCCGTCAGCGCGCAGGCGATCGAAGTGATCACCGCCATCGGCCCCCCGGCAGGTCCAGCCGTACCGGCCTTGATCGGGCGCCGCACCGCCGCTGACGAAAATCAGCAGGCAAAGATCGACGCCGCGTTGGTCCAGATCGGCGGACCGGCGGTGTCCGAGCTGATCGTCATCATAAACGCGAATCCCAGCGACGCAGCCCACTGGTCGGCGGAGTGCCTGCGCAAGATCGGCCTCGACGCGGTCCCCAGCCTGATTACTTCGCTCGAGTCGAACGATCCGAAGGAGCAGCGGATCGCCATCGACGCGTTGATCCTCATCCGGCAGGACGCCGAACCGGCGGTACCGCTGTTGATCAACATCATCAAGAACAACCCCGCCCAGTTGAGCGGGCCCGCTCTCGAAGCATTGGCGGCGGTGGGCGCGCCCGCCGAAACGGTACTGCCGCTGGCCCAGAGCGCATTGACCGGTTCATCACCGGAGTTGCGGCTTTCAGGGGCCCGTGCCCTGGCTTCGCTCGGCAAGGATTCCAGCCCGGCCCTCGCGAATCTTATCCGCGCTTTGAATGATCAGGATTCCGCCGTCCGAATCCAATCCGCCCGGGCGATCAGCGCGATGAAGCCCGCGCCGGACTCGGCGGTCCGACCGTTGATCGACGTGATCAAGAATTCCGACGGAGAGCTCCAAGTCGAAATCATCCAGGCGCTCGGACGGATGGGTGAAACTGGCGCGCCCGCCATCCCGGTCCTGGTTGAACTTCTTTCCACCGCAAACGCTGAATTGCAGGCGGTGATCGCGGAGTCGTTGGGAATGATGGGTTCCGCCGCCAGCACCGCCCTTCAGGAAATTGAAAAGGGCTTTGCCAGCGATCAACCGGCCACCCGCATCGCATCGCTGGCCGCCTTCGTCAGCATCGAGAACGATTCCGCACGCAAGGTTGACGTGTTGACCCGCACGCTTGACGACCCGGATCTCGCCGTCCGGCTGGTCGCCATCGAAAAGATCGGCGACCTGGGTCGTGCCGGAGAGCCCGCCGCGGAGAAACTTTACGAACTGACCGGGCGCGCCGAAGAGCGCGAAGCGGCGATGGAAGTCCTGGCCGGTATGCGCATCCGTTCGGTGCCACTGCTCGTCCGCGCACTGCAGAATACCGACCCTTACGTCCGGCAGTACGCCGCCGAACGGCTTGGTGAACTTCGCGCCGACGCCCGCGCCGCGCTTCCCGATTTGAAGAAGCTTCAAGACGACGACAATGATCTCGTCAAACGCACCGTCCGCAACGCCGTCCGCGAAATCGAACGCGACAACAAATAGAACGTTCTGTTCTCGGTCGAAGTTCCCACAAGTTTCTTCCACACATCATCTCCCCTCCCTGCAAAAAAGGCTTGCGGACCATGATGCTTTACAGGCCTTTTCTCTGATCCCGTGTCCGAACCAACTGATCAACAAACTCGAACCGCACCCAAGCCCGGCGACCGCCTGGAGCTTGAGATCGCCGACATTGCGTTCGGCGGTGAGGGCGTCGCCCGCGTCAACGACTTCGTGGTGTTCGTCCCGTTCGTCGCGCCGGGCGAACGCGTGCTCGCCGAGATGACCGAGGTGAAGAAAAAGTTCGGCCGCGCGAAATTGATCGAAGTGCTTCAACGGAGCGAGCAGCGCGTTGAAGCAGAATGCCGGCATTTCGGCGTGTGCGGCGGGTGCCAATACCAACACCTCGACTACTCGCTCCAGCTTCAGATCAAACATCGCCAGGTACGCGACCACTTCATTCGCATCGGCGAGTTCGTGGACCCGCCGATCGCCGAGGTGGTCCCCTGCCCCTCGCCGTATCATTATCGGAACCGGATCATGGTGCGCAGCCAATGGAACGGCGCTGAGAAACGTTTGATGGTCGGTTTTCTGCGACACGACAACAATTGGGTGGAAGAAATCGACGAATGCGCGATTTCCGAGCCCGCGCTAAACGAGCAACTCAAGGAAGTTCACAGAAACCCCCCGGCCAAAGGCGGGATCAAAGTGACTTTGCGCGCGTTGCCCAACGACTGGGTATTGCCGAAGGATTCGTTCTTCCAAAACAACTATCATCTGCTGCCCAAGCTCGTTGAGACAGTGCGAACCCAGGTCAAAGATGGTGGCTCCCGCTTCCTGATCGATACCTATTGTGGCGTCGGTTTTTTCGCACTGGAGCTCGCGGATTTGGTGGAGCAATTCGCCGGAGTGGAGATCGATCAAATGGCCATCAAAGCCGCGCGTGAAAACGCGTTGAACCGAAACATTCACAACGGTGACTTTGTCGGCGCGGCGACTGAGGACTGGTTGCCGGATTTGCTGAAACGTTTC
Organism: Verrucomicrobiota bacterium; assembly: GCA_041689265.1. Lineage (GTDB taxonomy): Bacteria > Verrucomicrobiota > Verrucomicrobiia > Limisphaerales > RI-55 > JBDNGP01. The sequence continues at coordinate 11,746 of JBDNGP010000097.1, forward strand.
AAACGCGAGCACACGACGGTGATTCTCGATCCTCCCCGCGTGGGCTGTGCGCCGGAGGCGATGGATCAGCTTCGTGCGGTGCGCCCGGCGCAAATCATCTACGTCTCCTGCCACCCGGCCACCCAGGCCCGCGATCTGAAACGGCTTTGCGCCGACGGAATCTACCGGCTCGAGAAACTCATTCCGCACGACATGTTCCCGCAAACGCAACACGTCGAATGTGTGGCAGATCTCCGCTTGGTTAATCCGTAAGGTTTATTTCCAGCAGATCGCCAGAAGGACAGGCTTCCAGCCTGTCATGTTGCGGCAACGAAAGCCCAACGCGGATGGAAGTTCACAACCTGCCTCACCTCGACATCGGCCGAACGCTTATTGAAGTGGTGAGCAGGATTGAATACCGTGAAAAACGGTTTGAAATGGTCGCAGATTGAACGCAAAATCGACCAGATCGTACCTCGCAAAGGTACAGTCAGACGTCCCTCATGACGAAAGACTTTAGCGTTTGGCGGCGTGTCAGCGCAGAAGGCGGCCTGGACATCACCGTCAGACAGACGCCACCGGCCGGAAGAAAAACGCCGCCAGTCCACGGTGACACGTGACGGCAAAGATGTCGTTCGAGACGGGACGAGCAGTGAGGCATTCATGATGATGAATTTCAATTCGCGCAGCGAAAAGATGGTGCGCGTGACATCTTAAAAGCTGGCCCTTGGCGGAGGCGGGAATGTCAAGCAAGGAACGGAAGGGGCGAGCATGGGTCAAGCCGACCCGTAGCATCCTTGATCTTCCCGAATCCGCCATACCATCCCCTGCCCGCTTCACGCGCTGAGGACGCAATGCGGACCTGGCCGCATAAGGCCAACGACAAGCTTTCTCCCCGAAACACCGAAGAAATTCGCGAATGAACCGTCGCTTCGGTTGGGATCTTGACGAAGGGAGACAGAGCGATTCCGGAGGCGAGCGACGGGGCCGGAGGAAGTAGAGGAGCGACCAAGTCAAGCCCCCAAAGGAAGCGCCACGCGACCGCGCGATTGACGAAGGCTCCGTTGCGGACCGGAACGCGCGTTGGGCACGATTTCATTGATAATCCCAGCGGCCAAACGATACGCGGCCATTGTCGTCACGCGAGATCACAATTTTCCTTCATCGTTTGACGGTTTCGACAATTTATTCGTTTCATCAGTATCCAGCTCCAACGCTGGAATCGTGGGGATCTGGCCACCGATGATACCTTGCATGTCGCCATAGAGTCCGACGGTATTCTTTATAACGCGCTCAATCTGCTTCTCCCGTTCCTTCCATTGCTTCTCCATCGCACGGCGCTCTCTGTTCACCTGGTCCTGCATGGCCGTGAACGCTTCAACAATTCCCCGCCGTTTCTGAGTCCGTGACCTCAAAGGGAAGAATCAATACACTACAAGGCATGAGGGGGAGGGACTGGTAGAGGGAGCCCGAAGGGCGACCGGAACCAGTCCCTCCCCTTGGCGTTCGCAAAATGAAACGGACAACATGAGCAGGAGCAAACCATCCAAAGGAACCGATCCCAAGAAACGACGGTTTCTGAGCG
>JBDNGP010000098.1:0-21006 GCA_041689265.1 Verrucomicrobiota bacterium
ATCCTGCCAGCTACCACAACGGAGCCGGTGGATTGTTCTTCGCGGACGGTCACTCGGAAGTGAAGAAATGGATCGATCCGCGCACCACACCGTTGCTCAAAAAGGGCGAGCTGATCCCGTTGAACGTCCCGATGGCGAATAACTTGGATCTGGACTGGATCCGCGAGCGCACGACATCTCTGAAGTAATTCAGAAACCGAACCGACACTCAAAAACGGCCCGCAGAGTCCTGCGGGCCGTTTCTTTTTTCATTCAATCCCGCAGCTTGACACTCCCAGATCGGCTGATAATCTCCGCCGTTCCGTTTTCGGACGGATGAGCCCAATAGGGGCGGGACGGCCCAATTTTTAGAACCGCCTGATTAATTGAATTTACTGGATCCACGATCATGAAGCGCACGTATCAACCATCAAACCGGACCCGCAGTCGCCAGCACGGCTTTTTGTCCCGCCTCAATTCCAAAAGCGGCCGGGCCATCCTGAAGAACCGCCGTCGTACCGGCCGGAAGCGTCTTACCCCGGTGTGAACCGGCGTATGGCCGCCGAATCCCATCCGGAGGCTTTGCCTCGCGGGCGGCGTCTGCAACTTCCCAGCGAGTTCTCCCGGGTTCGCAACGTGGGGAAGCGTCTGATCGTCGGCTGCCTGATTCTCAACTGGACCGAAGCCCGGACAACGCGGCTCGGTGTGGTGACCAGCCGGAAGATCGGTGGCGCGGTGATTCGCAACCGGGCACGTCGGCTGTTGCGGGAGTGTTTCCGGCGGCGACAGGCGGATTTCAACATACCAGTGGAGTTAATTCTGGTCGCCCGCAATTCCATCGGCGGTCGCGGCATGGCCGAGGTGGACGCCGATTTTCTGAAGGCCCTGAAACGGGCTGGATTGATCCAGAGCGAATGATGAACCCCGTCAAATATCTGCTGATTGGATTGGTGCAGTTTTACCGGTGGTTTCTGTCACCGCTCAAGACCGCGCTGTTCGGCCCTGTGGGCCGGTGCCGCTATACACCCAGCTGTTCGGCTTACGCGCTGGAAGCAATTCGTCGTCATGGCGTTTTCTGTGGGGTGTGGCTGGCGGTTTGCCGGGTGGGACGTTGCCATCCTTGGGCGGATCATGGGGACGATCCCGTTCCGGAGAAGAAACCGCGCCGGCCCGGCTCAGGTGATCGCCGTTGTGGACAACGGCATCATGAGGCTCATTCACCGTCCTTTTTCAATTAATTCTAGTCAATGGATCGTAAAACATTAGGTGCTGTCGTTGTCTGTGTTGCGCTACTCTTCCTCTGGGGGCCGCTGGTGAACAAAATCTGGCCACCCGTCGAATTGACGCCCGAGCAGCTCGCCGCGCGTCAGTCCATCACCAATACCGTCACCCAGGCGGTGTCAACAACCAGCCAGCCGTCCGCCGCTGCGGCCAGCCCGCTGACTGATTCTGTCACCACGGCAACCACTTCCCTGACCGGCAGTTCGACCGCCGATCAGCGCGCCTCCTCGACGTATCTCGAAAACGAACAGGTCAAACTGACATTCACCTCGAAATCAGGTGGCATTGATCTGATCGAGCTGAAGAAGTTCCTGCCGCACGTGACGCGTGAAGGCAAGAAGGCCGAAGGCGTCGTGACTCTGAACGCGCATTCTCAGAATCCGATTCTCTCCCTCACGCAGGACCGGAACAACTACGACCTGAACGTTTCCGGAGATCAACTGACGGCAAAGGCGGTCTGGGGCAACGGACTGGTGGTGTCGAAGCAGGTCACCTTGTCGAGCAACTATCTGATCAACGCCAAGGTGAGGATCAGCAATCCGACGGACACCGCAATCTCCCTTCCGAAGCACGAGTGGAGCGTGGGCACCTCGACGCCGACCGGGTCCTCTCTCGATATTCAGTTCACGGGCCTGCTCTGGTATGATGGTGAGGACAAGGAAATGATCACCGACTCGTGGTTTCAGAACAAACTGCTCGGCTGCATCGAGCGCCAGCCACACACGATTTATACGGCCGGCCGGAGCAACGTTTTTTGGGGCGGTGTTCAGAATCAGTTTTTCTCCATTGTCATGATTCCTGACCAGCCGGCCTACGAGATCGTCTCGCGGCGGTTTGATCTGCCTCCGCCGACATCGGCCGAACTGGAAATCGATCACAAGCTGAATCTCAAACCGGTGGGGCACCAGACGGCGCTCGTTTACGAGGGCATCACGATCCCCGCGGGAGAGACGTTTGAACGAACCTTCCAGATCTTTGCCGGCCCCAAGGAATACACGCTTCTCTCGTCGATTTCGATGAAGGAGAAGAATGGTCTGGATTTGGTGATGAACTTCAGCGGGTTCATGGGCTTTTTCGCCAAGCCGCTGCTGCTCTCCATGAACGCCCTGCACGGCATGACCGGCATGGGCTACGGTCTGGCGATCGTGGTGATCACGGTCATCATCCGGCTGGTTTTCTGGCCGCTCACGACGGCGAGCACGCGCTCGATGAAACGCATGGCCAAGCTGCAGCCGCAGATGAAGGCCATCCAGGAAAAGTACAAGGACGATCCGGCCAAGGCACAGAAGAAAGTCCTGGAGTTCATGAAGGAGAACAAGGTGAACCCAATGGGGAGCTGCCTGCCGATGCTGCTACAGCTGCCAGTGTTCTTCGGGTTTTATTCGATGCTCCAAAGCGCGATCGAACTGCGCGGCGCTCATTTCTTGTGGATCGCGGATTTGTCGCGGCCTGACACCTTGTTTTACATTCCCGGCCTCGACATGCCGTTCAACCTGATGCCGCTGATCATGGGTGCGACGATGCTTTATCAGGCGCAGCTCACGCCGGTCAGCCCGGGCATGGACCCGACGCAGCAGAAGATGATGCGCTACATGCCGCTCCTGTTCATGGTGTTCCTCTACAACATGTCCTCAGGCCTGACGCTCTACTGGAGTGTCTCCAACGTGCTCAGTATCGTTCAGACCAAGATGACCCGGTTGAATGATGAGAAGACCGATCCCAAAGGCGGCGCGACTCCTGCGCTGGCGCCGGGGCCGGTGAAAAAATCGAAGGGACTCAAGAATCGTTAACTTTTGAACCTCGTTTGAATTATGTCCGCAGAACCAAAAGCCACACTTGAACTCATTCTTCATCACCTCGGGTTTGCTGCTGCGATCGAAGAGCAGACACTCGATGATGGACTGCTGCTCAACATCAAAATGGAGGATTCCAGCCGGCTCATCGGTCGTCAGGGCCAGACGCTCGCGGACCTCCAGTACCTGACCAACCGGCTGCTGTTTCAACAAAACCCGGACGCGCCAAAAGTCACCGTCGACGTGGATGGTTTTCGATCCAAATCCCGTGACGCGCTGGTCAAGAAGGCGAAGGACGCCGCTGAAAAAGTCCAGCGCTGGGGCGACGTCGTGGAATTGGAACCGCTCAACGCGTTCGACCGGCGCATCGTCCACAACGCGCTGAAGGACAACCCGCACGTCACGACCGAAAGCGTCGAGGTCGAGGCAACCAAGAAAAAAGTGATTCTCTTACGGCCCAAAATCGGCGGTTGAGACGGAACTTTTTTCCAGCACCATTTTCAAACCGGGCAACCAGCCCGGTTTTGTATTTGTTGTCGAACACATCGTGCTACCAGTCGTTGTCGTAGATGATTGGGCAAATAAAAGGCGGCAGTCCATGACCGCCGCCAAGGGTTGCGAAGACGGGCTGGTGTCCTTTTGAAGTCGATTTGGACCGGAATGAACCGACGGGGCCATTCTCAGAGATTTGCTCATAGCGCCAAGTAAACTTCCGGATTCTCCACCGCGCGGAAGAATTCTTCGCGACTGCGTTTGAGGTCGGTGTTTGCGCGGGGAATGTCGAGCACATCGGCTGCGTCGGTCGCCACTTCGGGCAGTTCCATTACGTCACGGGTCCATTTGGCCGCCCGCGATTTTGCACCGGTCCAACAGCGGTTGTCCCAGAGCCAGACGAGGGGAGCGCCGTCGCCGAGTTGGTTGGCGTCACCGAGGTCGGTGGCGATGAAACGTTTCATTTCGTTGCAGAACGGGTTGTCCGGAAGGTTCTCAAAATGTCCGGGTTTGAAGACGGAGCCGCGTTCCCAGAACTGTCGCGTGGCCCATTCGACGTAGCGGGCTTTCTTCGCAACGACATACGGCGCCCAGGCATCCTTGCCGTTGTAACCAACATGGCTGGTGGTCAGGCCAAACACGATGATGTTCGGCGCGATCTCCGGGTGGGTCAGAATCGCATTTGCGACCGTGGTCATGGGTCCACCGACGATGATGATCAGCGGTTTTTCGGCGGAGGCTTTCTTCGCTTCCCGGACGATTAATTTACTGCCGGGTGTCGCGACTGCTTTGGTATCCTCGATCTTCCCGCTCGGCGGTGGCGCCAACGCGAGCGCGGAACCGATCGTTGCGTCAGGGATGTTTCTCAAACCGCTTTCGCGCGCAATCTTGATGGCCTTGTTCGCGTCGTCAACACACTGCTTCATCGGATATTGGTAGCCGGTTTTCCATTCCCACATGTCGCGCGAGACGACATTGCCGACGAGGTTCGCCTTGCCGAGACTGGCCTGCGCCCAGAGGTAGTTGTTGTCGAACACATCGTACCACCAGTCGTTGTCGTAGATGATCGGATTTTCCGGACCGACGCCTTTGATGTGTACTCCGTCGTCGGCAACGGTGAATTCGGGCAACACGGCGAAACAATTGCCGGCTGTTAAAGCAATGACCGCAAGGGCAAGGAACTGGATCAGACGTAACATGTGGAAATTCTGCCAGCGAACCATGTACGGGCTAGCAAAATATCATCTCAAAACCAGATGAATTGGTCGGGGAGCAGCCAACTGTAGAGGAGGCAGACTGTCCTAAAATGGGCTCAGCGGGAGCTTCGCACCGCAGGTACACGGACCGCCAGACCGCTAAACGAGCGGCTTGCCCGTCAGTCGCTGATAGGCATCGAGATATTTGGCAGCAGTTTTTTCGATGATTTCGGCGGGCAGTTCCGGCCCGGGCGGGTTCTTGTCCCAGTCGAGAGTTTCGAGGTAGTCGCGAACGAACTGTTTGTCGAAGCTGGGCTGTCCTTTGCCGGGCGAGTATTTGTCGGCGGGCCAGAAACGGGAGGAGTCGGGCGTCAGCACTTCGTCGATCAGTATGATTTCGTCACCGTCCATGCCGAACTCAAACTTGGTGTCGGCGATGATGATGCCGCGTTCGCGGGCGTAATCCCGGGCGAACTTGTAGATCTTCAAACTCGCTTCGCGGACTTTCTCGGCGACGTCCTGACCGACAATTTCAGCAGCCTTCTCGAACGAGATATTCTCGTCGTGTCCTTCGTCAGCTTTGGTCGACGGCGTGAACAGCGGTTCGGGCAGTTCTGAGGATTCCTGTAATCCATCAGGCAGCGGAATGCCGCAGACGGTTTTGCTTTTCTTGTATTCCTTCCAACCGGAACCGGCGAGGTAACCGCGGACGATGCACTCGATGGCGAGCGGTTGCGCCTTTTTCACGAGCATGCTGCGGCCTTTGAGCTGGTCGGCGAACGGCGCGAGTTCGGGCGGCAAGGGATCGTCCGCACCGCCGAGCCGGTGGTTGGGCTGGAACGATTCCGTCTGGTCGAACCAGAAATGTGAGATCTGCGTGAGCACGGCGCCCTTGTGCGGGATGCCGTTGGGCATGATCACGTCGAACGCGGAGATGCGGTCGGAAGCGACGAACAGAAACTTGTCACCGAGATCATAGACCTCGCGGACTTTGCCGCTCTTGAGTTTTTTGATGCCGGGCAGATCGAGTTTTAGAAGTGGTGCGGACATGGCGGCGGATGATGGGAATTCGTCCGCAGAAATCAACAACAGGAATGAAGAAGCTCGATTTTTTTACTCTTTATTCACCTCTGTGATTTCAATACATTCCGCCAGATGCAACCAGTGAACGAGTCTAATGGTTTCAAAATTTGGGGTGTTGATGACCAGGTGTACGGCCCGGTGGAGCTGCCCACCCTCATCTCATGGGTGCAGGACGACCGCGTGACCGCGAGCACCTGGGTCTACTCCGAGAAAGAGGACCGGTGGTACAAGGGCGAAAAAGTGCCCGAACTACAGATCATTTTCGGGAAGCGCAAACGGTCCGCTGCCGCCAAGACCGCGCCGCCGGGAGACGGCCCTAACACCGGGGCAATGCGTCGGGTGAAGATTCTGGCCGCGCTCACAGAGGAACAATTGGAGAAGTTCGCAACGTTCATGGAATACATCACCGTGCGGCAATGGTCCGAGATCGTTTTGTCGGGCCAACCGGGCGACGCCATGTATCTGATTCTTGAGGGAGAGCTTCGCGTTCGCATGATGGTGGGGGGCAAGGAAAAGATCCTGACCACACTTTCAACCGGCGAGTTTTTTGGAGAAATCGCGCTGTTTGATCACGGCGCCCGTTCGGCGGACGTAGTCGCAAACATGGACAGCAAGTTGTTGAAGGTTTCAACGGAGGCGTTTGACCGGCTCATCGAGGACGCTCCCGATCTCGCTGCGCCGATTCTTCACGCCATCGGCAAAACGCTCGCCGCCCGCATCCGCGCCGACAACAAGCGCTTCAAGGATGACCAGTCTTTCCGCAATGCCAGTGGACGCGTGGATCAGGCTGCGAACTGACCGGTGCTCAACAACACTAACGTGCAGGCTTCCAACGTTTCGATTCCGGCTTCCTGAAGACGCTGTTCCATTTCGGGGTGCTCAGTGCCCGGGTTGGAAATGACCCGGACAGGTCGGGCTTCAATAATCTCGTCCAGCACGGTCTCCAGGCGCGCCGGATTTACGTATAAAGTGATTGTGTGGATCGGACACGGAACATCGGCGACCGATGGATACACGGTCATCAGAGGCAGTGAGATTTTTCTGGGTGAAACGGGGAAAACCACATGCCCGTGTTCAACCAACATTTGAACCGCCTTGAATGAAAAGCGGTCCGGTTGATCGCTTGCGCCGAGCACGGCGACGGTTAGAGAATTAGGATTCGTCATCATTTTCGGCATTCTTCGCCGACGCATTCTTTAGCGGCGCGAATGGAGATATCCAGCCAGTTTCAAAGAAACGTTGTGGCTGCAGTAAGTTGGGAAAACGGCTGAAACTGCCGGTAGCGCATTCTCCGAGCGGGGCATTAAGATCACTGTTACTTGAAGCGACCCGGCAAAATGTTTTGCAATCGGAGTGAGGTAGGCTAGTTTCCGTGCCGATCCAAAGCCTGAATGCCTGAACCAGATGTGATATACGGGAAAGTTTTGTTGAACTCCGCCTGTACGCTGCCAACCACGATCCCGAATGCCCCGGTCCTTTCCTGACACTAGTTATCAACATGGGGGGCTAGTTTTAGCACTCTTGGTCCTGCTGACTTTCCCACTGAACTCGAGCGCTTCTCGAAGCGTGCGCGTGGCGTGGGATCCAAATCCTGAAACCAACATCAAGGGCTATCGGATTTACTATGGCGATGTTGCCGCGGGTTCCACAAACCTTGTGGATGTCGGGCTCAACACGACGGGTTCCGTATCTGATCTCACGTTTGAAACCCGATATTTTTTCTACCTGACCGCTTACAATGTCTACGGTCTGGAGAGCGATCCGTCCACGATCCTCTATTACACGACACCCCCGCCCACTCCGATTTCTGTGACAACCCACGAGATCCTGCTCACCTTCGCTCCAGCGGTTGTCACTATTCCGGCCACGCTGGCCGGCGATGCCGACACCGGACTTGAAATCAATTGGTATCAACTGGCGGGGCCGGCTCCCGTGGCCGTTCAAAACAGCGATTCGATCGAGCCCACGATTGAACTCACAACGACCGGGGACTACTCATTCAGGGTTCAGGTCAGCGATGATTCCACGTCCGATCAGGCACAAGTGGTTATTCGAGTTGTCGAGCCCGCACCCGGATCCGGGACAGAGTCAGCTCCTAAACTGGAGCTGCCGATGTTTCTTCCTGACGGCGTCGCGCTTTTCTGGAATTCCAAACCTGCCGCCAGCTATCATGTCGGTTTGAAGCGCGATCTGAATTCTTCATTCTGGATCTTGCTCAAAAGCGATGTCCCATCGCAGGGCGACTATACATATTGGGTCGACGACTCGGTGGACTTCCTTGGGACCGGCTTCTACGCGGTTTTCGAAACCGCTCAGTGACAAATCGGGAGCTTCAATCCTCGACCATCCTTGTCCCCCTGTTTTCGTGTCGATTCGGTTTTGACGTGGTCTTACCTGAATCTACAGCCCACTTGAAGGAGTAACCGGCGGATTTCTTCGAGCAGCTATCGATCCGCTTGCCGCAGAACAACCGCAAAGCACTGCGTCATTTTTTCAGACATCGGCATGCGCCTTGGGACATCCGATCGAACGGTGGAGATTCTAGCCGTCCAAAGTGCAGGCAATCGGTTCCAAAAAATTTGTTCTCAAAATTGCGGAGGCCATCGTGGAAAAAAATATCACGGGAATCGAAACTTTGATCCGCTCCTGATCCGACGGGCCTTCTCATTGTGGCGACAACGAGTTGCACAGTTATTCACATTTCTAAGAACTGAAAACTTTAGCGAAGAGTTCAAAGTTTCCTCAGGGAGGCATCAGCGGTGCTAAAGGGGCCTCTGATGATTGAAGTTGTCTCACATAGCTTAAGGCTGAATCCGCTTGCGATGAAGGTCGCAACTCTTGCCAGTCTCCTGCTCTTTACCCCGGCCTCGTTCGCGGCACCCGACCGGGTCACGGTCGCTTGGGACGCGAATCCTGAGCCGGATATTTCTGGATATCAGGTTTACTATGGTGTGGTCAGCAGTGGATCCACAAATGTGGTGCCCGTGAGTGGCAGCACGCAACAACAGGTCGCAGGCCTTCAGCCTCAACGGCAGTACTGGTTTTACGTCACTGCAAAGAATTCCGCCGGACTTGAAAGCGATCCTTCGACGGTCCTTTTCTATACCACGGCAGACAATGCGCCTCCGACGGTCACTCTCGGTGACGATGCGCGACTGGTCATCGCACCGGCGGTGATCCGGCCGACTGCGGTCGCGACCGACGACTACCTTGCACCGGGGGCACTGGCGACGACCTGGACTCAGATCAGCGGTCCGTCGGCGAACATCACCAACGGAAACCTGTTGCAGCCGAACATCCAGATCTCAACTGCCGGTAGTTACCAGTTTCGCGTCACCGTCAGCGACGGATCAAGCAGCGCGTTCGATGATGTCCAACTTCAGGCCTACACCTCGAGTGGGACTCCTCCTCCTGGATCAATCGTGCCGGACATTCAATTCGTCGCATCGACTTTTGACGGACTGCTCGTGGCCTGGAACTCCGCGCCGAACAAGACGTATCAGGTTGGGTTCAAGGACGACCTGAACGACTCCAGTTGGCGGATCGTCGGCGCGTTGGTGCCCTCAATGGGATACACCACCTACTGGGTGGATGACCGCGGATATCCGACGTCATCCGGTTTCTTCGGGATATTCCAAGTCCAGTAAAATACTGGCTCCTGCGAAACGGTGGGCCCATAATGGTGGTGACGTTGATCCGCCCAATGCCCCAACCTCCGCCACTCAAACCCGTTTCCTCCGCCGCGAAGAATCGCAGCAACGCGTGGGGGATGGTGGTGGCGAACCAGCTGGCGCTCCCCGGGCTCGGGACGGTCATGGCTGGCCGAAAGATCGGTTACGTTCAGCTCGCATTCTCGATCTGCGGTGTTCTTCTCACCACCAGCTTTCTGATTTGGTGTTTCCCAAATCTGGGTGACTGGTTTCCCCCGCCCGAGGATGACGCGGTCGTCATCGCAAATTTCGAGAAATGGCTGCCCTGGTTCTTGATCGCTGGTTCTGGCATCGTCTCCTTCTTCATCGGCTGGTGCATGGCTCTGTTCAGCAGCCAGTCGATCGTTCGCGAGCAATCCTCCGGAAAGACAAAAAAATGAGCGGGCGGCCGATGATCGAGAAGAATCCAGCCGACATTCATCATCGCGATCAGCGCGCCCCGCAACGGAATCCATGGCGGTGGTTGTTCGGTCTGGCCGCTGCCGCGTTGATTTCGCAAGTGATCTTGCAGTGGAATATCGCGTTACCGGTCTGTGGTTTTCGTCAGCTGACCGGCGTACCGTGTCCGCTTTGCGGCGGCACAAGAACCATGCAGTCCATGGCGAGCTTTGATTTTCCTGCATCGGGTCAGTACAACCCACTGGTTTTTCTGACCGGATTGCTGATCGTTGGGTGGGCCGTCCTTTGGACGCTGGATGGAATCTTCGGATTGAAACTTTTGAAACGATCAAATCGAAGTCTGCAGAAGCTTCCCTTGGCGGTCATCGCCGGCGGGTTGATACTGCTCAACTGGGTCTACTTGATCTGCGTTCTTGAGTAGAGCCGAAGGCTATCGGTTCCGGTGTCCCCATCCGATCACTTGACCATTTTGCCCGAGACCAGTGATTTATAGCGACCGGCCTGATAGAGATCCCAGTTCGGCGACATCTTCCGAAGTTTTTCAACCAGTGACGGAAACACCGCTGCGAATCGGTCGACTTCGTCCTCCGTCGTATCCTTGCCGGGTGATACGAGGACGGCGGCCTTGGCCAGGTCGGGGGAAACTCCCATCGCTTCCAGCACCGCCGACACCTTCAGGTTGCGAAACACGCAAGCGGTGCCGCTTCCAATCGAGAAGCCTTTCGTGTCGCACATCAACATCAGGCCCTCACCCTCGGTGAACTCGGCGCTGAAATTCAAATTGGTCACCAGCCGCTGCGGTCCGGGTTCGGGGCCGTTGATCTTCAACAGCGGCACGGTCGCCTTCAGTTTATCCCATAAACGCGACTGCATTTTGGCGACGTGCTCCACGCGGGAGCCCATGTATTTTCCGGCGTACTCGGCGGCTACGCCCGCTCCAACGATGGCGGGAATGTTCTCCGTGCCGGCGCGAAATCCGTCCTCCTGACTACCGCCGTGAAACAGCGGTGCCAGCCGTGATCGCGGATTGCGATACAGCACGCCGACGCCTTTGGGGCCGTAGAATCGGTGCGGAGACAAGGTCAGCAGATCAATCCCGTACACCTCGACTTCGAGAGGAAGCCAGCCGCCGGCATAGTTCGCTTCGACCATGAAAGACGCATCGTGGTTGGCGGCGATTTCGCCCAGCTGCAACAGCGGTTGAATGGTGCCGATGTCGTAGTTCGCAGCGTGCGAAACCAATAGGAACGTCTCCTTCTTCATCGCCTCCTTTACCCGCGCCAGGTCCACCTTTCCGACCGCGTCGACGGGCACCTTGGTGCAGGTGATTCCGTCATTCTTCAAAAATTCGATCGATTCCAACACGGCGGGGTGCGCCGTGGCGGTGCAGACGATGTGATTGCCGCGCCGCTTGGCGTGCTTCGCCATGCCCTTGATCGCGATGTTGATGGACTCCGTTCCGGACGACGTGAAAATGATGTTCTCTGGCCGGTTGGCCGAAATGAATGAGCCGACCTGCTCGCGGGCGTTCTTCAACGCGTTTCGAGCCGCCATGCCGGTCTGGTGAATCGAAGAAGGATTTCCAAAGTGTTCGGAAAAATACGGCAGCATGGCCTCGCGCACTTCGGGGAGGACCGGCGTGGCGGAAATGTGATCTAGATAAACGCGCGACTCGGACATTGAGGAGATCAAGCGGCCTTAAAGCCCGGGTGTCAAGATCGTCATTATTTTCGCGTTGCAGCCGGTGACCGCTCACGGAATGATGTCCTCCATGCTCCGGAAACTTTGCCGCCCGAATACATTCAAGAACTTTATCCTGGTGGTTGTGCTCTGCCTTGCCACCACCGCGAACGCGCAGAAGAAAAAAATCACCCGCGCGGACGAGCTTCCGCGGATCACTTACAAGGTCGACTCGACCGCAACCGAACTGATTGCCTCCGACGAACTGTTCTCTGCTTTTGCGAAGAAAGTCCGCGAGAACATCGACAAGATCCAGGCGGAGTACGATATCGAAGACAAGACGACACTCAAAGGGTTCAAGGGAACGCTGCTCTCCCTGGATCTGCTCGATGGCAACGAGGCGGCGGCGATGATGTTAATCAAGGAGCTGCGCGAGCTGGAGGAAAAACCCGCCGCGAAACTGCTGGCTGGCCTCTCCACGGAATCACAGATCACCGCCCGCAAGGTCGTCGAGAATCCCGACCAGAACGAGGCCGCGTATCACAAGGCGTTTCAGGACATCTATCAGTCGCGGCTCGAAAAGCTTCCGTGGGACGTGGTGCAGGCCGAACTCAAACAGACGAAAGGCAACTTGGAAATTCGCAGCCGCAATCTTTATCTCGGCATGATCCAGAGCCAGATCGAACCCGCGCTGATAGAAACCGGCACCCTCAGCAGCGACGTCGCCGACACGCTCGTACGCATCCGCTCGTTCCTCGTCGTTCAACTTCCGTTGAAGGATGAAATGGTGGCTGCCCTGAGCAACGTCATCGCCATGCACGACATCAAGAAACCGGACATCTGGAAGGAACGCGACGTCGAGCTGTCGGCGAATCAGGAGCTGACACCGGTTGTGCTCGCTGTCTGGGATTCCGGAGTCGACATGGAGATTTTTGGTGACCGTTCCTACACAAATTCCAAGGAGCAGGTGAACGGCAAGGACGACGACGGAAACGGGTTCGTCGACGACGTTCACGGGATCGCCTACAATCTGGTGATCGAGAAGGAAGCCGGTCTTCTTTATCCGCTGGAAGGTGCCAAAGACCGCCTGCCCGAAATGAAGGACCAGATCAAGGGCATGCTGGATTTGCGCGCCGCCATCGACAGCGACGAAGCGTCCGCGTTGAAAACTAGGATGTCCCAGATCAAACCGGAGGAGGTCAAACCGTTCATCGAGGATCTCAATCTGTTCAGCAACTACGCGCACGGAACGCATGTCGCCGGGATCACCGCCGCCGGAAATCCCGCCGTCCGCATTCTGGCCGCCCGCATGACCTACGATCACCGCATGATTCCGATGGCTCCCACGGTCGAACTCGCGAAGAAGGAGGCGATGATGTACCGCGAGGTGGTTGACTATTTCAAGGCAGCCAACGTGCGCGTTGTGAACATGAGCTGGGGCGGTTCGCAGAAAGATATCGAGGCCGCGCTCGAAGCCAACGGCATCGAAAAGGACGCCGCCAAACGCGCCGAACTCGCACGTGAAATTTTCAAGATCAGCAGCGACGGACTTTACGACGCATTGAAAAGCGCGCCCGAAATTCTGTTCGTCTGCGCGGCGGGCAACAGTGACAACGACAACGAATTTGAGGAACTGATCCCGTCGTCGTTCAAGCTTCCGAACATGCTGACCGTCGGAGCCGTGGACCAGGCCGGTGACCGCACGTCATTTACCACGTTTGGAGGCAACGTAGAGGTGTACGCGAACGGATTCGAAGTGGAGAGCTACATTCCCGGCGGCGAACGCATGCCGTTTTCCGGCACTTCGATGGCCTCGCCCAACGTGGCCAACCTTGCCGGCAAGCTGATTGTATTGAATCCGAAGCTGACACCTCAGGAAGTGATCGCGCTGATCAAAAAAGGAATCCAATCTGGCGGCAACGAGAACTTCCCGCTGATCAATCCCAAGCAGACCGTCGGCCTGCTGAAGTGATTTCTCTCAAAGCGCTTGCGGTCGGCACTCGACCCGAGGTTTCACTGTCGTAGTGGAGTTCGCTTTATCGCCTTCCTGAGTCGTCGGTTGTCGACAAACAACGCGACAGACGTCGTCATGCTAAGAATAAAAAACGCGTCCTGCCCGGCGAAATGCCAGAACATCCACGAAATGACTGCGGCCGCAATGCCGACCGCGATAAGCTGTATTTTGTCTTTCATAGTTGGAATAACATCTTTTCGGGGTTGACGATGTTTCCAAGAAAAACATCGAACCACAGCCTATCAGTTATTTGCGCCTTCTGTGCGTTCTCGCGGCCAATCCGCTTTCCCGACCCGTTCAGCTTTTCATTCCGAGCCCGATCGATTTGCAGTAGCGGAGGCTCTGTTCAATTTGCGCCTTTTGGTAGTTCTGTTCCGCGAGCGTTTTGTCGACTCCTGCCGGAGCTTTCCAAGCGTCGCGTGGTTTGCCCTGTTTCGACCACGCCAGATACTGCGCCAAGGTTGGCGCTTTCATGTCGGGAAATGCGTTCCAGAAAGCGTCGTAGAAATACGGAATCTCGCGATTGAATCCGGAGATGGTCTCGATGTGGACAGGGACTTTGGGGCAAAGTTCTTTGAAGCGGTTGAAATATTTCACCCAATCGACCATGCCGTCGCCCATCGCGGTCCACTGAACGGTCACGCCGTTTTCAGACGGCCAGATGGCGGAGTCACGAAGGCTGGTGGTGGCCGCGAACGGCCCCATGACTTCCAAACTTTCGAGCGGATCTTCAAGCGTCCAGGTGGCGTTGCCGGAATCGAGATTGGCGGCCATATACTCGCTGCCGCCCGCTTCTTCGATCAACGTCACCACTTCGCGCGCCTGCATGTCGCCGCCGTGATTCTCCACCGCGATCTTGATTCCCGCGTCCATCGCCTGCGAGCGGCAGGCCCGGCAGACTTTCGCAGTATCGTGGATGCGCGCCGTGATACCGCCTTCCGTGGTGCGGTCGGAACCGTTGCCAAGAATAACACGGATCACCGGCGACCCGATTGCCTGCGCGACGTTGATGCCGCGACGCAGATGTTCTTCTGCCGTGCCCCACTTGTTGTTGAAAGTTTTTGACGTCGGACAAATGCTCCAAGTGCCGACGTGGATGTCGAGCCCCTGATCGGCGGCCTTCTTCCGGACATCCTGCAGGTAATTTTTCTCGAGGCTTTGAAAATGATCGAGGTCCGACATGAACAACGAATCGCAGCCGAGCTCGGCGGAATACTCAATGTGCTGTTCTACCATCCAGTTCATTGCGCGAATGGCGAAATTGTCGTAGCCCAGTTTGATCCCGAGCTTCGGATCACGCGTCGCCGCAAAACCGGCGAGAGGCGCGGACGCCGCGAGAGCGCCGGTGGCCGCGAGGGTTTTCAGGAAGTCGCGTCGTGGAAGCGATGGAGTCACGTCGTTGGCGGTGGTTTTCATAGCGTTCTGTGAGAACGCGGATGCTGGCACCAAGGCTGCCGGAATCCAAGCAACATTCCGGATCGTTTGAAAGGCAGTCTGAAGATCCCGGAGCGCGGCTGTGTCATCCTCGACCAGCCGCAGCCGGTTCGCAATTTCCGCAGCCGGGGACCGGTGACTCCGCTCTGCGGCTGGTCTTGGACACAGCCGCGCTCCGTTTTCTGACTAGCCCTGAAAGCCGGTGGCGGAGGGGCCGCAGTCCGGCGGTGCGTTCGATGCCATTCTGCCCCACGGCTCCGAACGTGCCCCGGTTTACCTGTAACTTGACCTTTCCGAAATGCGTCCAAATCAGGACACGTCACCGCCAACACAAACGTCCATGAATCTCAAATACCGCTCCCCCATGTTTGCCGGTCTCGCCCTGGCAACGTCTCTCGTGTCCTCGCTTGCGGCCAACACCACCGACCCCGAACACAACTGGCCGCAGTGGCGCGGCCCGACCGGAAACGGCGTCGCGCTGCACGGAAACCCGCCCACCGAATGGAGCGAGGAGAAAAACATCAAATGGAAGATCGCCATCCCCGGTGCGGGCCACGCGACTCCGATCATCTGGGGCGATAGAATTTTTGTGCTGACGGCGATTCCTGCGGAAAGCCCGGCCACGAAATCCAATGCCCCGGCTGAGCCGGCGCCGCGCAACCGCGGCGGGCGCGGTGGTGAGCCAGCTCCCGCGGTGGAACAATCCTTCGCCGTGATGTGTCTTGATCGCAAGACCGGCGAAGTGATCTGGCAGCAGACGCCCCGCTCGGCCGTTCCTCACGAAGGCCATCACCAGACCAACACCTACGCGTCCGGTTCGCCAACGACTGACGGCGAGCGCGTGTACGCCTTCTTCAGTTCGCACGGCCTGTTCTGCTACGACATGGAGGGAACGCTCATCTGGCAAAAAGATTTTGGCGACATGCGTACGCGAAACGGTTTCGGCGAGGGAGTGTCGCCCACGCTCGCCGGAAACAGGCTGATCGTGGTCTGGGACACCGAGGAAGAATCGTGGATCGCCGCGTTCGACAAGAAAACCGGGGCTGAGATCTGGAAGAAAGAACGCGACGAACGGACCGGCTGGAGCACTCCTTATATTCCCGAACACGCCGGACGGAAACAGGTGGTCGTCAACGGCACGACGGCCGTCCGCAGTTACGATCTGGAATCCGGCGAGCTGATCTGGCAGTGCTCCGGCCAGACGGCGAACGCAATTCCTACCGTGGTGGCGGACGATGAATTCGTTTACGCGATGAGCGGATTTCGCGGCAACGCGGCGTTCGCCATCAAGCTCGACAGCACGGGAGATGTCACGGCGACCGACAAGATCCAATGGACGTTGAATCGCGGAACTCCCTATGTGCCGTCGCCGTTGCTCTATGACGGTCAGCTCTATTTTTTGCAGGGCAACGACGGGATGCTGACATCGGTTGACAGCAAAACGGGCAGGCCACATTACCAGCAGGAACGGTTGCAAAACATCCGGGGCGTCTATGCGTCACCGGTCGGCGCGGCGGACAGGGTTTATCTGGCTGGTCGTGAGGGCACGACGCTGGTGCTGGCGAAAGGCCCGGAGCTGAAGATCCTCGCCACGAACGAACTGGATGATCCGATTGATGCGTCGCCCGTGGTCGTCGGCAACGAGCTTTTTCTCCGGACGCACACGCATCTGTACTGCATCGCGGAGTAGGAGATTGACGGGGTTACCGTCGCTTCCAACGCCAGAGCAGCATTCCGAATCCGGACACGAGCAGCGCCCAGGTCGACGGTTCGGGAACGGGCACCAGCGCGACGCCCATGAGCCATTCGTAGTTGGAAGAAATCGGTGTCGCGTAAAAGGAGCTGGGGTTGTCGGCGGGTTGGTCGGGGTACAGCGTGTTGCCGCGGTACAGTCCGCCGCGATCAAACACCGCGCCGTTGAACGTGCTGCCGTCGATCTCGTATTTCCACGGCCCATCGACCGCGTAATTGATCGCCGCCAGTTTCCAAATCCCGCCTTCCTGAACAAAAATCGCGCCGCCCGAATCGCCGGAGGAAAGATGCACTTCGTTGGGGCCGCCATCGAGATCGAACGAGATTTTCACGAGACTGCCGTAGCCGCCTTCAATGGTGTTTTCACCCCACCGCATCTGGCTGTCGCCGACTCCCCAGGTCCAGCCCTTCAGTTCGTTGTTGGCGATGATCTCGCTTCCGCGCTGGGTGCCGCGACCGAAGATCACGGCGGACTTTCCCGCTTCGTTTCCGCTGTGGTAAAGCGGCGCGTAGGTGGAGAATGTTCCGCTCACTTCCCACACGTTGAGATCGGTGCCGTTGTTGTGGACGGCCGTGGTGGTGTAGGATATCCCGTTGTAGGTAAACGCGTCGCCGATGGAGCCGCCGATGTGTTTGGCGGTGACGAAGTGGTTCGGTGAAACCGGCGTGCCGAGGAAGCTTCCCCACTGTCCCTGATACTGCCAGCCGCTGTTGGCCAACGGACCGGTCGGTGCCGTGGTGTTGAATGTGGAATCTCCGGTGCTCGCGAAAATGACCGCGTGCAACCGGGTTGAACACGAAAACAACAGCGCGAGCCCGATGACCATCGGGAGGGCGGCAGGCTTGAAAATGTAGGTGCGAACCATAGGCAACATGGTCTGACCCGCAGAGGCGGCCGGGTGACGAGACCAGTCTCCTTATCGGCAGTTCGGGGAGCGGCTTGAATGCTGTTTCAAAACCTATTCGAGCCAGCGCCATCGGAGAAGTTCGACGTCAGTCTGAAGCCATTCATCGTCCTCCCCTTTGCGCAGAATCACAACTTTGCCAAACGCCGGGTCCGCTTCAATCCACCGCTCGTCGCCGAGATAAGCCATGATATGGACCCCGTTTGCGGTCACCGCGAGATCGCCCGGAAGCAGTTGCGCATGATCGAAACCGTTCAAGCTCCGGGCGGAGGCGATCGTGTCCGTCATCCGCAGATGCCGTTCTTGCAAGGCCCGGGCGGAGGTGTCATTCCACCAGAGGTACAGGCTCGTGCGGACCGTCCGCGGGTTGAGGGTGAGCACGCCCCGTCGCACCAGGCTCGAGCAATCAATCCCCAGCCAGTTTTCGCCACCCCAAACATATCGTGTTCCGACAAATGATCGCAGAGAGTTTGCGTAACGTTCGCGAACTCGAATGGAGTCGGTCGGCCGGCCTGGAAGCAGCAGAAATGTCAGTGGGATCAGGATGACGGCGAGCGAAGTCCACTTCAATTTCGGCACCGACCAACAATCTGTCAGCCATCCGATCAAAATGATTCCCGTCAGCAGAACAAACAGTGCGCGCGTGGTCTGGTATTTGACCGGCCAGACCAACAGCACGAGCGCGATCAGCAGCGACAAACGCCGGCCAGCCATTTCCTAAACTGCTTACGGTCCACTCACATTGGACCGGCGCAGAGGTGAAACGTCACGGACGTTCGCGCAGGCTAGAGTTCAGCGCGGATCATCGGCGGTTGAAGCGGTCTCCATGAGCAACGAATCGATGCCGACAATCCCAGTCGGATAATTACACCTGTCCTTCACGACTGCTCCGTTCTTCAGCAGCAGTTGAACAAGTGGCGCGTAGTCGGTGTCGCTTTCCTGATGATTTGCCGCCCAGACCGCGCAACCGAGGGCGGTGCCACCGTAGCCGTTTCGAAGCTCGAGGTTCGCGGCTCGCGCGACAAGAAACTGCGCGAGCTCCGCGTCCCCGACCCAGCAAGCCCAGTGAAGAGCGGACATTTTCTCCGGCCCATACGTGTCAATCGGGAACCCGAGCAAGAGCATCGCTTTGACCGCGTTTGATCGCCGCAGGCAAGACGCGACCGCGATCATCGCCAGATCGTCCGGTCTCATTCGCTGGAAGAGACCGGGGTTTTCATCGAGAATCTTCTTTGCGCCGTCGCAGTTGGCCTGAAGGCATTCACCGAGAAATCGATCAATCACCGTGGCCAGTTTTGGATCAGCACCTCGCGCCTCCATCAGTTTGACCGCCTCTTGATGGCCGGTTCGTACGCCGAGCCGATAAGACGTCATGCCTTCCCAGTTCTTACGAGCCCAATCAGCGCCGGCGTCGAGCAGCAGTTGAATCACTCCGGCACTGCGACCGTTTCGAATCGCGCCGTGAAGACGGGTGGAGCCGTGGCCGCCACCAGGATGCATGGCGTTGGGATCGGCCCCCGCTTCCAGAAACAGGTTTACGCCGGCAGGGTTTTCAAAATCCAAACAGCGACCGAGGCAGTAACTGATTTTTTCGGCATCGGGTTTCGCTTCGAGTATCAGGCGGAGGCATTCGACATCGGCATGCTCGGCCGCGTGGTAGAGCGATTCGGGTCCGAGTCCCAGCGCGGCGTCATTCGGATCAGCACCGGCGTCGAGCAACAGTTTCGTGATGGCGGCGACGTTTGCGATTCCGGCCGCGCCGTAGAGGCAGGTCTGTCGCGCGTTCGGATCGTCGTTCACCATGAAATAGGCGTTCGGGTCGGTACCGCGCGCGAGCAGTTCGCGAACGATTTTCGCAAAGTTCTCCGTCCGCAATTGGTCGCGTTGGAGGAACCGTGAAAAGCAGACGTAGAGCAGCGGCTCCCACTCTTTCGGTCCGCCCTTTCGCTTCGCCAGATCCGGTTCGCGGTTGAGGTGCTTCTTAACATCTTCGATTTCGCCCGCAACGAGCGCGGCGTGAAATGTTGCGCTAACAATGTCGGGTTGTGCCTCCAGAATCATTCGGGCGCGTTCAAAGTTGGCGGCCTTTGGATCGCGATGATCGACGAGTGCTGAGGTGACAAATGTTTCCAGGCGGTCCCGCTCGTCGAGTTCGAGCAGTTCCACCTGGCGTTTGAGCCGGGTCCAGCACGCGAAACCGTATTCGCGCGCGATGACCAGTTGTGCGTGGTTCAAAGCGAAGGTGGTTTGTTGGAGCTTCGCGTCAGTCGTCCGACCGAATTCGGGATGCGAGTTGCGCAGTCGATCCAGCGCGGACGGATCGTGTTGCCGGAGTTGTTTGAGGAGGTCTTTGGCCTGGCGTCGGAGTTGATCCAACGAGGGCCGCGGGGGCAGCGTTTTTTGCATGATAACCTTTCTGCATTTCGCCTGAGTTCCGCGATGCAGGCAGCATCAAGGTTAAGAGTTTGCTACGAACAGTTCAGGCGAGCTCAGCTCTTTCCGCGGACCCGGGTGCGTCCCGAAACGCCGGGTTAGAATTCACCCGAAGGCCGGATCGGTCAACAATGTAGAAAGGAAATGGAATCAACCACGCAGACGTGGAGGGCGCGGAGAACAGCTCGTCAAAATCATTTTGTGTCGGAGTGATGGCCAGTCGCGTTGCCAGCACGCGGCGTTGAAGAGTTTTCTTGAGACGGTTTCCAATTCCGTTCGGTAGTCGTGTATCTGCCACGTTTGGTGTCGACCCGGTTGAAACCTTCGGGCGCCTTCACCTCTTTTCGGATAATTCCTTTTCTTCGAGCTCCTTGAGCGTCTTCCCTTTCGCATCCTTCCACGCAGTGAGGCCATTGGCCTGTCCACCATGAATCACGGAAGCCGCTGCGCTCGGGCTGGAAAACTCGTAATCCTTTGTGAATACCAGCCGATCTTTCCGCTTTTCCAGAACTCCCTCCCGCGAAAGCTGTGTTCTCAGGGTAGCGGCGTAGGGATACTTCTGTGTAGATGGTCGTTCCTCCAGAACTGCTTCGGAAAACTGAAGGACAAGGAAGCCGTTCTCAGTCTGACGCCCCGTTGCCTTGACGGTCTTGATCTCACAAGAAAGTAGTTCGTTCTTTGTGGCTTTTGTCGCTGGCCTCGAAATAGGCTTGAGGGCACATCCATCAACCCGGTTTTGAAGCCGGCCTGCTATCTTGGTTGAAATTGAGCGCGGTGGTTTGAGGCGGCGGTGCTCTGTCCGTGAGTTTTGCCGGGTGACTTCGGCCGGTTGCGCCTCGCTGGCCGCCGGTTGCA
>JBDNGP010000099.1:0-3770 GCA_041689265.1 Verrucomicrobiota bacterium
GCTCCGAACCCGCTCCAAGAGCAACTCAACCACGAATCAAAACACCCAAAACCAAAAAGGCTACGGTGTCCAGGTTGTGAGGCAATGGAAGCCCAATCCATGAAACCCTTCGGTGTCCTTCAGTTATGAGGCAACAGGCATGGCTTTCTCCATGTCCCGCCGGACACCGTCGCCGTGATCGTAGCTGCATCCAAGATAGAAAATGGCTCGCCCATGCCCTTGCGCTGCTGCAAGTCGCCAGTATGCAACGGCCTGACGTCGGCCGTTCTGCGGTCTTGCCCGACCAAACGCGAGACGATAGCCCAGCCGAAAGAGCGCATCAGCGTCCCCTGCCTTCGCTCGCTTCTTTAGAACTTGAGTCGTCTCCATTGTGAAATTTCTGAGTCGGCAGAACATTCTATCCGGCCAAACTCGGTTGTCGCTTCGCGGGAAGCGTTGGCCGTTAGCTTCCTCACGATGAATCGCAGATTAGCGGTCGGACAGAATCAGGCAAGCGCGGGGTTTGGGTCGGCTTGAAACAGAAACCTGCAAAGCCCGTCGCGGACCGCGCGGAGCGACAGTCCCCACCTTGCGCCAATCTTTCGCCGATGCTGATGGAGCGCTACTTCGAAGCCGCAGAACAGATCGTTGACGCCACGATTGCTTCGCCGGGTGAGACGAGAACATTGAG
This sequence comes from Verrucomicrobiota bacterium, assembly GCA_041689265.1. Taxonomy (GTDB): domain Bacteria; phylum Verrucomicrobiota; class Verrucomicrobiia; order Limisphaerales; family RI-55; genus JBDNGP01. The sequence goes on from JBDNGP010000099.1 coordinate 671, forward strand.
GTTTTATTGGTCGTGATGCCCAGCACGCGTTCCCTGTATCTTCCTCCGCAAAGAGTCATTTACCGGACGTGCCTTCCAAATCGTTATTCTTTTCCGCAGGAGGGCCGGAGACGGGATTCGCCCGGGCAACGACGTGATTCGAAAAGCGTACGCAGTAATCAGAGAAATCCGGGTTCGGCTCCGGGTAGTCGGTGCTTACCAATTGTGCGCCGCTGGCGAAGGCCTTGTCGCGCTGTGCGATATCGTTTTCCCGGGCGTGGGCGGTATCTGAATCCGCCCTGGTTCGAACCATGAACCCGTCGCGAACCAGACGCTGAATGCGATCGAATTCGCCGATCGGATCGTTGATCTTAAACCATGCCGCCGCTGGATCGCTCTCGTCGACAGATACAAACAAAAGACGCCCCTTGAGCGAGTGATGTCCCCTCAGATACGCGTCTCGTAACGGGCCTCCGTTGTCCAGGGCGAACATCACCTTGCCGCGAACCGAGTCGAGCAACGGCCATCCGTTCTTGATGATCGCTTCCCTCAGGGTTTCCGCGTCGCCACGAACGTCATCGGGCGCGACGATTTCATCCCGCGCGAACACAGACAGGATTTCTTCGTCCACTCCATCGAGTTGCTTCTGATCAAACTTGAGTGGCTGGACTCCGTTTGGCGAACCGGACTCTTTCAACTCCAGAAGCACGAAAATAGGGACGTGGCCGGGATGTTCCCTCGACCAGCGACGGATGGACTCCAACGCCTGCTTGAACGTGAGAGACGTCGTGAGAAAATCGAAGTCAGGCGAATGAACAATCTTCAGGCCGGGCTTGGAGAGAGCACCGTTGGGATCATGCGTGGGGCCGGGGTCTCCACCCTGCCCTTTGATGATCTCCCTGACGGCTGGTTCGGCGAACAGGCCGCCGTCGGGATCGGCATAGAGATCCAACTCCAGCTGCCGGATGCCCAGCTTCCCGAGTTGTTCCTCCAGTGGTTTGTGGGTATAGGCAATCGACGACGACGCCGCTGGACTGAATTCCTCGATCAACGTCATCACCGGTCGGGCCGGTTCGATGTGATAGGAATTATGCGTGCCGATCACTTGAATCTCGTTCAGCCTGATGGCCGGGTTCTCACGTGTCTGCGCGGGAGTGGTTACCCCTGAAACAAGGAGCAAGAAAGCGAGACCTCGAGAAATCGGAAAGTAGGAGAGGAGCTTCATGGTTACCGTCACTATTAAGGAATACTGACCCTCACGCCAAAAGGGATTCGACCACTTTCCCATGCACGTCCGTCAGTCGGTAATCACGCCCCTGCGATCGGTAGGTCAGGCGTTCGTGGTCGAGGCCCATCAGATGAAGGATCGTCGCCTGCAAGTCGTGGATGTGCACCGGATTCTCGACGACTTGATAGCCAATCTCGTCGGTGGCACCGTAGGTCGTCCCCGCGTTCACGCCACCACCGGCCATCCACATGGTGTAAGCATGTGGATGATGATCGCGCCCCAGCCAGCCATCGCGGTTGCGGGCCTCGTTCATCGGAGTGCGCCCGAACTCGCCACCCCAAATGATCAACGTATCGTCGAGCAGTCCGCGGGCTTTCAAGTCCTTGATCAACGCCGCCACGGGTTGATCCGTGGTGCGGCATTGATCGACCATGCCATAACGGAGATCGTTGCCCTTGTGGTCACCGTGGCTGTCCCAACCCCAGTGATACAGCTGCACAAACCGCACGCCCTTCTCGACCAACCGCCGCGCGAGGAGGCAGTTCGTCGCGAAGCCCGATTTGCCCGGCTCAGTGCCATACAGGTCGAGAACGTGCTTCGGTTCGTTGGCGAGATCGACCAGCTCCGGCATGCTGGTCTGCATGCGATACGCCATCTCGTATTGCGCGATGCGGGTCAGCGTTTCGGGATCACCCACGCGGCCGAGGTGCTGCCGGTTCAACGTCTCCAACGTATCGAGTGTCTGCCGACGGAGCCCCGCGTCCATGCCGTCAGGATTCGAAAGAAACAACACCGGGTCGCCCTTGGAACGCAGTGTCACGCCCTGATGAATCGTCGGCAAAAATGCGCTGCCCCACAAAGACGCTCCACCATCCGGCCCATTCGGTCCGGACATCATCACCATAAAACTGGGAAGATCATCCGCCTCGGAACCGAGACCATAGCTAAGCCATGCACCCATGCCCGGCCGACCCAGCCGCGGGAAACCGGTGTGCGTCAACAACTGCGCGGGCGCGTGATTAAACTGATCGGTATTCATCGACCGAATCACACAGAGATCGTCGGCGACACCGGCGAGATACGGGAGAGCGGAGGAAATTTCGATTCCCGATTGACCATGTTTCTTAAACTCGTGCGGTGAACCCAACAGCTTGGGCACGCCCTTGATGAACGCAAACCGCTCGCCCTTAATGAAACTGTCGGGCACCGGCTGGTTGTTCAGCTCAATGAGTTTCGGTTTGTTGTCGAACAGGTCGAGCTGCGAGGGAGCTCCCGCCATGTGCAGAAAGATGACGTTCTTCGCACGCGGTGTGAAATGCGGTTTGCGCGGTGCCAGCGGGTTGGTGCTGCCGGAGGCAACCGGTCCGGCGAACAGCTGATTGTTCAGCAAGGAGGCGAGCCCGATCGTGCCGAGCCCGGCCGAGCAATCACGGAAGAACTGCCGGCGGGTGACCACGTTCAACGCTTCGGTACGGAGGTTCATCGGGAGAGACTATACGGGGCGCGGACTTCCAGGTCCACGGTTGAAAATGACCAATGTCAAATTACAAAAACCAGGGAACGACCTAGGGCACAAAGCATCGGAAACGCGACATTCCTGTCGCCCCGAAAGCCGGATGAAGTGCGATCGAAGATGGCAACAACGGTGGGACGACTTGTTTGCCACCGCCACGGATCGCCCGCCGCACTGCGGATGGGGCGTCGCTCTCGCAACGATTCTACTCGGCCACCTTCGCGGGCGGTTGATTGGTCAGCGGCGCGTTTTTGAATCAATGACCTCAGGAGGCGAATAATTACGCTACGGAGGAGGCGGTCATTGTTAGGTATGGTTTGTTTTTGGTGCGCCGGTTTTTGGTTTTTGGTTTTCTTCCCGGCGCCGGTTTCGCTGGGCAA
>JBDNGP010000100.1:0-27572 GCA_041689265.1 Verrucomicrobiota bacterium
AAGAAACTTGCCCAGCGAAACCGGCGCCGGGAAGAAAACCAAAAACCGGCGCACCAAAAACAAACCATACCTAACAATGACCGCCTCCTCCGTAGCGTAATTATTCGCCTCCTGAGGTCATTGATTCAAAAACGCGCCGAACCTGATCATCAACGCGCCTAAATTCTTCGATGCTGTCCATGTGTTCAGCCGCGACGAAGTCGCGCAGGATCGGTTCCTTATCGATCATCTCCGCTGCAAACCACTTCGCGTAAGCTGTGCGGAAGGCAGGTTCGATCTCTCCTTTTTCCAAACCCCCATCTTCAATCCTTGCGACAATGGATCCGAGATTCTGTTGAACGGCACTTTGCCGGACACGACACCAGGTACACCACGCACGCAGCCTCGTCTCGCAGGACCGAACGGTTTCGGCTGCGGCTCTAATTTCGTCGAGTGAAAGGGCCTGAGGATTGGAGATCGCGCACAGCTCCGTAAATCGACCGAAATCGTCCCGGTATTTTTGAATGGCATCTCCGAGCCGTGCAACGTTGATGGCAATCGAACCTTCTGCAGAGAGCAGTTCATTTGCTTCGACCACAACCCGGCGTGTCGAGACCTTGAGCGAAGCCAATTCATCCGGAGTGGTTGCGAGCTGCGCGAAATGCCGACGCATGCTCGCAGCGATTTCCATCACGTCGTTGATCACGTTTATTCTACTGTCGTCCCCCGCAAAACCAGGTATTCCGGCCAGCGCGGATTGAAGATCGTCCATTTCGCGCAGCAGCTTTTTCATGCGACGCAATCGTGGCAAATCCATGGCCACATCCGGAAGGGATCCTGCGCTTCCTTGTGCCGCAAGCGTCTTGGCGACTCGTTTGCGTGCGAGCGAGGCGAAGAACCAGAATTTCTGATCGGCAGCCGCCCAGTCTGAGTCGAAGGTATCGACATCAATTTGCCTTACCGCTTCTGAACCGTACCGGGTGGAGAGTCTTTCGTCCTCTGCGCGGTATTCCTCAATGAGAACAACAAAACGATTCGCCGCATCCATCTTCTCCGTAAGATCGGGAGCGAATGCAAAACTAAGATCTTTCTGGTAAGCCAAAAGAATTACCTGGGTAAAACGAACAAGTTGCTCCATTGGCACATCCTGCTCAGCTTTGACGTCGAACTGACACGAGCCCTTGAGTTCATCGCACGCTTCGATGAGCGCCTTAATCTTGGCCGGAATTATATCGGCGACACCGAGCACGGATTCCTGCCAGCTATTGGACCACTCGTTCTGTTCGATGATCGAGAACCATTTCGGAGCATCCTTATAAGCGTCAACATTCAGGTCCAGTCGATGTGCGGTTTCGCACATGGATTCAAATTCATCAGCGCTGTGTTCAGTGCCGCTGGCCCATTTGACCCGAGGTGTCGCCGTGCTGTGATCCCGGACAACGCGACCAACTGCCTGATGGATGGTCATACCGTTGGGGTGGAGTCTATGAAGATGTTCACAGACGCAGTTGAGGCGATCACGTAAACTTTTCAGGCGGTTCGTTTCGCTTGTCCACTCGTCAGATGATAGGTCGCCACGGGCGTTCCACGCGCGGTCCAACTGTTGAAGGATGTCATTCTTGGATGTCTTGTGGGAATGCACTTCCAAGCAAAAATCTGCCAGCCCTTTCTCCTTCAATCGTCGATGAACAACATCGAGCGCCGCCATCTTTTCGGCCACGAACAAAACCCGTTTACCGATCGAAAGATTATGGACGATCATGTTCGCAATCGTCTGCGATTTTCCGGTCCCAGGAGGACCGTCGAGAACAAAATTGCAACCGCTCGCTGACGCGACAACCGCCGCAAGTTGTGATGAATCTGCCGGTAGTGGAGAGAACAGTTCTGAAGGTTCGACCGTAGCATCCAGATCCTCCTCACGTGGATACTCCGTATCCGCACCAAACTTTTCTTCGCCGCGCTCGATGAGATGTTTTACCACGGAGTTGGCCGTCAGTTGGTCGCGTCGATCAACGAGATCCTTCCACATCAAATATTTTGCGAAGGAAAATGTGCCGATCGCTGTCTCGGTAGTGACCTCAAATCCCGGAATCTCTTTCACCGCAAGCCGGATGTGGTTCCAAATTCTAACAACATCGATTCCGCTCTCGTCCTCCGGCAGGGCACCATCAAGTCCCGGGATGTTGAGATCAAAATCCTGACTGAGAAGCTCCAACAACGTCAGATTGAATCGTGGCTCGTCCTCGTGAGCAGCCATGGTCACGCCTGAGAGAACGCTTTTACGTTTGAGAACCACCGGAAAGAGAATCAATGGCGCGCGGTAGGTTCGCGGATCCTCCGCCGCTTTTTTCCAATTCAGGAATCCCAACGCCAGAAAAAGAGTGTTCGAGCCACCCTCATCGATATCCGTCTTGGCCTTCCGATAGAGATCGACGAGATCGGCTTCAAGTTTCTTGGGAGGCAGGGGCGACAAAACCTCGTTCAATTCGAGCGCGTCCCGGGCATACTGTTCTTGGAGTTCCATCCGATTCTGCTGTTCGTACAGAGCCGCATCTCTCCCTCCCTCTTCAAAGTCAGGAAGCGGGGCGATCCGGATCGTCTTGCCACCAGCGAGGCGGTCCTCAAGTGCTCCCGGATCAGGGCAAACCAACGGCACGTGTTTGCTTCGCTCCGGAAGATGAAGCAGTCGATTTCTGGCGGTAAGATCCAATAGCTTTCTCTGCCACTGAGCAATTCGATCGTCGGCTGTTTCTGGTTCCTTGATGATCTCCACATCAAAGCCTGGAAGGGAGGGCGCTTCCTCCAACGCCTCGGCCGGGGCTGAGGGTTCTACATCGCCGCTGACATTGCTGGATACAGATACAAAGCCGAGCGGCTTGATCTTTCGCATCCGCGCGCGGCGAATATCAACTGCCATGTGAAATTCGTCATCAGCGAGGCGTTTCGCAGACGCCGCCACCGCTTCGCTAAAGTTCGAAGCAGGGGACTTGGTCACCAGCGTGGTTTCAAAAACAAGCATCTCCTGAAGTTCCACGCGCTTGCGCACCGCAGCCGCTTCATCCGTGGTCAGTTGGGCGAACTCCTGTGGTTGAAGCCAGACGCCAACGAGAGCATGACCTTTGGAAAGTATTATCAAGGGATTCAATCCTGCCTGTTCCAAGGCCGAAGCAAACAACATCGAAGTATCCAAACATGTCGCCAACCTGCCTTCGAGAATCGTTCCAGGTGTTCGAACTTTCTGTCCGGAAATCTCGAAACTAGCGGGGGGCAAAGCGTAGGCCAGGTTCAGCCCGGCAACAGCAGACCAGACGGCGGATGTCAGTTCCCAAGTACGGGTGCGGGACCGATGCTCGTAGCCATCTATCCCATATTCCTTGCCTGCCCGCCGGAGGACATCACTGGCTGCTTTGAGAACCTTGTCGACAGCCGGGTCGTTGGGCATGCAGAACGCCGGAAGCAATTCAGGCATTGAGCCTGTGCCCCCCAATGCGTTTTTGCGAGCAACTCGACAGGATAGGATTCCGAGAATAACGGCGTTGGAATACCCGGCTCTTCATCGTTCGCACATGTGATCTCCAGAACGATTCTCCCGTTGACGCTCTCATTCAAATCGGCCAAAAAAGCCGCTTCAAGATTTACGTGGCGATCCTTGATTCGCAGAGAACTGTCCGGCTCCAGCACATCAATTTTCCAGATCTTCGGTTCCAAAAATGCGGGGTCCGATCTCAGAGAAACCACCATGCACTTCAAAGGGGCTTCCCCACAGTTTTTCAAACTCAGTTCTTGGAGGACCGCAACCGAATTTTGGTGCGAAGCGAATCCGATTTTTGGAGCCAGACTCAGGAAAACTTTGAGCGACATAACCCTGTGAATTAATTGAACAGTATTAAAGCAGTTTTGAGTTCAAACCGGTCGGTTGTTCCGCCAACAAAGCAACCACTGTCCCAGTTTCACAAATTGAGCCATTTCTCTTGTGATCATGGCGACGGTGTGGATTCAAATTCCGAACATTTACCAGATGGAAAGTGACTTTTTCTTGATCTCAATGCAAGCACACATGCCAGCCCGGTAGTCTTGATCAAACTGCTGGTAGTTTTGAACACTCGTAGAACGCGGGATAGTCGATGTTCGCAACTAAAACAAAACGCGCTGATGGAATTCCATCAGCGCATTTCTTGGACTGTAGCCCTACGGTAACATCAGCCGGTAGAACCGGCTCGCATCGACTGTCGGGACGAGGACGTGAAACTCGTCACCAACTTGTGGATAGGGTCCGGCGATGGGGTCCCAGAGAACTCCGAGTTCGACGGATTCCTTGTGCTGGAGAACGAACCCGGTCGCCGGGGCGGGCCAGGATATCAGGACGTTGTTCCCGGCCAGTTCGATGCTCAACATCGGAGCCTCCGATGTTTGCACCGGGATGGGCATTTCGGGAAGTCCCTGCTGGCTTTCGTAGTCCGCGCTCAGCATCGGTATGCGGAGCCAGCTGAGGAGCATTCCGCCATTCGTTGCCGTGGCACTCGTCTGCGAAGCGTGCCCGCCGTTGAACTCGCCCCATTCGGAGCTGTATTGCGCCTGCGCGGTGGCGGCGCTGATGAAGATGAGGAGAAGAATTGTTTTCATGATTATGTGCGATTGAATTTTTGGTTGAGAGACATTGTTTGATTCCATGTGTCGGTTCAGTTGCCGATGTAGGCCGTTCCGTCATAGGCGCGCACGGTGGTGATTTCCTTGAATGTGACCGCTTCAGAATACGAACCGCCGCGAATGTACAACCGGTCGCCCGGATGCGCGCCGCCGGCACCCTGGCTGACCGTTTTGTAAGGGCCGCCCAGGATGAAGTTACAGTCCTTCCGTCCGTTCTTTATCAGACAAAACGCAATGCCGTTGTTGACATAGATGTTTTCCGGCGACGCGATCTCCACGGCTCGGCAGGCGCGATACAGGTTGTTTCGTTGTGCAGCGTTCCAACCGATGTTGACCGCGGCCTGGCGCAGCGCCTCAAACAGATCCGTCCAGTTCGCCCCGCTGGTCAGCAGGTTGACGTTGGCCTCGAAGTAGAGATCCGCCACGGCGGCGATCCCCATGCCGGTGACGACCTGGCCGTTGAACGTGTCGCCATCGACCAGGAGGTAGCACAGCTTGTTGTTCACGCCGCTGTTCGAGTGAACGCCGCCGAAGTCATTGCTGGTCTTCGGATCGTTGGTGGAGGGGACATACAACGAGCTGCCCAGGCGATCCGGATCATTCGCCACGGTGGGGTCCTGCATGTTCCGAAGCCGGCCTCCGGGCAGGTCCTCTCCCATGTCCCAACGAACACCGGCCGCGTCGTTTCCTGACGCGTTACTGAGATCGACAAACTCCCCCCAGATGTCGGAAAGGGATTCGTTGATGGCGCCGGAGACATTGGCATAGACCAGTCCGGAAGAAAACTCCGTGACCGCGTGGGTGAACTCGTGGGCCGTCACGTCATCGGTGGCGTAGCCGTTGCCGAATCGCATGCGGGTGCCGGTCCATTGTGCATTGCCCCACGGGCAGTTCGTGATGCTCGGGCAATACCGGACGGTTCCGAGAAGCGCGGCCCCCAGTCCGTTGAAGCTGTCGATGTTGTGGTTGTTGTTGAAGAAGTTGTAGGTCTGTCCGAGGAACAGATACATGCTGTCGACGTCCCCGGTGCCAGTCGCGGGATCGCCTTCGGCCCGAACCAACGTTCCCGGCCAGGCGGTCGTGTTGCTCGAATCGCTGACCTGCCTATTCAACGCGGAATGGGTCATGGGATAGCGCTGTGCCACTTCGCCGGATTTGGCGTCAATGAACCAGCGCCAGTTCAGTTCGGCGTCCTCCTCGCTTTGAACCCGGATCTCCCACACGAGCCGCACCGGCCCGGTCTCGTCCAACACCGCCGGATCGAAGATCATCAGCGTCGGCGTGGACATCTCAAATGCGGCGTCGCCCAGTTCCTTCGTCGCCGCTGACACCATGACGGCGGCTTGCTCCGCCGAAATATCCGGAGTGGTCCACGTAGGGTCGGCATCCAGGCCGTTGACCTCCAGCGAGAGATCGGCGCTCAAGAATTCGACGCCGAACGCATTGTTCAATTGCACGGAAGACTGGCCGGCAAACACCGGCACGCCCGAGTAGGTCTGTTGCAACCGCACGTGCGTTCTGGTCGGCATCGAGCGGGTGAGCAACGGTTGCATCACGACGTTGCCGCTGACGATGCCCAGCAGGGAACGGTTGTCCTGAATGAAGAAACGGGCGGTCTCTTCCGGATCCCCATCAACAACGCGTGACGGCTTGAACGCCAGTCCGGGTGACGCGGCGAGGTGCCGGACAACGCCGTTAAGGCTGACACGCAAACGCGGCACCTCCTCGTCTCCCCGCAGCGGCTCGGTTTTTCCGTCTTCCGTGTACCGAAGCAGGGTGGACAGAACCCGGTCCAGCTCGATCTCCCGGTCCGGGTTCGACTGCGCGGCGAGTTGGGAAACCAGGCCAGCAAGGCTGATCGCAACGACGAACGGGCGGAGCAGCCTCCGGGTTGATCTGATGTTTGAAGTTTTCATGAGCAGTTCCTTTCTTTGGGATGCCCGTGTTACTGAAGGCTGACCAGCACCAGCACCAGGCCGCGTCCGGATTCGAGCGAGGTCATCGCCTTGCCGAGAATCGTTCCCTGCGCGCGGGCGGGATCAGAGACCTTCATGCCGTGACCGGGCGTGTCCGAAGTAGTGATCAGATCGCCGGGTTTGATCGCGCCGAAGCCGGCGTCCACATGGCAGTAAACGCGACCGGTGAGTGCGACCGGATGATCTCCGTCGGCAACCGATCCGGTCTGTCCCATCAACATGCCGGGTTTCACTCCACCGGCACCGCTGATCACACCGGCCACCGTCGCGTCATAGGCGCGGTCGCTGATGCGCAGTTCGCCGGGATTTTCCGGATCAATGCTGACCACCATTCCGGGCTCAAGCGCCAGGCCGTCCTCGTTCACGTTGAACTGCTCGGAGAGATCGGAACCGCCGGTGATCTGCAAAACCTGGGTGGTGATCCGTCCCTCGCCATTGTGGTCGGCGTTCAAGGTGATCGTCTGAACACCAATGTTGTTCTTGAGACCGATCTGGCCGCCGTTCGAATCCTGACTGTTGCGGCCCCAGAGATAGATCGTTTCATTGCCGAACTTGTTGCGGACACTCAATGTGCCCTCCTCGTTCTCGTAGCTGTAACCCCAGAGGTTGACCTCTCCCGCTCCGTTGCGAAGCACCATGCTCGGACCGCCGTTGGCGTCCGCGTTGATGGTGACCGTCTCGGTGCCGTTGCTTTTTTTGAGACCGATCTGGCCGCCGCTGTTGTCCTGACTGTTGCGACCCCAAAGGTAGATGGTTTCATTGCCGAGCTTGTTCCGGACGCTCAGCGTTCCTTCTTCGCCGTCATAGCTGTAACCCCAGAGGTTCAACTGGCCGGCATCGTTGTAGAGCATCATCCGGCCGGACGGTCCGCCATACAACCGCAGACGCGGACTGCCGTTCATGTTGCGCAGGCTCAACGCACCGACACCGTTGCCCTCATTACCGTAGAGCACCGCGCCCGCAGATTGTTTTTCGCGTCCGCCAACACCGTAGAGACTCAGGATACCGCTGTCTTTTCCGGCCAGCAGTTCCACCCGGTCTTCACCACGAGCGGAAAATATCTCCAGTTTCGGTTCCAGGGAGGCATCGTTGCCGGCGGTCAGATAGACGGTGCGGTTCTGTTCCTCGCTGTCGTGCAGCCACAGTTCACCGAACGTATGACCGTGCAGCCGCGTCCGCTCCTTGCCGTCATCGCCAAACGTTTTGACGCTGTGACCGGCACCGTTCAGTTCGATCGAACGCACCTTTTGGAAACCGTCCCACAAATCCAGCAAACCGGTGACACTCGCACTGCCCAGATCGATGTTGTCGCCGAGCTTCGCCGAGTTGACCGAGTTGTCCGCGAGTTTCGCGGTGGTGACTGCGGCGTCATTGATCTTCGCCGTGCTCACCGCGAGGTTGGCGATGTCCTCGGTGTTCACTTCCCCGTCAATGATGTGACCGGTATTCACGGAATTGGGCGCCAGCTCAACGGCGGTGATGCTGCCGTCCGCGATGCTGTTGTCATCGATGGCACCCGGAGCAATCTTATTGGCGGTGATCGAACCGTCCGGCACCTGTTCGGCCATCATCGCGTAGCCGGTGGAGAGGATTGGTTGATCCGGATTCAGTTGTTGCGAACCGTTGTCCCCGTCGTCGAACCAGATCCGCAGACGCACGTTGCTGTTGGTGAAGACCTGCGGCGGAACGGAAGTCATGTTGGACAAGGTGGTGTTCCCGATGCCGACGGAATATAGGCCGCCCATAACCGGAAGCACAACGCCGTCGGTGGGCTCGGCGCCCGCGGCGCTGGTGCCGTCGTTGCTCCAGTGCGACACCGTTCCATTCTCATCGACGAGGGCAAACTTGAAGATGCCCTTGCCGGTGAAGTTAGTGTTGCTGACGGCGATGTGGCCCTGGTAACTCAATTGTTGAGGGACCACCTGCGCCTGCAACGCGTCGGTCAATGCGAGGCTTCCGGCCAGTGCGAAGAGAAGTGATTTTTTCATAGGATTGATTTTCTGTCGTTGGTGGCAGCGCTTGAATGGTCGGCTACCGTTTCTTTTTTTAAACCGATCAGGCGGAGCGGGAGGCACGTAGACACACAGTTTATTTTATGCCGAACCCCGCTCCCGCCTGGGTCGCACCGCGCACTCACGCGGGGCATCTTGTTTTCACTCCTAAAAGAAGATTTCAGCCCGCCACTATTACAGGCTCGATAAAAAAAGTTTGAAGACTGGGAACACGACCGGCAGATCGGCGTCTACGTCATCAACCGCAGTTCCCGTCGTATTGTCCGAATTTATGGGAAGAGGAACCGGCTTGCCGGGAACCAACCGCCCTGTCAATTTCCCCAAAGCCACACCGAATATTTGGAATGCACTCGGAAGCAACCTGGGACAAATTGGATGAACTGATTAGCTCGGTTGACCAGATGAGAACGCAACTAACCAAATCACGCGCCACCGCCCAAAACCTCCTCCAAGCCGTCGTTGCAGAACTATCCTTATCAGCATGAAAAATACTGCCAACACCTGAAACATCATGCCTCTATTCAAGTACTGCAGCGAATCCGGGAAATACATCATCAAGAATTTGGAGATTAAAATTGCTCCTCCGAATGAGCTCAATGATCCCTGCGAGTTTCGTCCGATGATCACGAACTCAGACCCTAAAGCATGGGCGGAAAAGTTTCTAGATCGAGCCCTTCTCGACAGGGCCTACTATGAGACTGAGGCGCAAACCCTCGCGAGTGGGATGAGTTTCACTGAGTTTCAAAAAAAGGCGACACCAAGACGTGGCGAATTGATCTTGGCGCTAGTCAAGGAATCGAAATCTATGGATCGATCTCTTCAGAATGAGGTTTCCGATATGATGAGCGCCAAGTGGGGTATTGTCAGCCTATCAGCCAACCCAATTAGTCAATTAATGTGGTCTCATTATGCAGATTCGCACAGAGGGATGATGTTCGAATTCAATGAGACAGACCAGTTGTTTAAGACTCCGAGTTTCCTTAAATGTGAGTACAAGAACGAGGCTGCGATTTACGATTCTTCAGGAACGCCAAGTGCGAAAAATGTAGCAGAGTTTGTTCGTCGAAAGAGATCTGAGTGGGCATATGAAGAAGAATCAAGGTTGATAATCCCGTTCGAGGTCTGCCGCGAATCGGAATTGGGTGGCAAACCACTGTGGCTATACAAATTGAATCCTTCGATGATAGTATCAGTCACTTTTGGTCAACGGACGGAAGATGATTTGAAACGCGAAGTTGAGCAGAGTTTGAGTCGCTCGGAATTTAGCCATGTCACCAAATGGGAAATCAGGGAAGGGCAAACGCCCATTGAAATTGAAAGGGTGCAGGTGGCGTGAATCACAGACCGTTCAATTTTTGGCTCGTGGCCAAAGTGGATGAACTGATGAGCTTGGTCGACCAGATGGAAACTCAACCCACCCAATCCCGCGCCACCGCCCAAAATCTCCTCCAAGCCGTCGTTTCTGAACTCACCTCGCCCAGCGCCAACGGCGCACCCCATACCAGCCCAGGGCGTCGCCCTGGGAATTCGCCCGAAAAATCCACCAAGGGCTGAAGGCCCGCCTCATGATAAACGCCACGCTGTCATTCGCCCATTCTGCCGTGTGTCGGCCACGATGAGTCGCGCCTTCAGCGCTCCGATTCGTTTCATACCAGCCTAGGGCGTTGCCCTAGGCTGGTATGTTGTCGGGCCGTTGGCCCTTCGGCACAGCCCTTCATGGACCGCATGGAGGAAGGCGGCAAACCACCGAAGGGCTTGGGGACGAGCGGGAGAAGGTCGGCAATTGAGGCCGCCTCGCGCGCTCAAAGTTCGCCCGGAGGTCTCACTCCACCTTGCCCCACACTTTCAAATGCACTCCGGCCTGCCCCACAACAACAACCCCAACAAACAGTTCCATAATCCAATCCAACCTGTTTTCCAGGTTTGGATCGCGTCATCAGTCAACCACGGCCGTGCCTTCGTACGACCTTACCGTGACGTACCGGTCCATCACCACCGCTTCGCTGTACGTTCCGGCGCGGATGAACAAGCGGTCCCCGGCGCAGACGGCATCAACTCCCATATTTACAGTCGGATAGGGGCCGAAGAACAGGCTGCAGTTTTTCTGCCCGTTGGGAAACAGACTGTTGCAATTGCCGTTCACGTAAATGTCCTGGGTGACTTCCAGCGTGGGCGGAGGGTTTCCCGCCGGAATGTTGCAAGGAAACAGGTCGAAGTCGGGCAACGCGTCTGCGGCGACCAGCGTGTCGATCAGTCCATCGATGATCGACCGGATACCCCAGGCGCACGAATCATCGTCGGGCCGGGTGTTGCAGGTAACGGCAAAGGCGATGCCGTCGTCACGATAAACGAGAAAGGCGGTGGAGCCGTCCATGCAGCCGTTGTGCCCCCACCACGTGCCGTTGATCAATGTGCCGAGTCCGTAACCGGAATTGGGTGCGGACCCGGTCAACATGGCCATCAGGCTGTTGCTGCTGATCAGATCGGCCTGGGCGGAATCGCCGTCGATCCGGCGCATCAGCATCAACAGATCGATCGGGCGGGCAATCCACCCGCCGTTGGCATCCATGCGAGACAGGTTCAACGAATACGGACTTCCGCCGTAGTAAACGACTTCGCCCGGCTTACGTTCCGCGAGCGAGCTACCACCGATCTCCATGCCGGTGATGCAGGATGGCGTTAGCAGCTCGTCCTTCACCCACTGTTCGTAACTGCGTCCGGTGCGTCGTTCAATTACGCGTCCGGCCGTCACGTGGTCGGCGTTCATGTATTGAAAAACACTTCCCGGATCACTCGACGGATTATGCGAATCAAGCTGCCAGTCCACCACGGCATTCGGGTCCGATCCGCCCACCTGCCAGACACCGTCGGTGGTCCATCCGGTCGTGTGTTTCAGGAGATGATTGACGGTGATGTCCTCTTCGCGATCGGTGTAGGGAGACGTGCCGTAGATATTGCCGAGCAGGGCTCCGTCGCCGAACACCCTCTGGTCAAGGTCGAGACCGCAGTAGTCAACGACCCGCATCATCGCGGCGGCGGTGACCGGTTTGGAAACGCTGGCGATGCGGAAGCGATGATTCGGATGAACCCACTCGTTCGCCGCCTGATCAGCCTCACCAAAACCCTTGGCATAAGCCAGTTTGCCGTTGCGCGAAATCGCGATGGACAATCCGGGAACGCCCTTGTCCTCCATGTACGCGGTGATCGTGTCGTCGATCAACTGAAGATTGTCGGGACTCATCCCGCCGTTGCGCTGGTAAATGACGTTGAACCGCCGTCCGCCGGCGGTGTTGAACGCGCTGGCAAAAACCGGTCGGTAACCCTGGTATTCCCAGTTCCACGCCTGCGACTGATAATTCACTTCCGAAAGATTGTGGTGGCTGTAACGCGCGACGCCGGTGCCGGGAGAACGCCACACGCCCGTGTAAAGCGGCGCGCCGTTCACCACCGCCGTGCTCACGGAAATCAGTTCCAATCCTTTCGCACCGAGGCTGTTGAAATCCTGTTGGTATTCACTGCCAGAACGGCGAACCCGGACCACGTGATCGCCCTGGGCAGCCTTGCGCCAGATCCCCGCGTAAGAATCCGTCCCGCCCGCATCGCAGGTCCAGAGGCTGATCAGCTCATAACCCTGTGACTGCCGGATCGTGTTGATGGCTCCGTAGTCGTGAAAAGGAAGTCCGATTTCGGGCACCACGTCCGCGCCCGGCTGATGTTCCCAGATAGCATTGTAGTAGATCTGGTTGCCTACGCTGAACGAGCTCAGAAAAACCGGCACGTATCCGCTTTCCGCGTAAACGGAATTGAGATTGTTGAACTGGGCGGCGGTCATGCCGGGATGGTTGATCCACACCGGGCCGCTTCCCTGTTCCCAGATCGCCGCGTAACGGGCACTGCCGCCGACCTCATAACCGCTCACCGAAACGAGCCGGTAATTGAACGGCTCGGAAGTCCACTTGTTAAACTCGGCTTGGTATTCGGCGGACGTCATCCCGTGACGCGCGGCCCACGGAACAGCGGAGACCGGCAGGGTTGAAAACAGGATGGCGACGGCGAGCAGGAGGATTCGTTGAGTTTTCATGGCATTTTTTATTGGGCAATCCGGCAACTCAAGCCGTCCGCGTATCAACCGGAACGGGCACTGGTTATCCGTTGTTGATTACTGAAGAAAACAGGCCGTCGGGATTACAGACCGCGTGAAGAAAGTTTTAAAACCTGCAGGTTCTCAGGGAACCGCTGATTAAATCTACGCAAGAAAGAAAAACCGCTAATTGCCGCTCATTCGCGCTAATCTTCGGAAGCTCTTGCCTGTAAAATTAGCGGAAATCGGCGCCGATTAGCGGTTCCTTAGAAAATTTGAAGACCGGCACCGCGTCAAAGGCTGAATTCGCGTAGGATCCCCTGAAAATGCCAGCGCGTGTGGGAGGGATGCCGGATCAGGCAGGCGAGATGCAACAAAACGCGACCGTGCCGGGTGGTGGCGAGAAGGGTTTTGGTGTTTGCTTTCATGATGCGGTCTTTCACTTTGTCGCATCTAATACAGAAGAAAACGGCGGGCCAGTATTACCATTGAGAAAAAAGCCTTACTCTCCATAGCCGCCATGTTCCGGCCAATAACCGCTCTCGATCGCCCCCTTTCCCGTCACGATTCCATCACGGTAAAGAACCGGTGGAGTTCATCCTCAATTTCGTTTGGATCAGCCACCGTCCGGACGACCTCCTCGTAAACCAGTTTCTTGTATCGATCCCGCAGCCGGTGCACCGCGACGGCGACCGCGTTGGTTTTCATTTCCACCTTCGGAGCCACCCTATCGTAATCCCCCGATTCGGCCGCTTCGATGACGAAGGGTTGGAGATGAGCGAAGAGCTTTTCCTTTCCAGCGGCCAACTGCTCGTCCTTCAGCCGCGTCATCGCCACGTCAAACAGGGCGAGAAACCAGTTGCGCTCAAAAATCTTTTCCGGCGACAGCTCCGAGCCCGGTTCCTTCAGGAATTTGGCTTCTCCGGAATCGTCATCACGCGATACAAAATTAACACGTCCACCACGTTTGATCGCCCGGTCATAATCACGCTGATTGGAAACAAAATGATTCATCGCCGCCAGCAGGAACGAACGGAACTTGCCGCGACTCCGCTCTGCGGCACCCAGGTAGTTTTCCTTGATCAGCCGATAGAGAAACTCTTGGGTCAGATCCTGCGCTTTGTGAGTGTCGTTTCCCTTGCGACGCAGATACGCGTAAAGAGGATACCAGTAAGTGGTGCAGAGTTTCTCCAACGCCTCGGAGGCACCGGGAGAACCGGATTTCTGGGCCGCCATCACGTTGGTCCAAGACGTCGCGTCGAAACGCGCCCCCACCGCCGTGTTGGGTCCGAACGAATTTTCCGGTGTCGTCATGGAAAACAAAATACCAACAATTTTCACAGACCGCCACCAAACACGCTCCCGGATGCACATCACCATTTCCGACAAAACCTACTGTTCGTCAGCGTCAACAAGCTCGCGCAACGCCGCGTGCAATTCGGCGGCAGTCGCGTATCGCGACTGAACGTCCGTTTCACAGGCGCGGGCGATTACGGTGTTCAACCGGCGGAGGAGCGATTCTTCGGGAGCTTCCCACACCGACGTCGGCACTTCGGGAAACATCTGCCGGTCGCGGCCCATGCACGCCTCGTACAGGACCTTTCCCAGCGCATAGACGTCCGCCGCGGGAGTTCCGGGGCCTTCCGGAGGAACGTAACCCTCGGTGCCTACCAGTGACACATCGTTTGATTCGTCACGCTGCCCGGTGACCAGACCGATGTCCGCAAACTTCGGCCCGCCGTTCACGTAAATGATGTTGCCCGGCTTGATGTCGCGATGAATCAATTTTTGCGCGTGCAGATGTTCCAACGTTTCACTGAGCGACAAGCCCAGTCGCAGGCATTCCTCAGGAGTCAACCGGCTGCGCACGGTCAGTTCGCCCGCGAGTGATTTCGGGGAGTACGAATCCGGTTCGATCTTCTGCCCCTTCGCGCGATCGTCCGCCGCTTCCATGATGCAGAAAAAGTAACCCTCTTTATCATTCCGTCCGACGTGAAGGATGTTCACGAAACCGGGATGCGAACGGGACAACGGCATGAAATGTTGGATGCCGCGGAACTCACGTTCATACGGCTGATCGCTCGGGAACGCCCGGCGCTGAACAATCTTCACGGCGTGAAAAGCACGGATGGCATTGCGCGCCAACCAGACTTCACCGTAAGCGCCGCGTCCGACACAGCGAAGCAGTTCGTGATCGGGGATGACGATCCCAAGGTCACCGGTGATGGCCTCCCGTTTTTCGGCTTCGCGAACAGTTCCGGTCAACGTTTGTTCCAGCACGGCTTTATCAAATTTCATTCGCTGAAAATGAAATCTCGCCGACCACGCCAGGGCTACCGGAAGCTGCACGAAGGCGACAACCGTCCACGGAAACCACAGGCGCTGCCGGGCGGCCTGATCCACACCGATCAGCAACAGAATTAAAACCACCACGACCACGATCACAGCGGGCAGCAGACGCAGCCGGCTCATCACACCACCCAAGATCAATCCGGCGACGAGGACGAACAGCCATTCCGTCCGACCCGCCCATCGGGTCAGTCCGTTGTTGTTCAACACGTTTAGAAACGCCGTCGCGACGATCTCAACGCCCGGGGCCATTTCGCCGGTCCAGAGGGTGAACGGCGTGCGAAACTCGTCGACCTCGTCCTGCGCTTTCAACGTCTTGGGACGGGCTCCGACGAAGACGACTTTACCTCGAAAAAAGCCCGGCGGTTTCTCCAAAGCCTCGGAGTAGCTGACGTTGTTCAGGGTCAGCGGCGGGCCGTAATAATTCAACCAGTCACCGGATTGGCTGGAAGATTCTTCCGACGTTTCTTTACCGGTCAACACAGCCACGGCAGCCACGGCAGCCTGCGGCAGACCGGGTCCCCTGCCCGTTCCCTCGTAGTAATTCCGGACAATCCCGCCGGGACCGACCGACACCTCCGCAAGGCCCCAGCCCGCCGCCGCATCGACGAACATTGGCAACGGCCGAATCGCGCCCTTCACCTTGATCTGGGGGCGTGACTGATAATTCAAAGCCGCCGCAAGAACCACTTTTCCGTTGCGCCGGATCGCCTCCGCAAACTCGTCGTCGGCTCCGGCGTTTGACGGTTCGGAAAACACGGTGTCGAAAATCACCAGTCGGGTGGAATCTTCGGTCAGGTGGTTGAGCAGTTTCGCGTGAAGCCGGCGATCCCAGTTGTCGAGCTCACGCTGCCCGAGGTCCGTGATCGACTGATCGTCCATATAAAC
The DNA here is from genome assembly GCA_041689265.1 of Verrucomicrobiota bacterium. Taxonomy (GTDB): domain Bacteria; phylum Verrucomicrobiota; class Verrucomicrobiia; order Limisphaerales; family RI-55; genus JBDNGP01. The sequence goes on from JBDNGP010000100.1 coordinate 15,933, forward strand.
GATCACCACTTCGTCGGGCGCGCGCGGAACGCCGATGAGAAACGTCAGATCATAACTCAGCTGCACGGGCCAGCCGTTGAACGCGAGCAGGATCACGCCGGTGATCGCGCAGAAGGCACCGCCCGCAAGCGCACTACGCCAACGGCTGAGAATTTTTGTCCGCTCACTCATCAGAATGCCCTGCCAAAAAAAGTGGTCCGGCACTCAGTGTAAGGAAAGACGTCGAAGCAGGACAGTGTGAAACAGGCGGCCCAAGCGACAGCCGATTTCGCCGTCAGAAATTAAAACTCAAACCGACGCCAAGTGTGCGTTCGCGGGGAAGTTCCTGGATCAGGTTCAACGGGCTGAGCCGGTAGTCCTGATCGGTCAGGTTATAAAGGCCCACGCGAATTTCCGCCCGACGTTGTGCGAACCGGTACCCGGCCTCAATGTTGAAATGCCAGAACTCATCGCCCGGCAGTTCGGGCGTGTAACCTCCGTTGTGTTGCCAGGTCCAGATCGCACCGGCGCGACTAAAGAAACCGCTCGGGTGGTTGAAGACGGCCGAGAGATGGACCTGTTGAAGAATGGACTCCAAGTTTTGCGTGGGCTGGAAACCGCCGGCAGTGATGGCCGTGGAAGGAACGTCTGGAAAGGCGTCGTCCAGTTCCGCCTGACTGAGCCGGTAGCGCACCCCGAGCGACCACTCGTCACCGATCAATTGATTCGCAGTGGCCAGAAGCGTCCGCTCCCGGTAGTCCAGTTCACGGCGGGTTGAACCGGCGGAAAAAGGAGAACCCGGCACCGTCGGGGCGACCACATCTACGACCCCCATCGTGCTGTCGACGTCCGAGGACAGAATCTCCCCGGACAGACCGAAGAAGGTGCGGTCCCAAATTTTTTGTTCGAACGACAGCGATCCGATTTCGAACGTAGGCGCGGCATTGGCACCCGCGACGGCTTCCGGAATGATGCTTCGGTACGCCTGATTGAACCCGGCCACCTGCGACGGTTCCAGCCGGACGCTTTGATCCAGACTCACGCCGCCCAGACCGCGCGTGTACGCGCCCCGGATTGTCATGTCCTTGAGAGGGGTCCAGATGAAACCGGCCTTTGGTGAAAACTGGTCCCGCGTTTCCTCGTTTGAGTTGACCGGCGCATAACGGTGGTTCTCGGGAAACTGAATCCAGTCGTAGCTGATGCCCCCGATCAATTGCAGCTGCGGAATGATCTGCCACTGTTCGTAGACATAGGCTCCGAGTCTCAACAGGTCGGCGTTGGCGTGCTGCGCAATGTCGAAGCTCACCGGTTGCCCGTTGAACAACCGGCCGTCGGTCAGCTCGCTCTCCGTGTCAAATTCACCCGCCTGCAAACGCGCGCCGGCCACGAGCGTGTGGTCGTCATGCTGCCAGATCTGCTGGACTTCGCCGGAATAAAAACTCAGGTCGCTGTGATAGTCCTGATCATACGTGATCGGCGCGGCGATGTTGACCGGGCCGCCGGTGCCGCGATTGAAGGACGGAAGCCGGTGGAACGGATTGTCGACGTCGAAGCTGCCGTTGAACCAGCCTCCCAAAACAAGTGTGTGACTGCCGGGAGCCCACTCATGATGATACCCGGCCAGCAGCCACGGTTCATGCCGTTCACTCGTGCGCAATCCTGGATTGTATTCATCCTGCGAGTAGTAGGGAATGACATCGCCCGAATCCGCATTGTAGTAGCTCGCCCGGAAATACACCCCGTCCTGCGGCCCGAGTTGTTGCTTGAGATTTACGCGGACGGCCAGCTGTTCCAGGTCGTTGTTGGGACGTTGCCCGTCGTTGGAATGGTAGAATATCTCGGTGGTGTAGGCGCTGTTGGCCGAGCTGCCATATTGGACCGCACCCTGAAACCATTCGCCGTTGCTGAAGTATTCCGTGGTGGACTGAAACCCGAACCGGTTGCGTTCGAAAAGCCTCGAATATTCTTGCTGCGAAACGGACTGAGAAAGCGTCCCGGCGCCGACGGGCGAAAGCAGATTGGCCAGAAGGTACTCGCTGAACCAGGCGGTTTCGTAGCGCAGGTTGATCTGGTCGGGATCGCGGAGTTCGTTGTAACTGTTGGCCAGAAAAAGGTGCGCGGAATAGTTGGCGTAATCGGTGTTCACGGCGCGCACCGCCTCCCGCACGCTGACATCTCCCAGACCGGCATCAAGATAAACACTGGCGAGATTGGCCCCGCGCACCGCCCGGTCCTGATCAAGCAACATCTGCGACCGATAGACCGCGCGGTTGTCGTTGAGGTCGCGGGATTTTTCAAGGTCCGTCACCGCTTCGTTGATCCGGTTCAGATCCCGAAGCAACAATGCGGAGTAAAGTCGGGGTGTCGGATCGTTGGGATCAAGCTCCTCGGCGATTGCCAGCTCCTTCATGGCGCTGCGGTCATCGTGTTCGTTGGCGAAGGCCTTTCCAAGATAACTCCGGAGAACGGAGCGTTGCGGTTCAAGGGCGGCGGCCACCTGAAGATCGAACCTGCCCTGATCCGCCTGCCCGGCTCGGATTCGGCACAAGCCCCGGCCGAGCCAGGCGTTGCCCAGTCCTCCGTCCAGTTCGATGGCGCGGTCGAAGGAATCCAGCGCGTCTTCAAACCGGTTCATAGCCAACTCAAGGAACCCGCGCAACGCGACCGCCTGGGCATTGCGTGGTGCTAACGAAAGACTTTTATCAAGTGCGGTGGACGCCGCCCGGATTCGCCCGAAACTGAATTCCAGATCCGCCACTCTCGCCCACCCGAAAGCGAAGTCCGGCGAGACCCCGACGCTTTGTCGCGCCAACTGCAGTGCTTCCTCCAATTGATGTTTCGACTGCCGCAAATAGGATTCGGCAAGCAGTTCAGTGGCAAGCGGCGACTGGAAATCGGAAGGCGGCGCCTTTGAAACGGGGCGCTGATTAACCACGTCCACCATCAGCCGAAGTGCGTTAACCAGCCGGTGTGCCCGGGTCGCATTCGGTCCCGGCGACTCGAGTTCGTTGAATAGTTTTTCAGTGGAAGCGACCTCACCAACGGACAACCGCAAAGCTGCCAGATAAACGCGTTCCATGTCCGAGCCGGGCGCACGACCTGCGGGATAGGCCGCCAAGGCGCCCAGCAAATCACCCGTACGATAGAGGGTCAGCGAGCGAGCCAGAACGGCTGGCGCATCCGTATTCAAAATCAGCTCCGCCGGATCCAGAATACCGGGATAATACAGGCACCATTGCACAATCGAGCGGGCATCGATGACGGCGGTTCGCGTGGGTGCGAGGCCCGTTTCGGCGATGCCCTGTTCGCCGCTGGCAATGCTGACCGTGCCAAATTCGTTGCTCAGTTCGGCCTCGCCTTCGAACACGGTGAGCACGGTGCGACCGGTGATTTCCTCGACTCGCAACACGAACTCAGTACCGCGGGTGGCCGCCGTGGCGGTGGGTGTCTTGAAGCGATGACGTCCCGGTTTGTCGCGATTCAAAAGGCGCATCAATCCATGCCACAAACTGAACTCCGCCTCAATCTCGGGATCAGGCAGCGGCTGAATTTCAAACTCACTGTAAACGCCGATGCGCAAAACGCTCAGGTCGGAAAGACGAACGGACGTGCGGCTGTCCGCACCGGTCCGTCCGCGGTCCTTCGCCTTGAGCACCTGTGCCGGATAGGCGGACAACCATTCATTTGTCCGAAACGGCTGCACCCAGACGTTCGTGCCTTCAACGGTAAGAATGATCGGCGGAAGATTGGTCCGGATGGCGTCACCGCTGTCTTGAGACAGCGCAACTTCTCGCGGCAGGATTGCAATGATGGCAACCACCGCCAGCCACCTGGGCATCCCTGTAATTCCACGTCTCATGAGCGGCTCACTCCGCTACTCTCCGGGCGGAGTCCACGGGACGGCGCGAAAGAAACGCTGCGCATCCGGCAGGATGTTGAAGTTGGTGAACGACAGGGGAAAACACGGAACCGGATTGGTCGCCACTGCGGACCACGGACCGTCGAGAATGACCGCAGTTTCCAGGGCAAACGGCATGTCCGCGCTGGCCATGACCACGAAGTCCGCACCGCCGCCGCTCTCGTCCAACCGGGATTGCAAAACCGGGGGACCCGATTGCGCCACGTGGGCGACCGTGTTGGTGACGGAGTCCACGAAGTTGCTCAACACGACGGAGTAGGTGCCCGCGTGGAACGCATCAAAATCGGCCAGCATCAGCGAGACGTTCGTTTCACCGACCATTGCGATCCCGTTGAACCGCCATTGGACGGTTGGCGACGGCGACCAGTTGTTCACCGGAATCATCAGGGAAACGCTGCCACCGTGTTCCACCGCCAGACACTGCGCCAGGTCCGGTATCGTCGGTGCCGTCCCCAGCCGGGCGGTCACTTTGATCGTCTCCGTGCCGACACCCTGTAGAGCGGAAACCACGGCGGTATAATTCGAACCCTGACTGGCGTTGAACTGGACCAGCGACGATTGGTTGAAGGGACCGCTCGACGTGTCGCATGCCACCAGCACGTCCAGATTAGTCAGGCCCGTCGGTACTCCCTCGTAAACTCCGAGCAGAAGAAACACCTGGCTTTCCGAGGTGTCGATTTGAAGTACGCCGTTTTCCTCGGCCGTCACCGACTGCCAGATCGTTTTGAAAAACGGCTGGTCACAGGGTTCCGGATCCGTGGGTTCGCCGCTGCCCGCCGACGGAAATTCATTCCATCCCGTGTCGCCCAGACCGACGGAGATCGGGATACCCTGACCCGGCCGGTTGTAGAGCTGATAAATCTGGTCTTCCGCCAGCGACAGATCGTCGATGAACCCGACCTGCAAGGGCACCGCGGGGCTTTCACTGGTCAGCCCGTCCGAGTTGCTCGCGATGACGGAGTAAAACCCCACGTCTTCCTGGCCAGCTTCGAGGAGGGTCAACGTGTCACCCGTCGCGCCGGGAATCGGTTCTCCATTGAACAACCATTGGAGTTCGTCCGGTTCCAATTCCATGGACACCGTGAGAACCGCGGTACCGCCAATCCCAACCCCGGTCGGTCGAGGTGGCACGACGATCACCGGCACCTTCTTGGCGGTGGGTTCCAGTTTCCACGTGAGCGTGAATTCCCCCGCCGAACCGTCTGTTCCCAAACCGTCCAGCATCCATTGATAGGCCGTGCCACTGACGGCGTTGAACTGAAGCTGGCTCGTGTGGAACCCGCCGTTGTCGTCGTCCATGGTCACAAGCGTAAGACCGTTCGGTTTCCCGCCGGTGAACACACCCAGCACGGTATCGAACGCGCTGCCCTGCGAGGTCAAAGTGACAATGCCGTCGTCCGGAGCAACCCATTCGCTCCAGACGGTTTTTCCGCCGCCGGGAAACAACGGTTCGCCCGGTGCGGCTGTTGCCTTCAAGTTGTTCCCCTGCATCACGCCTTCAAATCCGTCAAGCTGCGGCCGGTTGGCAAAGTCATCGACGGGCGGATTGTCGGTTGCGCCCCTCACTTGCAGAAACGCCGGCTGGGTGGTGAACACCTGGTCGCCATTCCACACGGTGACACTGAAACCGCCCCCATTCGTCGGCTGAAGTCTGTCGAGAGAGAGAACGGCATTCGTCTGATCCGGAAGAAGCACTCCATTTAGCCGCCAGAGATAGTTCAACGGAGGCGTTCCCGAGGCGGCCACTTGAAGAACAGTTGATTCGCCGGGAGCGACAAATTGATCTTGCGGGCCCGCCACCAGCGCGAGGGGGCCGTTCACACTCAGGATCGCGTTGTTGCTGATGATCCCGCCCGGGGTGGCGCTGTTCGTAACCACGACCGAATAGAATCCGGCATTTGCGGCCTGCACGTTTTCCAAGGTCAACGTCGGTCCGCCCTCGCCGAACGGAACAACCACCTCGCCGTTGTGCGACCACTGATAACCGAACGGCGGTGTCCCGCTGACATCGATAGAAAACTCGACGGCATCGCCCGGATCAACGGTCTGATCCCGCGGTTGCGACGTGATCGAAACCGGAACCGCCGTCTCAAGGTTGAGCGACCACCCTTCCAAAATTTCGCCGCCACCGGTGGTCGGGTTGTCATCGAACGCGAACAGTTTCCACGTTCCGTTGGGCGCCGTGCCCGTGAAGATTCCGAGATTCGTGCTGACTGGTCCGGCGGGGGCCGGCTCAGGCAGAACGTCGCCGGGCTCAAAATCCGTCGGACGAAACGTTCCGTTGTTGAGCGGCCCCGCGTCGGGCAGACCTCCGGAAGCATCCGCCGAAAATGTCACGTCCACCCCGCCGATGCGGACGGTTCCGCCGACATCAGACATCAGCATCACCGACTGGCCACCCGGACCCACGAGCAGAACGTCGAGGTCGTCCGGAACGACGTGTGTGATGTTGTTCAAGGTGGCCGACAGTTCCGTGATCACTCCGGTCGTTCGTGTCACATTGATCGTTGAAGGATATGGTGACGCCGGACCGCTGCCCGGAATAACAATCGGCGACGGGTTGTTGAACAACTGGCCGCGGAGATTCGACGCTCCCGCGAAGAGCGCCAACCCCAGCATGATCCAACCGTTCCGGTTGGAACGCCCGGGAACTCGAAACGCAACTGTGTAGAAACTGTTCATGATCTGAATAACTAAACAGGCATTGGCGGCGGCTTCAATCAAACAAACACATTACCGGACAAAACAGTCGCCCATCCATACTGAAGAAACGGGCGGATCAGGATTACAGAAATATTCTCGAAACCACCGAAACGGACCGGCACAGGAGCAAAGACGTCTCGGACGAACTCTTCAAAACGCACAAACTTCAAAATTGTCAGTATCTCCGTCCGCAAAAAAAAGCGCTGACGAAATTTCATCAGCGCCTTTGTCAGGACGAAGCAATCCTCGGTTCGCTCAGGGAACCAGCTTGTAAACTTTTCCGGTTGTTCCGACAGGTCCGTTCAAGCCGCCCTTTTCGTTGATCAAGACGTAGAGCTCACCGTCGTTGTCTTCACCAAACGCGGTGACCAACCCGTTCGCGCGACCATCGGGGGCCCCGTCCAGCGCAACGCGATCCACCGGCCACGGCTTGGTTTCCTGCGGCGTTGACACCAGCAGAACGCCGCCCGGCCGGGCGATGTTTCCCTTGTAGTCCGCGAAGATGTATTTACCAACGAGCGACGGGATCGCCTTGCCGCGATAGACGTAACCACCGGTGATGCTGATACCCAGTGCTTCCTTGTCGCGCGGCCAGCCATTGGCGTTTTTATAGACGATCACTGGGTCGATGAGCGGTTCGCCCTTGAACCCGAACTTCGTATTGGACTCCTTGGCTTTGCGCGCATTCGCCGGGTTAAAATCACTGAAGCCTTCGCGGATGAACCAGCCGTAGTTGCCGCCCTTCTCAATGATATCGACTTCCTCGTAAAGAGTCTGGCCGATGTCCGCCGCAAACAACTGATGCGTGCCGCCACGATCAAATGATATCCGCCACGGATTACGCAAGCCGTACGCGTAGATCTCGGGCAGCCCGCTGCCTTTCACGAACGGATTGTCCGACGGGACACCATACGGTTTGCCATCGGACTTCTGGTCGACATCGATTCGCAGAATCTTGCCGAGGAAGGTGTCGGTGTTCTGGGCATTGCCGATCTCCGGTTTGTAACGACGATCGGTGTCGTTGGCGTTTCCACCGTCACCGGCGGCGATGTAAAGAAGCCCGTCCGGTCCAAAAACCAGAGTGCCGCCGTTGTGGTTGAAGAACGGCTCATCCCATTCCATCAACACACGCTCGGAGGCCGGGTCAACCATCGCCTTCTCAGTATCCGCCTTGAATTCAGAAACACGCGTCCGGTGATCCCAATCGGCGGGGGTGGAATCGTTTTTCGGCGCACTGTAATAAACATAAAACTTGCCGTTGCTCGAATACTTCGGGTGCAGCGCGAGGCCCAGCAGGCCGCGCTCATCAAAGCCCTCGTTCAACTTGGTCAACTTGCCGGAGACGTCGACGAACAGCTCGTCACGGACCGATCCGTCCTTGTTGATGACGAATGCCTTGCCCATCTGGTCCGTCAGAATGAACCGGCCGTCAGGCAGCGGAACCAGCGCGGTCGGGGCGGTGAAGCCCTCCGCAAAAAGTTTGAGCGCGGGAGTGGCCGCGTGGGCGTTTACCAGCAGGCACAGCGAGAGCAGGCCGCCGCCAATCGAAGTTAGGCATCGAGTAATCATGGGGAGTTTGAACGGACTTATTCATAGTGTCCGCCCGCCAATTAACAAGTTCCGAATCAGATCCGGATCGTCTTTTCGTTTGCCGCTCCGGTTATCAACAGTTTACAAATGGTTTTGGAAACTATAGTCGCAGGGCGGTTCAGGGTTTGTCATCATGCCCGTGTTCCAGCCAGATCCGACCCGGAGAAGAACGGCAAAAAGAACCGACAGCACCGGATAACAAACCAGAAACTCAAAGGAAAAATCATGTTCAGAGCTATTGGCAGATGGATAAAGGCGGTCGGCTACTTGTTGACCGGTCAGGTCGATTCCGCACGGCGTGTCCTCGACACCAATCCGCACGTGCTCCGCGCCAAGTACGAATCCGTCATTCGCGACAAGGTGAACCAGATTCACACGTACAAGCAGGCGGTCGCCGGATTGATCGCGCAGCAGGAGAACAAGATTGCCAAGGTCAAGACGCTTACCGACGAGGTCAACAAGCTCGAGCGATTGAAAGCGGGCGCGCTGGCAAAGGCCAAGCAAACGGTCACCAAACTGACCGCGTCCGGCATGTCCAAAGAGGACGTCCATTCGCAGGAGGACTACCGAAAATGCCTGACGGCCTACAATGATTTCTCCTCCACGTTGAAGGAGAAGCAGGCGCACATCGCCGAACTTGAACGCGACATCGAATCTTACAGCACCAACATCGGCGCGCACAAAGTTCAGCTTCAGCAATTGCTGCGCGACGTTGAGAAACTCAAAGGAGAAGCCGCCGACGCGGTGGCAGATGTCATCACCGCCAAGCAGGAAAAGGAAATCGCGGATACACTTTCCGGCATCGCGAAGGACGGCTCCGCGGAGGAACTACAACAACTTCGTCAGTTGCGACAGGAGATCAAAGCTGAAGCGCGAGTCTCCAAAGAGATGGCTGGAACGGATACGATGGCGCAGGAGGCGGAGTTCCTCGATTATGCCCGCACCAGTGAATCCTCCGACGAGTTTGATTCCTTGATCGGGCTCGCTGAACTTTCAGCGGAAGCGCCCCAATCCAGCGGCGCACCCGAGAAGGAAAAGAGCGGCGGCCTGCCGGAATAATACGAACTGTAAACCACGAATGGACACGAATTCACACGAATACTTTTTACGCGAATTCGCGCTAATTAGCGAAATTCGTGTAAAAGCCCGGGCCTGTCCTCATTCGTGTTCATTCGTGTTCATTCGTGGTTGTTTCCCGTGAGCACTCCTTCGCACAATTTTCTTCGCTCGGCCGGGCGAATTCTCAACGCCGGTCAGTCGCGCAGCCTGCTCCTGACCGGTAACATTCACGACGTGTTCGCATGCAAGATTGGGGATGACGAATGTCATGTTCCGCTGCTCAATCTGCTAACTGCGACGTGGAATCTTCCGGACTACATCCTGATTACTTACGAACTGAACGGCTCGATTCACTTCGCGGATGAGGCGGACGCGGGCGAGATTCGCGATGCGTGGCTGAAATGGAGAAGCGGCTACGACAGCAACGAGCTCGCGATCAAACGCATGCTCGCAACCGGCAAGAGTTCGGGCGACATCGACAGTCTGCTCAACACGTACGACGTCAGTCTGCGCAAAGCGGTGAACGATCCGACCCTGGCGCTCGAATTGTTGCGCCAGATGTGCCTGTGCTCGCGCACTGTTTTGAACGGCGAGAAGTTGTTGTCGCGGAACATTCTGATTTTGATCGAAGGGGCGGACATGTTGTTGCCGGACGCACCAATCACCAGTCTGGCCGACAAGGATCGCCATCGCATCTCGATTTGCCACGACTGGTTCAGCGATCCCGGTTTTGTGAACGGCGGCGATTCTGTCGTCATGATGGCAGAATCACGAAGTCAGCTTCACCACCGGATTTCGCGGCTCCCTTACTTGCTCGAAGTCGAAGTGCCGTCGCCCGGCGAAGAGCAACGCACCCATTTCATCAACTGGTTCAAGAATCAGTTTCGCGAATCTGACGAGCTGAAACTCTGGAGCACCGAGGAGAAGCTTGCGCGACTCACTGCCGGTCTTTCGATCCACGCATTGATGCAATTGCTGAAAGGTGCGGCTCACGAGAAACGAACGCTCACCCAGGAAGAGGTCATTGCCAAGGTGGAAGACTACATCCAAAGCCAGCTTGGTGAAGACATCGTGGAGTTCAAGAAACCGGCGCACTCGCTCAAGGACGTGGTTGGCTTCTCTCGCCTAAAACAATTTCTGGAAAACGATCTGATGCCGCGAATGGCCGGCAGCGGAAAGGAAGTGCCTGCCGGTGCCGCCGTGTGCGGTCCGATCGGTGGTGGCAAGACGTTCATCTTCGAAGCGCTCGCGGCGGAACTCGACATCGTGGTGCTCGTCATCAAAAATATTCGCAGCCAGTGGTTCGGCCAGACGGACGTGATTTTCGAACGGCTCCGACGCGTGCTGAATGCGCTGTCAAAAGTGCTGATCTTCATGGATGAGGCGGACACGCAGCTCGGCGGTGTTGGTCCGGATTCGCACGAAACCGAGCGACGCCTGACCGGAAAGATCCAGGCGATGATGTCCGATCCGCAATTACGTGGGCGCGTCATCTGGTTGCTGGTCACCGCACGGATCCACCTTCTTTCGCCCGACCTTCGGCGTCCCGGCCGCGTGGGAGATCTGATCATTCCGACGCTCGATCCCGAGGACGATGATCGTATCGAATTCATCGAATGGACCGTCGCTTCCGTGCTCGACCAAAAACTAACGCCCGATCAATTGAAGGCGCTCGACAAAGCCACGGCTGATTTCTCCGCCGCCGCCTTTGCGTCACTGCGCGCGGAGTTGATTGCCAAGGCGAAGATGGGCAACGGCAAACTGGTGTTCGAAAAAGTCCTCGAAATCATGGCGGACCAAATCCCGCCCGCCATCGCCGACACGCGTCGTTATCAAACGCTGCAAGCTCTCGTTAATTGCACCCGCCGCAGCCTCCTGCCCAATCCCGATGTTTCAGAAACCGAACGTGGCAACTGGGCCGCAGAACTTAGGGAGCTTGAGCATCGCGGGATACGTTAACTATCCGGCAAGACTTCCGATAGTTTCAGAAACTAGATCGCAATGTTTAGTCGAATCCAGCTCATTAGCTTATTGGCATCAGCCCTGTTGCTGGTTGGTTGTTCCGCTACAAATGAACCGTGGAACGAGATGGTACCGTCACCAAAAAAGTGGCACTACTTTGTTGCTTTGAAACTATCGATCCAAGCCCCCACTGCAAAGATGCAGAACCGAGACGACAGGGTCCTTCTGACCGATGCTCGCGTTCTCAACTATGATGAATTGAGTGAATTCACATCTAGCCCAGTTATAATTGCAGTTCCGATTACGAGCACAAGCGACCTGATAACCGGCGCCTTACGAATAGCTGGGACACCACAAAACTTAGGAGCTCCATTTTCAGTGATTCTCGATCAACGGTTCCCGGTTCATTTCCTTTGCTGGACAAACGG
>JBDNGP010000101.1:0-33978 GCA_041689265.1 Verrucomicrobiota bacterium
AACCGCACCCGCCTCCACAGCGCCCTCGGCTACAAGTCCCCCAGCGCCTTCCTCAAAGAACACTTTTCAAACCTGAAAAACCGACTAAACTAACCCGCAAAACCCTGCGCCCTGCCTGTCCACTTTTTCAGGGGAAGACCATCCGCAAACTTGGCGCTGATTGACAACATCAAGAAAAGTCGCCATTCCGTTTGTTTTGAAATTCGGACCGACGTCGCCAATGGCAATCACGTAGTCGCTACCGTATCTAGTGCCAATATCTTGGAATGCTTTAGTCGGCATGGGTGGTTTAGATTGGCGGAGGCACCCGCTATCCGAACAAATCCATCTGCGGGTTTTCTTCGACCTGTTTGAGTTTCTCTCGATCTTCTTGTTTGCGACTGCGGCGGACGTTGCCTTCGGGGGTCAGTTCGCTGTCTTCAAGATTGCGCAGGATCACTTTCGCGCGATCAATCACTTCCTTTGGCACGCCGGCGAGTCGGGCCACCTGAATGCCGTAACTCTTGTCCGTTCCGCCTTCGACGATTTTGTGAAGAAACACGATGGAATCATTCCATTCGCGCACAGCGACGTTGAAGTTTTTCAAGCGCCGCAACTTGCCGGTGAGTTCGGTCAGTTCGTGATAGTGCGTTGCGAACAACGTCCGGGCGCCCACTTGATTGTGCAGATATTCAACAATTGACCACGCGAGGCTGAGCCCGTCGAACGTGCTGGTGCCGCGTCCAATCTCGTCGAGGATCACCAAGCTGCGTTCGGTCGCGTTATTCAGAATGTTCGCCGTCTCGCTCATCTCCACCATGAACGTCGACTGTCCGCGCGACAGATCATCGCTGGCACCGATCCGAGTGAAGATCCGATCCACGAGATCAACGCGTGCTTCGGCTGCGGGCAAAAACGAACCGGTGTGGGCGAGCAACGCGAGCAATGCGACCTGCCGGATGTAGGTGCTCTTGCCCGCCATGTTTGGCCCGGTGATCAACATGATCTGCGCGATGTCATTCTCTGGCGCGGCGGTATCGTCTCCGCAGCTGCCGGTGTTGATCGAGGTATCGTTCGGCACGAACCGTTCCTCCATCAACGACTGTTCCAGCACGGGATGCCGTCCGTCGCGGAAATAAAGCACGCCGGAATCACCGATCTCCGGGCGAACGTAATTGTAAAGCCGTGCGGTCTCCGCGAACGAACCCAACACATCCAACTGTGAAAGTGCAGACGCGGTCTGTTGAATCTCCAGCAACCGGGCGAGGACATCTTCGCGCACGCGCTGGAACAATTCGTATTCCAGCTTTGTTGAACGTTCCTCCGCACCGAGAATTTTTGACTCCATCTCCTTCAACTCAGGCGTGATGTAGCGTTCGCCATTGGCGATCGTCTGCTTGCGAACGTATTCTGGCGGCACCTTGTCGAGATGGGTTCGAGTCACTTCGATGAAATAGCCGAACACGGAATTGAACCGCACCTTGAGCGACGGAATTCCCGTGCGTTCGATTTCGTCCTGCTGAAGTTTCGCGATCCAGTTTTTACCATCGCGCATCCCGGAACGAAGCTCGTCGAGCTGGGCATCAAAACCATCACGCATCAAGCCGCCGTCCTTGAGCGTCAACGGCGGTTCATCGACGATGGCACGTGCGAGCAAATCAACCAACTCGGGCAGTTCGGTGAGTTGCAACAGAAGTTCGTCCAACACGCCTGTTGCAGGAACTTCAGCTGGCGATTCCGTTTCTTCACGAATCGAGTCAAACTCATCGGACGAAGTGGAGTTTGCCGACTCATTTCCGACCAGCGACACCACCTGCCGGATCGTCGGAATTTTTTCCAACCCCACCCGAAGTGCGCTGATGTCGCGGGCGTTTCCGGTCCCGGCGCTCAACCGGCTGATCGTTCGTTCGATGTCGCGCACTTCCTTCAGTTGATCCCGCAGAGCTTCCAAAGTCGCGCCGCTTTCGACAAATGATTGTATCGCGTTCTGTCGCCCGACAATTGCGCCAATCTCGGACAGCGGTTGGGTGAGCCAGTCGCGCAATCTTCGAGCCCCCATCGGCGTGACGGTCCGGTTCATCGCGCCGTAAAGAGTGGCGTTGCGTGGAGCATCGCGATGGAGAGGTTCGAGGATTTCGAGGTGCTTCAGCGTGACATGATCGAGCTTAAGAAACTGGCTGTGCTGGTAGAACGAAAGCGAGGTCAGGTGCTTCACGTCGCGGCGGAGGCTGTTGATCAGATAGTGAAGCACCCCACCCGCGGCACCCATCGCGGCATTGCGATTCTTCAATCCGTAACCGTCGAGCGATTTTACCTGAAAATGATCCTTCAGCGTGTAGACCGCCGTCTCCGCCGCGAACGCCCAATCATCGTAGCCGCTGACAATCTTGAACGAGCCCTGGATCAGATTAAACAGCTCGCCGGATTCCACGGGACAAATGATCTCTGCAGGACGAATCCGTTCGAGCTCCGTGATCAGCCCGGATTCATCTTCGACTTCCGTGGTCTTGAAATCGCCGGTCGTGAGATCGACAAATGCCAGCCCGTAGTTCCCGCCCGACCGAGAAACCGCGCCGAGAAAATTGTTCCGCTCAGCGGTGAGCATTCGTTCATCGAAATGCGTGCCCGGCGTGAGGATCTGGGTGACTTCGCGCTTGACGAGTTGACCCGGCACCGCCTCCTCCACCTGCTCACAGATGGCGACCTTTTTGCCGGCCTTGAGCAGCCGGGAAATGTAGGCGTTGGCCGCGTGATAGGGGACCCCACACATCGGCATGTCACCGCGTTTGGTCAGGGCAACATTGAGAATGCCGGCGGCGATCGTGGCGTCCTCCAGAAACATTTCGTAAAAATCCCCGAGCCGGAACAACAGGATGGCATCCTTGGGCAGATCGCTCTTGGCCTGGCGATACTGCGCCATCATCGGCGTCACTTTGTTGGCTGGGGATTTGGCTTTGGCCATGCGCGGGTGATTTCAGCACAGACGTTCGGATGAGGGAAGCCGGGAGAAGGCGTGGCGCAGATTGATAATCACGGACAAGAAGGTGGGGAGAGCTCTCCGAGCGAACCTTGAGCGCACGAGACGGACGCGAATTCACGTTACCATCCGCTCGTAATCAGGTCTCCGCCGAGAACAGAACATCTTGATATCCTTTCGTGGGAGAGATTGCATTAACCGCCAGACATCCAAAGGCTCGTTCGGAGAACTCACCCCACCTTTTCCGGCGGCGCGACATTGTCCTGCTGCGCATTCTCTAACGCGCTCAAAAATCGCCTGTGTTAGTTTTCCGCATCTGGCATCCCGGTTTCTCCAAACCGCGGACTCTGGATATCGAGCGTCCACTGGGATTCTCCGCGGACGAGTTCCCAGAACGCGTCTGGAAGGGGTAAATCGTCAAGCAGACCGAACGCTTTGACCAAGGCTGGAGACTCCATAATTTGATCTGCCCGACGCGGATCGTGACCGTCGGTTCTAAATTTCCATCGTTCGGCTGATGCTGGGATAGTTTCAATGAACTGGACCATTTCACCCGGTTGGCGGATTTTCGAACGTGGAGTCCAGCTGAAGCCAGACACGGCGGTGTCAATTTTGCCTGTGGAAGCATAGGCCTCCAACCATCCGTCGATCACGTTCGTGCGCCATACGCCAATCGAGATCAAACCCGGCCCGGCGTTGCTCAGCACGAGAGTCGCGACCCGATTCGTCACCAGATCAACTTCCGACAACAACGAAACCGTGATCGTTGGTTTCGGATTGTTGCCTCCTCGAAACGCAATTAGCCCGCCCGCCAGCACTAACAAAACGACTCCAGGAAATATGATTCTCCGAGCGATGGAATGGTTTGCGTTCTCTTTCATTCAAAGTGGGTTGGACAAGGTACATGGCCAAACGTCCCTGTGGACAGATAGCATCAATCGATGAACTCCTCATCAGGCTGCCAGATCGAGGGCGAATCGGGCCCCGACGTATCCGAAGGTTTCGGGCTCGAGGGTGGAATCTTTCGGGTGGTTAGAGTTGCGGACTCGGATTCCGGCCCAGCGGACTTGGCCTCCACCCATTGAGCGAGTTCCACCCTGCTCACACCAAGTTCTCCGGCTCTAAAAACCAGTTGCTTGATCTGATCGGCGAGCAGGGCCCTCTTTTCCTTTGGACCGAATTTCGGAACCGACTCAGAAACCGAACAACCGGAGCCCTGCCGTTTGGTGATCGTTCCGGCAATCTGAAGCTCCTCGTACGCACGAGCCACCGTGTTGGGATTGATACCACGTTCAGCCGCCAAAGCGCGAATCGTCGGGAGAAGCTGGCCGCCGGACAATTGTCCTGATTTAATAATACAATTTATTTGCCCGACCAACTGCCGGTAAACCGGGGTGTCCGACGACTTGTCGATGTAGATCAGGTTGAGAACTGAGGAACTGGCAGGCACGCGTCAGACGTTAAATTATTGTGTCATCTGATCAATACAATTGTTCCAAATTCGGAGGGGAGGACCACAAAATGCGCGGTGAAAACGGATCAGGAAGAGCTTGTATATGCGCACTCATTCTCCCGCCGGGTGTTTCAGCCGATTCACTCAACTCGATGTTTATCTGTGCAATCCGTGGTTTCCATTTTCTTTGAAGGATTATTCGATCACGGTTGCCGTGGCTGGATGGAATCGGTCGATTCCCGCCATTTGACCGAAGGGCTCTCGGATGCGTTGCCTGCGGACCTTGGACTTCATTGTGTATTAACTTAATAATACAAAAAGGCCGCCTCAAAATTAATGAAGCGGGCAGATCAGGCTGATAGTTCGTTGAAAGCGTTTAGTTTTTTATGCGTGTCGCGATGATTTCGCGGACGCGCTCTTCACTGTTCCAGGTGGAGGTGGATTTTCCGGTCAATTTGTCCCCAGACACTTTGCCGCTGAATGACGACATCCAGGTCGAGCCGTCGCGTTCACGTTCCATTTTGTAGGCGAATGTTCCGTCTTTGTAGGTGCCTTCGAGCGGCAGTTCAAAGTCGTTCACTTTTACCATTCCGGTGACTTTTCCCCCGTCCACTTTGAGCGTCATCAATAGGTCCATCGATTCACCATCGCCGCGGGTGATGGAGTATTTCCAATCTCCGGCGAGTTCACCCGAGGCAGCACGAGTTGAGGTCCATTCGCGGCTTTGATCCTGGCCGTCCCGGTTGAATGCGATCGTCCCCTTCAGCGAATCGCCTTCGATCTTGGCAGCATATTTGATCACGAAATCGTTGCCGTTGAACGACCGGGTGACCTGAAACGCGATGTCGTGCCCTTTGAGCGTCCCTTTCTCGATGTCATTTTCGGTGTTGTTCCAGCCGGAAACTTTGCCGGTCAGTTTCTCGCCGTTCGCCTTCAGAGTCAGCGTGGTAGTCACTTCAGCGCCTTCGCGACCCTGTCGCGTCCAGGTCCAGGAGCCAGTTGGGTCCACGTTTTCGTGGTGGTCGGCTTGAAGAGTGGCGGGGGTGGCGAGCAGAGTGGCGAGCAGGAAGGACGTTCTTAAGTGTTTTAGTGAGAGCTTCATAAGTTTGATGGGGTTCAAACGAGGCGCGGGTTCTCCCGCGTTTCTCTGTTTGTCGGTTCAACAAGTGGACGGACCAAGGGAACTTCAGGTTACATTCAGGCGGGGTCTCGATGAAGTGAGACTCGAAAATATCCAAACGAACGGAGGTCTTGTAATCGCCGGCAGCGACAGAATATGAGTCAATTCGCCTCATGGAAAACACCAATGACAACCGCGTCATGACCGTCGGGGACTGGATGGTGACACTTCTCGTTCTGGCTCTTCCGCTGGTCAACATCATCATGTACATCGTCTGGGCCGTCGACAACAACGGCAACCCCAACCGCCGCAACTTCTGCCGGGCATCACTGCTCTGGTTCGCCATCATCGTGGGAATCGCCATTGTCATCGGTGTGGTCATGGCGATCCTCGGAGTCGCCGGCGGTGCGGCGCAGAACATGTGATGAATCCGGGCCGCCAGATTTCATGAACGCGGAGTTCCCTCGTCCGAATTCGCGTCAATTCGAGAAATTCGCGTAAAGCTCCGTCCCTGATGACCTTTGAGCAGCAGGCGGAAGTTGAATGCAGGGTTGATTTCGCCGGACCGGGAATTTAGCTTTCCCGGTCATGGCATTGGCCAACGACAACACGACAACGACCCTTTAGGCCCCCGGCCAACTCCCGGACGCCCACGCCTCAACCTGCCGGTTTGCGGCGCTTTTATTGGGTGCCGGGAGTCAACCGCAGATAGACGCAGATGAACGCGAATGATCCAATAGATCTACATGCCGAGAAACTCGACTTTCCTTTGAAAGACGAGACGTATCGGATTGTGGGCTTCGCGTTCGACGCGGCGAACGAGCTGGGTCACGGTCTGCACGAGAAGCTCTACGAGAATGCACTGACGGTCGAATTCCGTCGCGCTGAGATAGAGTTTGAACAACAACGACGATTTGAAGTTATTTACAAAGAGGAACGAATTGGGGAGTTCGTTCCGGATCTGATCGTGTTTGGAGAAATTGTCGTCGACACCAAAGTCATTGATCGCATCACTGACCATGAGCGCGGTCAGATGCTGAATTATTTGAAAATCACCAAGCTGAAAGTAGGACTGCTCCTAAACTTCAAGCATGCGAAACTTGAATGGGAACGCATCGTAATGACTGCTGGGGACAAGAAGAGGTAACCGCTGATGAACGCCGATAGACGCAAATATCCGTATTCGACATCTTGTTTGCCGAACTTGTGTCGGTCGAAAGAACACTGTAATCGCCACGCTGAAGGCGAAGCCGCCAGCAAAATAATAAGCGTCCATCCGCGTTCATCTGCGGTTAAAAAATTAGTTGAAATTTATGTCCGAAGAAAATCAGGAATCGAAAGAACGTAAAACGCTCGATGAGCGGAATCAAATGTCCGAGCTGGAGCGCCTCCGGCACTCGTGTGCGCATGTGCTGGCCACGGCCATTCTCCGGCTCTGGCCCGATGTCCAGTTCGCGTACGGTCCGCCGGTTGAGAACGGATTCTATTACGACGTCGATCTCAAGCACCGCATTTCGCCCGAGGATTTCGAGAAGATCGAGGCGGAGATGAAGAAGGAGATCAAGGCGAACAACAAATTTGAGCGGATCGAAGTGCCGCGCGAACAGGCGATCGTCGACGCGAAAAGCGGTCGACTCGGCGGACTCGAGGAACGCCCGGGCAACGAGAGTAAATTCAAGCTCGACCTGATCGCGCAGATTCCCGAGGGCGAACCGATCTCCTATTTCCAAAACGGCGACTTCATTGATCTCTGCGCCGGGCCGCACGTGATGCGCACCGGCAACATCAAGGCCTTCAAGCTGACCAGTGTCGCGAGTGCCTACTACAAAGGCGACGAGAAGAACCCGCAGCTCCAGCGCATTTACGGCACCGCGTTCAAGAACAAGACCGAGCTGGAGGAATACTTCAACATGCTCGAAGAGGCGAAGCGCCGCGACCACCGCAAGATCGGTCAGGAGATGGGCCTGTTCGTGATCGATACCGAATACGTCGGGCCCGGCATGCCTCTGTGGTTGCCCAAGGGAACCGTGCTCGTCGAGGAACTGGAAAAGCTGGCCAAGGAAACCGAATTCGCCGCCGGCTATGTCCGCGTGCGCACACCGCATCTGGCCAGGGAGAAGATGTACACCACTTCAGGCCATTTGCCGTACTACGCCGAGTCGATGTTTCCGCCGATTGAACTGGCGGGCGATGCCGGACCATCCCCGGCGCTCGAGCGAAAAATCAACGCCGCCGCAGCGAAACTCAGCGATCTGAATTCAGACATCAGGGCCATCGAGTCCAAGAAACGAACGGATGGGGTCACCGAGGAAGACGAGGAAGCACAGGGCGAAGACAAATACCTCGCGCAAAAGTACCGTGAAGAGCTCGCCCAATTGACGCCGCCCGCCGATACCGGCGAACGCTATTACCTCAAAGCAATGAACTGCCCGCATCACCACCGCATTTTTGCGGCGGAACCGCACAGTTACCGCGATCTGCCGTTGCGCCTGGCGGAGTACGGCACCTGTTATCGTTACGAGCAGTCCGGCGAGTTGTTCGGTCTGATGCGCGTGCGTTCGATGAACATGAACGACGCGCACATCTATTGCACCGCCGAACAGTTCGCCGCCGAGTTCAATGCGGTGAACGAGATGTATCTCAAGTATTTCAAGATCTTCGGCGTCGAGAAATATCAGATGCGTTTCAGCACGTCGTCGCCGGAAGGGCTCGGCAAGAAATACGTCGATGAACCCGCGCTCTGGAAGCAGACCGAGGACATGGTCCGGCAGGTGTTGATCGATTCAAAGATCAACTACGTCGAGGTGGCGAATGAAGCGGCGTTCTACGGCCCGAAGATCGACGTGCAGGTGTGGAGCGTGATCGGCCGCGAATTCACGCTGGCGACCAATCAGGTGGACTTCGCCGTGCCCGCCAAGTTCGGTCTGCAATACAAGGATCGCGACAATACGATGAAAACGCCGCTGTGCATTCATCGCGCGCCGCTTGGTACGCACGAACGGTTCATCGGATTCCTGATTGAACATTACGCCGGCAACTTCCCGCTCTGGCTCGCGCCCGAACAGGTCCGCGTCCTCACCATCGGCGACGACGATGCGCTGCTGAACTACGCGAAGGGAATTGTCGCCGAACTGCGCGCCCACGAAGTCCGTGCCGAAGGCGACTACGAGAACGATCCGATCAAAGCCAAGATCGCCAACGCCGAGCAATCCAAGGTGCACACCATGCTCGTCATCGGCGGCCGCGACCTGGACGCCGGCAACGTCAGCGTCCGCCTCCACGGCAAAGGCCCGCAAGGCGCGAAGCCGAAGGCCGAGGCGATCACAGGAATCGTTGAGACGATCAAGTTGCGGCAGGCGTGAGAATATCAGTGTGAACACGCAAGAACTTACAGCTCTTCTTGACCGGCTTCGCGTTGAACCACGCGAAACAGAGTGGCTGGAGTTTAAGGACGTAAGGCGAATTGAACCGCAGGTCTTGGGTGAATATATCTCCGCAATGGCAAATTCAGCCTGTTTGTTGGGGAAGCATCGAGCCTACCTCGTGTTTGGCATCAAGGACGAAACGCACGCTGTAGCTGGGACGACATTTGACCCTGTGGCGGAAAAAGGAATCGGGAATCAACTGCTTCCAATATTTCTCTCTCAAGGACTCCAGCCAAATAGTGGCTATGAGTTTTATCCATTTAATTACCAGGGGAAACGGGTGGTTTTGTTCGAAATCAACCCAGCGTTTGGTCGTCCGGTAAAATTCAAGGGAGTGGCTTATATCCGGGAGGGCACTTCAAAGACGCAGCTGTCGAAGCACCCTGAGAAAGAACGTCAGATTTGGAGTCGGCATGTGGATTGGAGCGCACAGGTCAGCGAGCGGGCAACGCTCGCGGATTTAGACGAAGTCGCTATCGCCAAAGCCCGCAAGGAATTCAAGGCCAAGTATCCACGTCAGACCGAAGATGTGGATTGTTGGGACGGCATTACCTTCCTCAATAAAGCCAAGATCACAATTCAGGGCCGAATTACCAATGCTGCTTTGCTGCTTTTGGGAAAACCAGAATCATCCACGTTGTTAAATCCGGCGGTGGCTAAGATCAGTTGGTTGCTCAAGAATGAGCGCAACGGGGATTTGGATTACGAACATTTTGGTCCACCGTTTTTGCTGGCGGGAGAGCGGGTTTTGGGGCGGATTCGGAATCTCACCGTTCGCGAATTGCCGGGGGGCACATTGTTTCCTGTAGAAATGACCCAATATGATCCGTGGGTTATTCGCGAAGCTTTGCACAACTGCGTCGCCCATCAGGACTACGGTTTGCGCGGTCGAATTCAAGTGGTTGAAACTCCGGATGCTCTGTTGCTCACAAATGTCGGCAGCTTTCTCCCTGGCAAGGTGGAAACAGTGATTCATCAAGACGCACCCTTGGAAATTTACCGCAACCCGTTCCTCGCTGAAGCGATGGTGAATTTGAACCTGATTGACACTCAGGGCGGGGGTATTAAGAAAATGTTCCAAAAGCAGCGCAACCGCTTTTTCCCCATGCCAGATTATGATCTGTCCAACCCGGAACGGGTGGCAGTTAGAATTGGTGGGCGGATTCTTGATAGGCGATACGCCCAACTTCTGATGAATCGGATGGATTTGAGTTTGGAGGCGATCATTCTTTTGGATCGAGTTCAAAAACGTCAGCCAATCACGCGAGACGAACATCAAACACTCAAGCGTGACGGTTTGGTGGAGGGACGATTTCCAAATCTGGTTGTTGCGGCGCAAATTGCCGCAATCACCGGTGAGAAAGCCAAGCACATTCGCGATAAGGGATTCAACAATGAATACTACCGAGACCTCATTGTTAAGATCATCCGCGAAATGCAACCGGTGTCGCGCGAAGATATAGATCAAGCCTTGCTAAACAAGCTGCCAGAGATTTTGACTCAAGAGCAGAAGCTGGAGAAAATCCATAATCTTCTCACTGTCCTCTCCCGGAAGGAGCAGAAGATTCGCAATATCGGCGGACGCCGTTATTCCCGTTGGGTCCTTAATGACGGAGTGAATCGCGAACCAAAGAAAACCAAAGAAAACCAAAGGCCGGAATGATCGGAGCTGCGGAATTCCTAGGAATTAGAGGGGTTTGGCTTTGGTTGTTTAGTTGAGGCAACCAAAGAAATTTTGGACGTTAGATTGAACCTTACTTCGGCAACTTCCCGCTCTGGCTCGCGCCCGAACAGGTCCGCGTCCTGACCATCGGCGACGACGCGCTGTTGAACTATGCGAAAGCCATCGTGGCTGAACTCCGCGCCCACGAAGTCCGCGCCGAAGGCGATTACGACAACGATCCGATCAAGGCCAAGATCGCCAACGCCGAACAATCCAAGGTGCACACCATGCTCGTCATCGGTGGCCGCGACATGGACGCCGGCAACGTCAGCGTCCGTCTCCACGGCAAAGGCCCGCAAGGCGCGAAGCCGAAGGCCGAGGCGGTGGCGGTGGCGGGATCGTTGCGGCGATAAAAACGCGGCAAGCGTAGCGACCCCGATCGTAACGCAGACTGGCAGTCTGCCGTATCGCAGCCTGGCAAGCTGCGTGGGCTTCGATCACTCCGGAGCATTAGTGCTTTCCCAGCGCCTGCCGACTGCCAGTCGGCGACACGGCAGTTTAACAAACTGCGCTACGGGGCCGCGACATGGACGCCGGCAACGTCAACGTCCGCCTCCACGGCAAAGGCCCGCAAGGTGCGAAACCGAAGGCCGAGGCGGTGGCGGGAATTGTGGCGGAGATCAAAGAGCGGCGGGCGTAGAGCTGCCGCCTGATCACGGCGTCCCAAAAGAACCGACCGCGCTTGCCAACTGCATGGGAGGTCTGGATGGCTGGCGACACGACAGTTCATCACCACGTCCTATTCCATGACAAGTTCGGCACGGCACCTCCGTTGCCTCGTTTCGCCCACCCAAAAAGCGACGACGGCAAGTCACTGGAACGATTCGCCTTTCTGCTTAGAGTCTGTCTGAAAAAGGAGTGCGGCTGTGTCGAAGATCAGCCGCAGGGCGGAGTAACCAGTCCCAGACTGCGGAACTTGCGAACCGACTGCGGCTGGTCGAGGACGACACAGCCGCGCTCCGGGGTTTTCAGACAGGCTCTTAAAAAAATAAATAAACTGGATTCCTTCGCTGGGTGATTTTATTATTCAAATGTTGCTTGCGTTCCTGATTCTCCGCCGTGGATCACTTATTCCAGCGACACCGGTTTTTATCTGGTGTTTGTGCGGCGCTCGGAAATCAAAACTATGCAAACAACACGACGGCTCTCATCTGGATTTACCTCTTGCCCACAGGCACGACCTTCATTTCCCCTCGCTCGCCACTGCATCAGTAAGAGCAGGATTAACACGGGTCGTCATTTAATAAACCGGAGTCTTGCTTTCACGGTCCTCGCAGCGATCGCGTTCGTGTTGAGCCTGAGCAATGCCAGGGCGTATAACCGCATTTTCCCGCTGAACCTGGTCAATGAAACCGCCCAGCCCGTCACTTTTACGATTGAGCCGGGATCCTGCTACGAAGGCACGGGAGTCGGTTTTCCGGGCGGACTGGTGCATGGCCCCGTCGCGCCCGGGGGGTTTGTTTCGCTGACGATCGCCCGGGTGCAGGGTAATGGCTGTGATGGCGAGGGCGGCCATTTCGAACTCCGGGTGAGCGGTTACAGCGAAGCCCAGAGTTTCGAGTTTTCCAACGACGGTCGGTTGGGGATGAACAATTTCCCGAACCGCTACACGGTCGCCATGACCTCGAATGTTTTTGGCAACTCCATCAGCTACACCTGGACGGTGAGCGCCGCAGAAACCCGCCTGGCCTTGCCCGTGGATGAGCGACTGACCATGCCCAGAAATTACATCGCCGCCGATTCCGGGACGTGGAGTCCGCCCAATGGCTCCGCCGGGGTGCAGATTCAAGGACTTGTGTTTACCAACTCACCCGGTCTCTCGGGCAATTACTATGATTCCGCGGCCGGGAAAGAACTATTCCATCCGCAACATGTCGTCCGGCTGCCGAACAAGGACGGCCGCGCTTATTTCATGGTGGCGCAATCCCGGGCGCACAACGGGTGGATCACTCTGTTGCAGACGGCCCCCAATCAGATTGACCCGGCGACCGATCTCCTCATCACGAGCGGCCCTGGGGTTCGTCCCGGAAAATACCTCTGGGAGGATCTCTATACCGGCAACTTCAATGGCAACTTCAACCCGGTCGGCAATTGGAACCACCCCGGCAAAATGGAACTGATCGGAGGCGTTCTGGCCGTCGCCGCCCAAAATTGGGCGGAATCCGTTCCCACGGTCAATTATGCGATTGGCCAAAGCCAAGATGCGGTGTTTTTTATGATGTCCGGGATCCGGAGCACCCCAAGTATTGGGGAGCCATGACTGCGACCCAGCTTGGGATAAGAACCAGGTTGTTTTTCAACGGGCAGCTAATTTGGGATTTTCCCGGAGGAGAGATCGCCGGAGTGAGCATTGTGAGATCCACCACCAGCGACACCTGGATTCTCACGGCGGGTGGGAAAAACGGCAACAAGACGTGGAAAACGAGCCGCCTGTCGCCAAATATCGAGGATTGGACGGACATCTCGAATGCCAGCTTTCCCTTTGGGCAACACGGGATGAATTTCAACAGCTACCAAACCACCACGCCGGCCAGCAAATATCCCGGCGGCGTCCTCCCCCGGCCTCATGGGGTGGAGCGGAACATGTATTACGACAATGACCATGGGGGAGAAGTTCATAACTTCGTGTTCAATGAGTTTAGTTACGGCGAGGTCAATCTGGGATCGCTCGGCACGATCTCCAGTTTCACGCCGCCAGTGACCGTCAATAACGTTTGGGGATCCTGGTCCGGAGCGGAGCGCGATTGGGATGCCGATTCTGTTTATGTCACACGGAAGGGCGTGCCGGTTGTCTATACGATGCGCTCCGCCTTTGGGGAGAACGGCCTGCTCTATCAAGCTTACGACAGACAGAACTCCTCACTGCAAACGCCGCATCCCGACCAATTGGTCACCAACACCAAAGACGCGGGGGTCGGCTCGTTGCGCCGCGCCCTCGGATATGGTGGGAACATCACGATTGATCCCTCCCTGGATGGGCAAACCATCTTCGCCAACGGTCCCCTCATTGTTTCGCTTTACGACGTCAACATCAATGCGTCGGCGCTTTCACAAGGAATCACGATCCGCGCGAATAGCCTGGCCCCGTTGATTCAGGTCACCGCCGGCAACACGCTGACCATGAGCGGCCTTAAAACCCGCATGGATACATTGTCAATCGCTGTGAATCCGACGACGAACCCCTCATCCATGGCGCTTCCCATTGCCACCGGCGGCTCGGGGAATTGGAGGGCGCAAGTGGCCACGAACCACGATGGCGTTCAGGCCGCTCAAAGCGGAGCCATCACGGACTCCCAGACCAGCTATCTCCAGAGTGCCGTGACCGGACCGGGCACACTGACGTTCTGGTGGAAGGTGTCTTCGCAGGTTAATTTTGACTTTCTTCACTTCACTCTGGATGGCGTCGAGCAGGCCGGTGCCGTACCGATTTCGGGCAATGTGGACTGGCAGCAAAAAACCATCCCGATCCCGGCCGGAAACCACCAACTGCGCTGGACCTATGCAAAGGATAGTTCGGGATCTTCCGGATCGGACGCCGGCTGGGTGGATGAGGTGGACTTCGCTCCGGCTCCGCCGGTGATCACCAGCCCGCTGACGGCCAGCGGCACTCAGGGGATTTGGCTGGATTACGACATTACCGCGACCCAAACCCAAACACCCATCAGCTACTATGCCACCGGGCTGCCGGCGGGTTTATTCGTGAACCCGAACAGCAGCGGGATTTACGGCATTCGCGGCATTCCGGCGGTGAGTGGCACCTTCACCGTCAGGGTCTTCGCCAGCAACGCCGGCGGGACCGGCTCTGCGAGTTTGACCATCACCATCGCGCCGTCCGGAATCCTCGTTGGGAACGCGCTCGATCTCCCCGATCAACCCATGTATCTTCAGTCCACGTTCTTCGGGCAGGCCACCACGACCCACGATGGCGTGGACGCGGTAAAAAGCGCCGCCATCGGGGACTCCGGGCTCTCCAAGCTGGACACCGTCATTTGGGGCCAGGGCACTCTCACTTTTTGGTGGAAAGTGTCTTCGCAAGCCGGCTCTGACTTTCTTCGTTTTAGGTTGGATGGAGCCGAGCAACCGACGGTACCGGCCATCTCCGGGGAGGTAAACTGGCAACAAGTCACCGTCGAATTACCCACCGGCCTGCACTATCTGACGTGGTCTTATGGGAAAGACGCCTCGGGGTCCGCCGGCGCTGATGCCGGTTGGATTGATCAGGTCATCTTTGTGCCATCGCTGGCCCAGGCACTCGACACTCCTCCCATCAACTGGACCACCAGTGGCAACGCGGGCTGGGCCGGGCAAACCGTGACGACTCACACCGTGGCGGACGTCGGTGGCGGCGGATTGAGCCCGATCGGTCAACGTGATGCGGCTCAAAGCGGCCTCATCGGTGACCTTGGGCAGTCCAGCATGGAAACCACCGTCACGGGGCCGGCCACGCTCACTTTCTGGTGGAAGGTTTCTTCAGAGAACGTTTTTGATGTTCTCCGTTTCCATTTGGATGGAGCCGAGCAACCGGGCGCTCCGGCCATCTCCGGCGAAGTGGACTGGCAGCAGAAGACCATTTCCATCCCGGGCGGCAACCATCAACTCCGCTGGACTTACTCGAAGGATGGGTCGGCATCCGAAGGAGCCGATGCCGGCTGGGTGGATCAGGTGGTGCTCACTCCCGGGCATCCGATCACCAGCCCGCTCACGGCCACCGGTGCGCAGGGAACACCATTCAGTTACCAGATCACGGCGCCTAACGCCCCGCCAACTTTCGACGCTTACCTTGATGAATTTAAGTATCCAGGGGGCTGGCTGCCGGCGGGTTTGTATATCGCCTACGACACCGGGCTGATCTCGGGAACTCCGACGGTGAGCGGCGATTTCAACATCACGTTGTGGAACTATAGTGCGTGGGGGCCGAACACCGCCACGCTGGCCCTCACCATCGGCCCTTCGGCCATCAACCTTGCTACAGCGGTGGATGCCACCAATCTCACTTGGACCACCGGCGGTGCCGGGACTTGGTATGGGCAACCCGACGCCACGCATGACTCCGTGGACGCGGCCCGGAGCAGCTCCATCGGCGACTTGGAGGAAACGGATTTGGAAACCACCGTCACTGGTCCAGGCATGCTCACCTTCTGGTGGAAAGTTTCTTCGGAAGAAAACAGCGATTACCTGCGCTTTACTTTGGATGACGCCCAAGAGCCGGGCGCTCCCCAAATCTCCGGGGAAGTGGACTGGCAGCAACAGACCATCGCCGTGCCCGCCGGGAGCCATGTCTTGACTTGGACGTATCTCAAAGACGGGACGGATTCCGCCGGATCCGATGGCGGGTGGGTGGACGAAGTGATCTTCATTTCCGGGTTGGTCACCACTACGAACGACAGCGGCCCCGGATCACTGCGCCAGGTGATCGCCGATCTTCCCGCCGACGCCATCATCAACTTCGACCCCGGTCTCAGCGGGCAAACCATCACGCTGGTTGGCAGTAGCCTGGTCATCGGCAAGAATCTCACCATCGACGCCGTGGGCCTGGCCGATGGAATAACCATCAGCGGCGGGGGCACGCACCGAATCTTTACCGTGAACTCCGGCGCCAGCTTCACTTTGCGCGGACTCACCCTGATCAGCGGAGACGCTGGCGCGGATTTCAGCGGCGGCGCGGTTTTCGGTGACGTGAACAGCACACTGAATCTGGACCGTTGCACGCTCACGGGCAACAACGCGGTTCAAGGTGGGGCTCTTTTCAATGCTGGCACCATGACGGCCAGCCAATGCACGCTGACCGGAAACACCGGATCGTATGGCGGTGCGATCCAGTGCGTGGGTCTCACTACCATTATTCGCTGCACCATTACTGGGAATGACGCCTATGCCGGCGGCGGCATCTTCAACAAAAACACCTCGCTCTCGGTGGAATACAGCATCGTCGCCGGCAACACCGCCGGTGGCGGCGGTGGTCCGGATGTGTTCAACGAGAATGCCCTCCTCGAATACTCCGGATCGAACCTGGTTCAGTCCGTCGCCAGCTCCGGCACCGGCTCGGTCACCGGCCCCGCCGCCATCAATGCCGCCCCGCTCCTCGCCCCGCTCGGCAACTACGGTGGGCCGACGCAAACCATGCCACCGCTGCCCGGTTCTCCCGCCGTTGACGCGGCCGACACTCCCATACTCACATTCAGCGACATACTCAGATTCACCGACATCCGCGGTCTGTCTCGCCTCGTCGGCAGCGCCGTGGACATCGGGGCCGCAGAACTGCAATTGATCATCGCCACCAGTGATCCCGTGTTCACCGGCCTGACCAAAATCGGCACCGGCGCTTTCCAATTCAGCTTCACGAGTCAGCCTTGGGCTAGTTTCACCGTCTTCAGCAGCACCGATGTGGCCCTGCCGCTGGACGCCTGGTCATACCTCGGTCCCGTCCTCGAAACTTCGCCCGGCTCCGGCGGGTTTCAATTCACCGATTCGCAGGCCACGAACCGTCCGCAAACCTTCTACCGCCTGCGCTCGCCGTAGCGCGCCGGTATTGGCTGGCAGCAAGACTCGCGAACGAGGCGGCGTTCTACGGTCCGAAGATCGACGTGCGGGTGTGGAGGTGCTCGCGCACCGCCACAGTGTCGGCCGCGAATTCATCATCGCCACGAACCAGGCGGACTTCGCCATGCCCGCGAAGTTCGGCCTCCAATACAAAGATCGCGACAACACGATGAAAACGCCGTTGTGCATTCATCGTGCGCCGCTTGGTACGCACGAACGGTTCATCGGATTCCTGATCGAGCATTACGCGGGCAATTTCCCGCTCTGGCTCGCGCCGGAACAAGTCCGCGTCCTCACCATCGGCGACGACGATGCGCTGCTGAACTACGCGAAGGGAATTGTCGCCGAACTGCGCGCCCACAAGGCGCGAAGCCGAAGGCCGAGGCGATCGCAGGAATAGTAGAAGCGATCAAAACACGGCACGCGTAGTCCGCCGATCGTAGCGCAGACTGGCAGTCTGCCGTATCGCAGCTTGGCAAGCTGCGTGGGCTTCGATTACTCCAGAGCGTTAGTGCTCGCCCAGCACCTGCCGACTGCCAGTCGGCGATACGGCAGACAAACTGTCTACGCTACCCGGAACAAGACGGCCGCGACCTGAATTCCGACAGCATCAGCTGCCCTAGTAGCAATGGTCTGTGACCGACGAAACCCCCAAGCGAGTAATCTTGAATTCCCTTTGATTCCCGCGTGTTCCTGTTCAAGGAAACGGTTCCGGATCAGTGCGCCCGGGAGCGGTCAGCTGGATTTAGCCCGACCGGGGGTCCGAGGATCTCGCGCAGCAGGATCGCTTCACGGATTTTCCCGGGGGACTCCACCGCGCGTTTCAACATATTGCGTCGGGTGGACATGCTTGATGCCGTTGGCCGGAGCACTATCGAACTGGCGACAGGTTTGACCAACGGGACTGCTGCCCGCGGGACCCGTGGCGGATCGGGAATCACCACCGGCAGCGGCGGAGGGGTCGACTGGACAACCGGCTCGATTTCAGGTTGCGGAATCCCGAGCTGTTCCAGAATGCGTCGCCGAATATCATGCGGGATGAGCACCGACGGCTCATCCGGTTCTGGGGCCTTCTCGTGCAACACCTCGCCGGGCGGTTCGTCGGCGGATTCGGTCTTGGCTCCCCGCCTTTGATTCAGCCAATAGGCCACGGCGGCGGCGGCTCCGATCAGAATCTGCAGATGGTCGAGGATCCAATTCATCAGGTCAGTCAATCAATGGTGGTATCACGAAGGCTGATCCGGCTTGGAAATCGACTTCCGCATGTCGGTGTCGGACTGGACGTTTTCCATGCGGTAATAATCCATGATACCCAGTCGCCCGGTGCGGAACGCCTCGGCAATCGCGAGCGGAACCTGCGCCTGGGCCTCGACGACTTTGGCCTGCATCTCCTGCACGCGCGCCAGCATTTCCTGTTCGAGAGCCACGGCTGCGGCACGCCGGATTTCAGCCTGTGCCTGTGCCATGTTTTTGTTGGCCTCGGCCTGGGCAACCTGCAATTGCGCACCGACATTTTCGCCGACATCCACGTCTGCGATGTCGATCGAAAGAATGTCGAACGCGGTGCCGACATCCAGGCCGCGGTTCAACACCACCTTGGAAATGCTGTCCGGAGATTCGAGCACCACCTTGTAGCTTGCCGCCGAACCGATCGTGGTCACGATGCCTTCGCCGACGCGGGCAATAATTGTTTCCTCCTTCGCACCGCCGACGAAGCGGTCGAGATTCGTTCGCACGGTGACCCGGGCGCGCACCTTCACCTGAATGCCGTCCTTGGCGACGCCATCAATGGACGAGCGGCCGGAGGCGGGATTAGGGCAGTCGATCACCTTGGGATCGACTGACGTGCGGACGGCTTCGGCGACACTTTTGCCGGAACCTTTGGTGGCCAGATCAATGGCGCAGGCGCGTTGCCAGTCGAGCTTGATGCCGGCCTTTTGCGCGGCGATCAGCGCCTGCACGGTGGGCACGATGTTGCCGCCAGCCAGATAGTGCGCCTCGATGTCGTCGATGCCGATCTCAATGCCGGCTTTCTTGGCGGTGATGCGCGTGTCCACGACCACGCCGTAGGGCACCTGCCGCAGACGCATGGCGACCAGTTCGGTGAATCCGACATAAGCGCCCGCCAGCCACGCCCGGAGCCAGACGCTGAAGAACGCGAGCAACAGAAGGAAAACAACGATGCCGACGACGACCAGCACCACGGTTACAATAATTCCGGATTTGAATTCAATCATGATTTTTTTGGGTTACGATGAGACGCAGATTTTCAGAGCCGATGACTTCGAGTCGAGAACCTTTTTCGGCGAGGCCGCTCCGGCAAAATGCTTCGCGACGTTTGCCTTCCACTAGCACGTAGCCGGACGGCGCAAGGGTCGTTACGGCTTCCGCCGGCTTGCCGATCAACGAATCGAGATCCTCGGTGGACGGCGCACTGACTCCCGTGATGGCCCGGTCAAGAAAGGCCCGGCGACCAAAACGGGTTTTCGGCACGACACGGAATTCGATGTACAGAACGATTGCCGTGAGCACCAGGGCCGAGACCACCGTAACCGAACCGCCGCCCGGCCCGAGCCGCGTGAACGCGACCACGCAGCCGGTGATCATCATCAGGCCGCCCAGCGCACCGACGATTCCGCCCGGCAGAATTACTTCGGCCGCCATCAGCAGCACGCCCACGAGGAGCAATAGGACGATCAAGGTCATGTGTTTTCGAGTTCCACTTGCAGTCCAAATTCGCTTCTGCCAGTCACGATTACAGGTGCGCCGCGTTCTGCCATGCCCACCGCGAGATGAGCTTCATAACGGGCACTGGCGATCTCGATCTGTCCGCTGGGAAACAGGGCCGTTACCGCGACGCCCCGTTGCCCGATCAACCGATCAATCGATCTTTCGACCCCCGGCGCGGCACCGGAAGTTTGCGAGGTCCCCGCGATACAGGCCTGCAGAACGAGACGGTCCCAGATCCATTTCTTTGGCAGGAACCGCACGACCACGGTCATCAGCACGACGGCGAGAAGCATTCCCATCCCGACGCTGGTCAACGGTCTGGCGAAGACTTCGCCGGAAAAATCAATGGGTTCATTGGGCCACAGATCGGCCATCGCCCACACCAGCGAGACGAGCAGGAGCACTGCCCCTGTTCCCGCCAAGAACACAGTTCCCGGGAAGAAGAATATCTCGACGGCGATCATCAGCAACCCCAGCGCAAACAGCAGCACGGGCTCGTGTCCTGAGAAACCTGCCGTGTAATGTCCGAAGAAAAAGATCAGCAGCAGCGTTGCGCCCAGAACACCAAACACGCCAAACCCGGGTGTTTTGAACTCGATGAAGAGACAAACCATTCCCACCGCCAGCAACAGCGGTGCGAGCGACGTCAGGTACTGCGCGAGCGTTTCCGACCAGGTCACTTCCAGCCGCGTAATCTCGAACCGGCCGCCGGGGTGCCGCTGTTTCAGCAGTGCGTCGATATTGTCGGCGATGCCCGCCGCCAGCAGCGGCACCGGTGGTTCACCGTACGTTTTCATGGCCTGATTCGCGGTCAGCGTCAGCAGTTCGCCCTTCGGTTTGATCACGTCCTCGCCGATCTTGAGTTCGTACTCCGGGTCCATCATTGCGCGCAGAACATCGGAGCGAGCTGATTGCCCTTCGGAGAACGCCTGGATCTTGCCGGACATATAGCTGTTCAACTTGCGCTTCATGGATTCGCCGACATCCTGACCGGTTCCGAAGACGACCTCGGCGGCCCCCATGACGGCTTTAGGCGCGAAATAAATATCGTCGGTTACGGAAGCAATGATTGCACCCGCCGAGATCGCTTCATCATTAACAAACGTCACGGTCTGCCCCGGAAACTTGTCGAGCGCCTCCATGATTTCAAGCGTGACGTTCACCGCGCCGCCCGGGGTTTTCATGTCGAGCACGACGAGCTTCACATCGTTGTCGATCGCCTGCTTGAGCCCGCGCCGAACGATGTAGAGAAGCGGTTCCGAAATCTGATCCTGAACTGGGATTACCACCACCTTGGTCACTTCCTCCGCGACCGGCGTGCCGGGTTCGACGGATTCCTCCGCCCGACTGCCGGTGGAAACCAGGCAGGTCATCAGCAATCCCAAGATGAATCGGCTGAATCTCATTCGGTTGCAAGAGTGGAGCAGGCCGGGGATTCGCGCAAGCCTTCGCATCACTCCGGGCGTGTTTGAATACGTGGGGCTGGTGAACGGCGAAATTAATGAATGGGCAATGCGTCCTTCCACTTCGAGAAAAATACCCGGTAGCGTTTCTTCAGTTCCGACCAGTATCGCCCCCGGCTTCCGATTGACGCGACGACATAGCAAGGGGTTAAAACAATGACGAGGATTGGCAGGGCCACGAGCCAGGCACAAACAGCGACGATCTGGAAAACGAGCTCAAGCACCTCGAACATTTGATCCATACCTTTACCACAAGCCGCCGTGGTCAGCCAGAGATACGATGTCCGGCACTGATCAATTTACCGCCGCCGCCGCCGTTTCGGTTTGGCGCCGGCTGGAGCGCCGTTTGCCGGGCCTGACCGTGGCTTGGGCTTCCCACCTGATGCAGACTGTTGTGGACGACCTCGCCCCTCGTTTCGTCGGCCCGATGAATTCTTTGATCGGCCACCGCCACCGCGACCGTCAGATTTGTTTCCGGACGAGACCAGTTTGAAATCCACCTGTTTCTTGAAGTTGTCCACTTTGAGGATTTGCACTTCAACCGTGTCGCCGAGGCGGATGACCTTCCGGGAACGGCGGCCGACGACTTGATGGCGGCTGCCGTCAAACACGTAAAAATCATCTTGAATGGAGGACAACGGCACCAGCCCGCTCATGCCCAGTCCGTTCACATCGACGAAGAATCCGAAATTGCGCAGATCAGTCACGAGCGCGGAGTACTTTTCGGGAGTGCCGGAAGTCAGTTGCGCGTTGAGATACGCGTAGAGTTTCACGTCCCGGCTGTCGCGTTCGGCGTCGGCGGAGTTCCGTTCCGTGCTCGAAATATGGTCGGCGGTTTCCTTGAGGGACTGGCCCTTGATGCTGATTTTCTCGAACAACGCACGATGCACGACGAGATCCGCGTAGCGGCGGATCGGCGAGGTGAAGTGCGTGTATTTTTTCTTGGCCAACCCGTAGTGACCAAGCGGCTCCACGGCATACTTCGCGCGCATGAGCGACTTGAGAAAGCCGATTTTCAGCGCGGGCCCGATGGGGAGATCGCTCAGCCGTTCGAGCAGCTTCTGAACTTCGCCCGGTTTGCTCAGGTTGCCGCACGGAATGTTGTGGCTCAGGACGTCCTCGCGGTACTCGCGCAACCGCCGTTCGTCGGGTTGTTCGTGCACACGGTGAACGGCCGGCCGGTTCAACTTCAGCAACTGCGTGGCGACCGCTTCGTTCGCGAGCAGCATGAATTCCTCGATCAGCTGATGCGAAATATCGTTCACCGTTTTCTCGATGCTCGAAATCTTGCCGTCCTCGTCGAGCCGGATTTTCGTTTCCGGGAAATCCAGATTCAACGACCCGTTTTTGAACCGGTGCTTGCGGATTTTTTGCGCCAACGTGTTGGCCTGCTGGAGCATCTGTTCAATGGGTCCGTTCGCTCGACCTTCGAGAACGGTGAGGGCGTCCTGATACGAAAACCGGCGTTGCGAATGGATGACCGCCGGATAGAACTTCGTGTTCAGAATTCGACCGTCATCGCTGATCAGGAATTCCACGCACTTGGTCAGCCGGTCCACGTCGGGTTTGAGCGAGCACAGTTCGTTGCTCAGCGCCTCGGGCAGCATCGGAATGACGCGGTCCACGAGGTAGGTGGAGTTGCCGCGCTTCCTGGCTTCATCGTCGAGCAAGGTTCCGGGCTTCACGTAGTGCGACACGTCGGCGATGTGAACCCACAGCGTCCATTCCTTGTCTGAAACTTTCGTCAGGCAGAACGCGTCGTCAAAATCCTTCGCGTCATCAGGATCAATAGTGACCACCTGATGTTGGCGGCAATCTTCGCGGCCCTTAATTTCTTCCGGCTTGATCTTCGTTCCGTGCAACCTCGCCTGGGCCAGCACTTCCTTGGGAAAATGAAGTTCAAGCCCGTACTGCCGGATCACCGACAACATGTCCACGCCCTCCGCGTCCGGCGGGCCGAGCACCTCGATGATCTCGCCTTCGGGATTCAGGTGGCGCGACGTCCATTCCTGCAATTCGACCACCACCTTGTCACCGACGCGCGCTGGTCGGCCGACATCGCGGGGTTGCGAAACGTAAATGTCCTGCGAGATCCGCGGGTCATCGGGAATGACGTAGAGAAACTTGCCCGAGTGCTGCAGCAGACCGACGATCTGTGTCCGCCGCCGTTCAAGAATGCGAATGACGGTGCCGGAAGCGGGCATCTCCGGTTGCGCGCGACGGCCCGGCGGCGGCACATCCAATCGCACGAGAACGCGGTCTTCGTGGAGCGCGGTGGACGTCGCACTTTCGGGCACGACGATTTCCTTCAGCTTCGGATCGTCCGGTTGCAGGAAACCTTTCCCCGCGCGGTTGATCCGCAGCACGCCGGGAATCAGGTCCGCCTCCATCGGGATGATGTATCGATTGCCCTTGATGCGCGCGATGCGCCCGGCCTGTTCGAGCAGCCGCAGTTCCTCCTGCAGAGCCTGCTGCCGGTTCGGTGACAGTTTCAAGGCGGCCAGCAGTTCGGGGACGTTCAGCGGAGTGTAGGATTTCTGACCGAGTAAATTGAGTATTTGATCTTCCATTTGAGAGTGACCGGCGGACGTTGACGGGAGCTTCAATAACCCATTTTTTCACCGGCTCATTCCGCAGACTATGATGGAACCCACAACAAAAGCCAGCGCGGAAAATAGGGGCGTATCTTTCTAGCTTTGATCGACACCGGCGGAAAGGTAGGGCCGCGTCGCTCCGCGCGCGCCGCCGGGAGCTGGACGAGGCTTTGAACATTTAGAACGGTTGAAGAAAGGCCTGAACCCGCAAAGCTCATCGCCGGACCGCGTGCAGCGATGGTCCCCACCTTGTGGCCGCACGGGTTCACAGAAATCCAATGTCAGCTCAACCCAAACGCCGCGCTTGCCTGATTCTGTCTGACCGCTAATCTTCGATTCATCGTGAGAAAGTTAACGGCCAACACTTTCCACGAAACGACGACTGAGTTTGGCCGAATAACACTGCCTCGCATCTCGTTAATCCCAAATTCAATCAAGCCAAGCTTATGAGCAGCACAGACGCGCAGCAGATTCCGCGAGTTGGCGGCGGCCTCGATGCTTACGAGTTCTACGTCGAGGTTGTTCTCTATTTTCGCTGCGAGCATTGCGATACGTCACTCGATTGCCCGGTCACCAACGAGGACACTGAAGCTCCAAGCGGAGCATGGATGCGCCATCACGCGAGGCGAGCACATGGCTTGGGTTGGTATGTTCACCCACTTTCATCCGACGGTGCGCTGACCATCTTCGCCTTGTGCCCTACCTGTTCCGAAGCCCGCAAACTCCCCCTTCCCCATGCGACCGGCGACGCCTAACAACAGACACAGCTAGGGATTGTCGCTCCGCGCGGTCCGTGAAGGGCATCAACCGTTCCGGTCTTTCATCAACCGGACGAGCCACAAGGATGGCGGAGCCTGTCGTGGACTGCGTCGGCAGAGCGTAGCGGCGACGGCGCTTTTGGGCGGACTGGGCGGTTGAAAGTTTGAAACCGTTCCGCGCGTGCGAAAGCGACGTCGCGCTTCGTTTGTCACCGCAGTCCAAGAGGCCCCCACCTCATCAAACGGAAGTTGGGGGCAATGCCCCCAACACGTTGCTGCCGGCTCCGTCGGTTTCTGAGTTGGTTTTATTGATGGCGACGCGTAACCATTGCGTCCTGTTCTCACCAATTTGAATTTCCGATGAACAACGCTTGCCGCTACCTCCTCGTTCTCACGCTGTTAACCGCCGTCGACGCCAGGGCTGCCGATCAACCGCAATGGGGCCAAGCGTGGTCCCGCAATCAAGTTTCCGGCGAAAAGAATCTCCCGGCGACGTTTGATCCCGAAACCGGCAAGAACATCAAATGGCGCGCCCGGCTCGGAACCGAGTCGCACTCGACCTCGGTGATTGCCGATGGCCGCGTCTACATCGGTACCAACAACGGTGAACCGCGCGATCCAAAACATCAGGGCGACCGCGGGGTGTTGATGTGTTTCGACGAATCGAGTGGTGAACTGCTCTGGCAGCTCGTCGTGCCGAAGCGCAGCGAAGATCCTTATTTCGACTGGCCGAAGAGCGGCATTTCATCACCCGCAACCGTCGAAGGGGATCGCGTTTACATCGTGAGCAATCGCGGTGAAGTCATGTGCCTCGACGCAAAGGGGCTGGCCGACGGAAACGACGGACCGTTCAAGGACGAGGGGCGTCACATGACGCCGCCCGTTCACGCAAACCTTCCGCCGAAAGCCGTTCAAGGTGCTGCTATCCAACCTGAGAAACTTGTGCCTGATCCGGCGATTGACATCATGACCCCCGGACCGCTCGACGCTGATATTCTCTGGATCTTCGACATGGTGGCAGATGCAGGCATCTGGCCGCACGATGGCGCGCACAGTTCGATTTTGATTTGCGGCGATCAGCTTTACTTGAACACCGCGACCGGTGTGGACAACACACACAAGGCGATCCTCACCCCCGACGCGCCTAGCCTGATCGTGCTCGACAAGAACACCGGTCGCCTGCTGGCCCGCGAACGCGAAGGCATGGCTCCGTTCATCTTTCACAACACCTGGTCCGCGCCGTCAATGGCTACGGTGAACCGGCGTGAT
The DNA here is from genome assembly GCA_041689265.1 of Verrucomicrobiota bacterium. Classification (GTDB taxonomy): domain Bacteria; phylum Verrucomicrobiota; class Verrucomicrobiia; order Limisphaerales; family RI-55; genus JBDNGP01. The sequence goes on from JBDNGP010000101.1 coordinate 26,032, forward strand.
TTGATCTTCTACTGCGGCGGAAACGGAATCGTCTATGCGTTTGAACTGCTCGCCGAAATTCCTCCGGCCGGCGAGGTGGCCACGTTGAAGAAAGTCTGGCAGTTCGACATTGATCCGGATGCGCCAAAGACCGATGTGCATCGTTACAACCAGAACCGTCGCGAAGGTCCAAGCAATATATTTGGTCTGCCTGTTTTCCACGACGGCCGACTCTACGTTGCGGGCGGCGGCGACATCTGGTGGGGAAAAAACGAATCTTGGCTTCAGTGCATTGATCCAAACGGCGAAGGCGACATCACCGGGAAGAATCTCATCTGGAGCACGCCGCTCGGGTATCACGTCATGTCGACTCCGGCGGTATCTGGGGACCTCGTCTTCATCGCCGACACCAGCCGGTTCATTTACTGCATGGACGCGAAGACCGGCGAGATTCATTGGAAGCACGAGGCGAAAGGTGATTTCTGGGCGTCTCCATACGTGGCGGACGGCAAGATGTACATTGGTTCACGCCGCGGCGACTTCTGGGTTTTCGAAGCGAGCAAGGAAATGAAGATCCTGGCGCAACTCGACCTCGGCGCGCCGATCAGCGCCACCGCCGTCGCCGCCAACGGCACGCTCTACGTGGCGACAATGTTTGATCTGTTCGCGATTGAACAAGGCACCGCCCCGTGATCACTCAAAATGACAAAATTGAATCGAAACGTCATTTTGGAATCCTGGATGTGGGATCTTTTTTCTAGCGTTCTATCTGGGTTCGTTTGTCATTGTTCATCTGTCCCATTCCCTCCGTCTTCCGGCTGCGAACATGGCGTATTTCTACTACAGCGACAACCCGACCGTTGAAGCCATCGAATATTACTGTTACTGGCCATTGCGAAGGTTGGGGTATCATGTCCCTGGATTCACGGAGAGGCATTACCTCGAACGAACCCCGGTAGACCCTCCGCCGAGGCTGGAGGACGAACCAACCGACGATGACCACGAGAATTCAATAGATACCCAATGAAACCATTGGCAACTTCTTTGCCATGCAGTTTTCCGACCGGCTGGATTGCGCGTTGACGTGTGGCCGGTTCGCGGTCGAAACCAAGCCCACCAAGTAGTCGGGTCCGGAAATTCCTCTCACTCCGACCTAAGCGCGGCCAATGCAATTAGCCAAAATCCGGAATCTGCCCCGTTCCATTCCTTGACCGGAAACTCCGGTGTAGGCAAGTTCAGCATGTGAAAGCGACCGTTTCAAAAAAAGGGCAGTTGGTGATTCCCGAGCCGCTGAAGGCACGCGACCGGATTGCTGCGGGCCAGACATTTGACATCAAGCGGATCGAAGCGGGTCAGTATCTCCTCAAGCGGGAAAAGACGGACGGGAAGCGGGGAATCTGGAGTTGGTTGGATTCATGTCCGGAAAAAGGCTGGTTTGCGTCGTTGCCCTCCGAATCAACCGACAGCCTGTGAACTATCTGGTTGATGCCAACATTCTCAGTGAGCCGACCAAGCCGGCTCCGGTGCAAACCGTTTTGGATTGGATCCGCAAACATGACGATGAGCTGGTGATCAATTCGATCGTTCTGGGAGAACTTGAATTCGGCAGCCTCAGGCTTCCACTCGGACAGAAGCGCCGCCGTCTGGAAAAATGGTTTTCGCAAGGACTGCCCCGCCTGACCGTTCTGGACTTTGACGCGTCCACTGCGTCCACCTGGGCACATCTCCTTGCAGACCTGCGAAAACGAGGCCAGGCCATGTCCGTCAAGGACAGCCTCATTGCCGCCACAGCACTCCAGCACGGCCTGACTGTTGTCACCCGAAACACCACTGACTTCAAATATTCCGGAGTCAAGGCGTTGAATCCTTTTGAAGTTTGAATTGGCGGGGCTGTCGCCACGATGTTCGATCTGTTCGCGATCGCGGAAAACAAGTGACCGATCAGCGCTTGAAAAGTGGATAGGAATTCCGTGGCGGCGGGCAGCCGGATGCCGAGGGATCTAAAAATGGGGAGAGAATCACCCGAAGTGAGCCAACGACAAGAGGACCTATAGTGCTGAAACGACAGCGGAATCACCATTCGGTCACTCGCCCGATTCGGTCCGGGAGGTCTATCGGCGTCTCATCCCAAAACTCGGATGTCGCTTGTCGTGCCGAAGAATCAGGAACTTCAATCGCTCCGCACTCTCTTCAAATATGATGTGATAGGGAAAGTTCCGTAACGGCGTACGACGCATCCCTTCGGCAACAAAATGGTAACTCTTAGGGTTGCTGGCTACCCTGTGCACAGCAGCTTCGATTTCTTCGAAGAATCGATCTCCCAATTTGGAGCCTCCCTCGTCATCGTAGTATCGGAGAGCAGCAGTCAAATCTCTCTGAAACAGGCGGTGGTAAATGACGACCATCGATCATCGTCCGAGATTCCGCTTGATGTCTTCCCAGGAACAACCCGAGTTCGGGTCATCTTCCAGCTCTTTTGACCGACGTTTGGCTTCCGCAATACCGTCATCGTCGTCTACGAGGATCGCAGGTAGTGACGTAAGCAGCTCTCCAGCAAGCCTGGCCCGCTGATCTTCAGGCAATTGCATGACTGCCGCTTGAATATCGTCAATGCTCATGGAGAAAAAGTATCCCACGGGATCTGCGGAGTCATCCAATTTTTCTGGAGGGGATTGTCGTCTCTCGTAGTTTCATGAGTGTCTCGGAATAAATGGTAATGACAGGGCAAGTGCTAGCGCCGAAACCAACACTGCCGTAAACAAACACCAAATACCTGTAAACACAAAAAGTTGATTGACGGTAGGAACACGCCGGACACTTAACACACAGGAGTAAACGATCCATGGTAGCGGAACAGCGAGCAACCATCCGTGCGGCACAATCACCAAACCAGTGAAATAGGGTGGCTCCATGGCAAGGTCGCGCATAGAACGAACCGCAAACTCAGCCACTATCCACCCGGTCGAGCATGCCGCGACAAGAGCGAGAGTAAGAAGCCACGGGAATGTTCTCATACGGACACATTCGCCGAATGCCAAGAGCATCGACGGCTCGGTTGGTTTGCCCGCCTTTTAGTGGTGATGCTCAAATAGTAAATATCTCTCTTCATTGGAGGTCCAACTTGATGCCACGTAGAACTGGTGCTCATAATCAATTTCCGGTCAGTCATTTGCAACTCTTCAGTTAGCTCGCTCTGATTTGTTGGCGCGGCTGTGTTGCAGACCAGCCGCAGCAATGCCGATGTGCTGCGACTGACGCTTCGCGCACAGTCGTGCTCCGCCAAACGCAAACCAGGACACTGCCGTTTATTCGCCCTGATTCTTCTGGTCTCCTGACAATAAGGACGGTTTAAGCCGGAACGATGTAGTAGGAGTGGATAAATCATGTGAGGTGGCTGGTGAAAGCGGGGCGGTTTTCTACTGCATTGCAGTTGGGTATCGGACTCAAAATCTTCTCCCATAGCCTGAGCCACCAGGGGCGTTCCCGGAGGGGCACGGCCAGTTTGATGGTGGTCCGGCCCTGCGGATGCGTCAGCACGCCGGCGGTAACAAAGAGCCAGAACCGCAGGGTGTGAATGGTCACCTTCTGCTGCCAGCCCAGATGTCGCTGGAAGAGCACGGTGAGGTTGTAAGTCAGGGTGGCCAGGCTCAGGGCCGCTTCGCTGGCCCAGAAGCTTTTCAGACACAACGTCGGCAGGGCAAAGCCGGTGCGCAGTTCCTTGATCACGTTCTCGCAGTCGGCCCGGCCGTTGTAGTAACGCCACCCCGCCAGCGGTGGATGGGTGGCCCCGGGCAGACTGGTGACCAGGGCTTGAAACCGGTATCCGGGGACGTCGATCAATCGCTTGCCATCACGGCTGTTTTTTCGTTGACCCGGTGCCGGATCAACACCAGTCGCCGGGGCTGCGGCCACCTCGGTGCCCGGCACTTCGGTCGCCCTCCAGATCGTATCCTTCTTGAGGAGTTTTTGAATCGGCTGGCTCAGTTGGGCCACCACGACGTAGGGCAACCGCAGTTGTTCCCAGAGCGCCGGCAACTCGGGCAGGCGGACGTGGCGTGGCAGGTTCTCCCACAGATCGAGAAAGAAGGCGGTGTCGTTGTTGCCGCAAGTCGCATTGCCGGGACGCCACCAGGCGCACCTCGGCGATCACGGCCAGGAGCGGGTGCAAGCAGGGTTTGAGGCCCAGCCGGGTGTAACCGGTGGCCACGCCTTCCTGGTGTCCGTCCTCGTGCAACAACCGGGTGGAATCCAGATCCAGCGTGTATCCCTCCTTGCGACTGGGCAGACGGTCCACGCACCAGCGCCAGAGCGGTCGGAAACCCCGCAGGTTCTCCCCCGCTGAAGTGAATCTCTGGAAGAACCGCGAGAGCACCGACTGGCTGGCGATGCGTTTGATGCCCAGCATCTCGGGCACCAGCGGGTCCCGGCGCAGATAGGCCACGTGGGTGAGCTTGCGCGCGTCGCAGAGCAGACCATGCACGAAGGCCAGCGCCTTCTCCACGGGCAGCAGGTGGTTGTTGGAAAGGGGCAGCCCATGTGGGAGAGCAGTCCGCAGCGAGTGGACCCAGTCCAGCGGCCGCAGCCAGCCCCAGAAGGTGGCGCTGCCGGCGTGCGGCGAAAGCTGCTGATCGGTGAACTCAATGGCGATTGCCTTGCCGCCGCTTTTGAACTCCAATGATCCGGCCACCTTTTGGTGAACCGGGCGCGTGCCCGAGGATTGCGTTGTTTTCATACACCACCAATCAAGTCCCAATCGGTGGCTCCTTTTCAACTACATCGTTCCGGCTAAGGCACCCCGGGAGGTTTATCATTCCTCGAAAAGAATTCGGAGACTCTCAAAACAGTCCTGTAGCAGCCGAGGCTTGTGAACGGAGTCGGGACCATGAATATGATTTGAACGGTACCCCATGGACCGGTTGGGAAATCTTGGAGTGCAACGGCGACGGAGCTTTCGGATGGGAGGGAGGCTCCAAATATTCAGATCACTTCGAGCGGGCGAAAGCGGTGCTGAAGCCGCCGCTTTTTCAGATACGCAGCGGGTAACCGGGTCGGGAGATTTTGGAGCGGTGGCAGAGCCCGTCCGCGTTTCCGTCCGTCGGACCGTTGCCTTCCTTCCCCACGCCTTTAAACCCGCCCGTTTGCGTGGGGGTGCGTTTCGCGTGCTGCGCTCCCCGTTCTGTTCGCGATTTCGGTTTCCGACACGAACAGGCCCCGAAATCCGAAAAATTCAATGCTTGAGTATTTTAAAGTGGCACTTTAAATATCTCAACAGTGAGATATGTCCACAGACAGCTCGAACACCAGATTGCGAAGGCGTTCAAGTCCTTCCCCGCGTTGGTGCTGACGGGTCCGCGTCGCGCCGGGAAGACGCGTCTGCTGCGGCAGTTGTTTCCCAAGGCCAGCTATCATCTGCTGGAGGACCCGGACGTCGTTGCGCGTCTGCGCGCCGACCCGCAGGGCTTTCTCGACGAGATCAAGACCCCCGCGATTCTGGATGAAGTTCAAAACGTTCCCGAGGTGTTCGCCCACGTGCGGTCACGCATTGATCGGAAACCGCGGGCGACCGGTCAATGGTTGCTGACCGGTTCGCAGGAGGCACCGCTGATGCAGGGCGTGTCCGAGTCGATGGCGGGCCGGGCGGCGGTGCTTCAACTGCTCCCGTTGTCGGTCCGTGAATCGTCAAAGGTCAGCCTGCTTCGCGGGGGATACCCGGAAGTGGTGGCCCGACCGTCAAGTGCGACCGTCTGGTTTGCCTCGTATGTGCAGACGTATCTTGAGCGCGACGTTCGCGCAATTACTGCGGTGAAGGATCTGGCCACATTTCGTCGGTTCATCGCGCTGGTGGCAACGCGCCATGGGCAGGTTCTGAACAAGTCGGATCTGGCTGCGCCATTGGGTGTGACCGTGCCCACGATTTCGCAATGGCTGGGGATTTTGGAAACCACCGGACAGGTGCTGGTGGTGCCGCCGTTTTTTGAGAACCTCGGGAAGCGCTTGATCAAAACTCCCAAGCTCTATCTGGCGGATTCTGGGCTCGCCTGTCATCTGCTGGGCATTGATACGGTGGCGGAGCTGGCAAAGTCGCCGTTCCGTGGAGCGCTGTTCGAGGGATTCATCGCCTCCGAAATCGCGAAGTCGCAGCTGAACGCGGGTCGTCGCCGCGAGTTGTATTTTTTCCGGGATGAACAGGGCCTTGAGGTGGACTTCCTCGTGCCCGGCAGCAGCGGCTCCGTCCAGTTGATCGAATGCAAAGCCTCAAAAACTGTGACGCCAAAAATGGCGGAACCGATGAGACGACTGGTCGAAGCACTGAAGGGCCAGCGACCGAAGGGCACTACATTTGAGATGCGTCTGGTACACGAAGCACCGCTGGCCGGCAAGTTCACGGAGGCGGTCGCCCCCGGTGTTCGTGCGCAACCATGGCGTGATTTTCTGGAAAACCTCTAGTCGAACGTCGCGGTGATTTCTGGATTTTTGAAGCGAGCAAGGAAAAGAAGTTCCTCGCCGAACTCGATCTCGGCGCACCGATCAGCGCGACCGCCGTTGCCGCCAACGGCACGCTCTACGTGGCGACGATGTTTGATCTGTTCGCGATCGCAAAACACGAATGCCCCATCAGCTCTTGAAAAAGGGGAGAGAATTACGCTAAGTAACCCGATATTAAACCGAATAATCTTCGCTCAAGTGCTCGCCGGTACAGGTTTCAGTGATCCTCAGCAAGGCGTCTCCATTCGATCGACCGTGACGGTCAGGGCAAGTAACTCTACCGGATCGCCGAATTGCGTGTAGATGGCGACATCGGCGGCATCTCGACCGTAGGCAATCGCCACACGCCCACCCTGCAAATCATCACGGGTGGGATCGAATGTGTACCATCGACCTCCGACATATGCTTCGAACCAGGCATGCAGATCCAGCGGTTGTAGGTTCTCCAAATACCCGACGACCATCCGCGCCGGAATTGAAATCGCACGACAACAAGCGATGCCTAAATGCGCCAGATCCCGGCAGACGGCCTCAGCTCTCTCATTAACCTCGCACGCACTCACGATGTCCTGTCCCGCGCCGGGCGTGTAGCGGGTCGTCTGGCGAATGTAATCGACGATTGCCACGCACTGGTCGTAACCCGGAGCCCGGCCCGCGACGATGGAACCCGCCATCTGGCTGAAGCGATCTGATTCGCAAAACCGGCTTGGCAGCAGGAATGGTAGCGTTTCGTTCGGCAGTTGCTGCACCTCGACAAAGTGAGCCCCGGGAGCCACATCGGATGCCTCGGCACACTCGACATCGACCGATGTGTGAACGGAGAATCTCCCCGGTGGCGCTGTTAGTCGCTGGCAAAGGTTGCCAAACGGGTCGGTAAACTCGACCGCCGGAACACCGGGTTTCAAGATGTATTCTTCGCGACCCACCCACTGCTGCCATCCACTGCGTGGTCGCAGCATGAATAGGAACGGAGTCGCAACCGGAATGTGAAAATCGAGAAGGCAGGTTGCTTTTATCCACATGATAAGTTGATTTTCCCTAAAGATTTGATTCGGCAAACGCTACGCTCATCGACCACCGCTGGCAACGAACTCTGGCAGCGAATCCAGTGTCCGATCAATCACGCGCATCCGAATCGGAAGCGCCGGGCGGCGGTTCTGATGAAGCATCTGGTTCGGGGCAAGTGTCCTCATCTTTCGTTCCGAGCCAGGATCGAACTCGCATTTTGTAATCAGGCCATTGGCACTTCATTTTTCTAAGTTTCTCCGAACTGGCGAATTCTGGTACTGGGCGATGTTCACTTGAAAGATTCAGCTCATCCCAGTCTGCTTGATCCCAGATTATAAGGTGGCAGGTGAAAACGGAGCCAGTGAATAAGCTTGAAAAAGGGATGGAGGCGGGGTTCCAAAGAAACCCTGAAAGCGACGAGAACCATGCCGAAACGAAACAAGAGACGAACCCTGACCCCGCAGTTCAAATTCC
>JBDNGP010000102.1:0-15022 GCA_041689265.1 Verrucomicrobiota bacterium
CTTGCCCAGCGAAACCGGCGCCGGGAAGAAAACCAAAAACAAAAAACCGGCGCACCAAAAACAAACCATACCTAACAATGACCGCCTCCTCCGTAGCGTAATTATTCGCCTCCTGAGGTCATTGATTCAAAAACGCGCCGCCAGAGATCGTCTCGGAGCAGATGCGTCACCTCATCGCTTGGACAGACCACCTCGATGACGCATCATGGATGGTGCTCTTTCAGCAGGCGCTCCAGACACGACCATTGAGTTCACCATGACAACGCGGCCTAACAACCATGCGCCGCAGCGAACGGCGGCGGGCCGTCGCGGTTGCAATCGGCGCGTCTCGTGGCCGCCGTCGCTGAGCCTGGGTCGTTCGGTTTGTTGCGCATGATTAGAAAAATCCTCATCGTCTGCCGTGGAGAAGTTGCTATTCGACTGCTTTCAGAGTTCGCGGAAGCAGGCGTGCGAACAGTTGCGGTCTATACTGCGCAGGATTGCAATTCCGAACACGCACGGTTAGCGGACGAGACAATCTATCTCGGTGAGACATTCAGCAGCTGCTACAGCGATTGGCCCCGCATTATCTCCGCAGTTGAGATTAGTGAAGTCGACGCGATCCACCTTGGTGACAGTCCCCTATCCACTCACGAGCGATTCGCGGAGGTTTGCGATGAATGCGACATACAACTGATCCGTGGAAACGGGAATCAGGTGACAGGGAGCGATTAGCCCCTGGCTCCAAAACGCACCGTATGCGGGTCCCGATGAATCTGGGTTCCGATCAGACTTCAGTCTCCGACAGACAAACCTCGCCAACTCCACGGGGGAGGTGGCGCGATTTTACGACGATGAACCTGTTCACGTTATCGGAGCCGGCTGCGAGCCCGGAGGTCTCGCGCTCCTCAATTCTTGAACTCACTCGATCTCGTAGATCGTGCCGTCGAAGTAGAATTGAAGTTTGGTTCCGACGGTGGCCCATTTGGCAAAACGGCCGTTCTTGCGCAGCAGTTCAAAGTATTCCGTTGAACCGAATGCCAGCTTCACACGCTTCGCCTCAGGATGTTTTTGAATTTCCGCATCAACCCATTCTTCGCCGTTCTGATAGAAAGTTTTCCCTTCCATCACCTGGGACTGCTGCGCCAGTTCCGACGGTAACACCTGATCGGATGCCTGCGTCTTGGCACTCGCCTGGATGGGAATGGACCTTTGAACACGCGGCAACGTAGAAGCCGGCGCCTGACGGCTGGGAACCCGGGCTGGGCCACCGCCATACCGGGAAAGGAAAGCGTCATCATACTGCCGCGCTTCAGAGGAAGCGGCTGGTGGCGGAGCGATCGCCGCAGTCTGTGCACTGGCACCGTAACGAGCACTCATGGTCGCATCCGCACCTGACTGCTGGACGCTCAGGTTTCTGAAACTCGATTCCGAGTAGCTCAATGCGTCGCGATTCGTTGGTGTCTGGCGAAGCGTCTGAAGTTCGGGCCGCACGCCGCGCCGTTGTTCGTCTTCCACAATCAACCACGCGGTGTAGGGCGTCACAATGCCGTGCTCGCGCGCCAGCGTGGTGACCTCGTCCTTCAACTCCGCGCTTTCGCCGCGCAGCCGGATCTCGTTGATCAACCAGCCGATCCGCCGGGTGGCCCACAACCGCGCGATGAATTCCTTGTCGGTTGAAACCGCTTCAAATTTCACGTCCTCGACAAAGCGTTGTTGTTTGCCTCCGGTTTGCCCCTTGAGTTCGACTGCGCCACTGGCCGCGTCGGAATAACGGCCCACGAGCACCAACTGTTCGCCGCTGAACAAATCGGGAAGTGGCGAAGGATAAAGCAATCGCGTGCCCGCCTTCACCGGAAACGCGAGCGCGGGTTGCGTCAGAACCGGGTCCTTGATCTTGGCGAAGAAGCTGGAAACCTTGACCTCCAGATCTTCGTTCGGCAGCACGTACTGGCTGGCCGCCCGCGTTTCCTCGGTGATGCGGTCGAGCAGGTGCGTGTTCACGTCGTTGCCGATTCCGAAGCAGAAGATCCGTTTGTTGGCCGTCTTCGTTTCGGTCACGTTCCCGATAATTTTGTCGATGTTCTGCTCGCCGACGGTCGGCAAACCATCGGTCAGAAACACGACGATGAACGGGCGCTCGCCGGGTTTGGCGAGCGCCGTGGCGGTCTTCAACGCGTCGTCAATCGCGGTGCCTCCGGTGGGTTTCAGTTTATCGATGAATTTTCGTGCAACATCCCGGTGATACGAATCTGCGGACTGGATACCATTGAACAACGGCGACACGTCCGTGGCGAAACGGACGATTTCAAACCGGTCATTCTCGTTCAAATTATCCACGCAATACGTCAGGGCTTTCTTCGCCTGATCCAGTTTTCCATCCGCCATCGAACCCGAGGTGTCGACCACAAACACCACATCCTTCGGCAGCACCGCGTCAGGTTCTTCAACGAGTCCCGGCGAAGCGAGCAGCAGGAAATAGCCGTCCGCCGAATTGTCCGGACGATAGGTCAGCAGCGACATGCCGACGCCTTCATCTTCGCGGTTGAAGAACAACTCAAAGTCCTGCTCCGCCATTCGCCCGGCAGTTTCGTATCCGATTCTGGCACGATGTTTTCCGTCGCGGACGATCTCCACTTCGTGCGTCGGCGAGTAAATTGTTTTCAGCGGTTTGCCCGTTTTCAACGCAATGTTCAGGCTCACCTTGTCGATGGGTTTGGAAGAGAATTTTTCGACGGACATCGGGTAGTTGAACGAGACCAGACCAGAATCGGATTTAAGCAATTGTCCGTACGAAAAAGCGACGCGCTTGGTCTCGTTCGGTTCAATCGGGAAAATGCGAACTTTGTACAGATCGCGTTCCACGAACTCGAGCAATGCCGGGTCTCGCTGTCGGCGCACGATGTCTTCGTAGATCTTTCGCGCCTTGTCGGCAGTCAGCAACTCGGCTTCGACCGGTTTGCCGTTGATCTCCATGGTAAACGATTTCAACTGCGCGCCGCGGGGAACGGGAAACAAAAATGTGCCTTCCAGGCGACGGCCCGTCGGATTGTGAAACGCTTGTTGAATCTTCGTCTCGGCAAACTGGTCGTTGATCGTGACGTCCACCTGATGGGAGACCATTTCGAGGACGCGACCCGGCATGGGAACACGATGACCGGGCGGCGGCAGGATCAGCTGATCAGGATTCGCCGGATCGGTGACGATGATCAGTCCAGCGGCGTGGGTCTGCACGCCGAGGATTGAAAAGAGTGCGAGGAAAAGAAGTTGCCGAAGTTTCATGTCCAGTTGGACGAAAGAGTATCCGCAGTGCTCCCGAAAAAAATCAATTTCGGAAGTTTACTCGAACGAGCGTGAAATTGGGAAGATGGTGCGGCGGCCCGAAATCGTAGGACAGGCATCCTGCCTGTCACGTTGCGGCTCCGCCCAATCCAGTTCCGAAGAACATGTCCGCGTGCATCGTTGTACGCGCAAGCAGTTCGAGGCTTCCTGCGCCCCCCGGAGGTGGCGAGGTCCGGGGGAAGAGATGAGTGCGAGATGCGTTGGTGACTTTGGGGTGGTTGGTCGCTGTCGGGGGCACAACAGGACAGGCAGGATGCCTGTCCTACGGTTCTACCCGCGGCGGATGCCGCCCTGCATGTTTTGATTCTGGAAATTGCCGTAGGCGAGAAAACCCATCATGAGGGCAAGAAATATTTGTTTGTTTTGAAATGCCCAAATTGCGGCCGCTCCCGCACAGATGACGCCGATCCAGATTGCGATCTTGATATTCTGCGGTCCCAATAAATCTCGGAGAATTTGACCGCCGTCTAGTGGAAGGATGGGGAGCAGGTTCAGCAGTGTCCAAATCAAGTTGATATAGATAAAAGTGCCCAGAAGCACATCCGGAATGGAATAAGGACGAGGAGGATATGCTCGATCAATCAACCAAGCTAAACCGCACAACGCAAAGCCAGCCATCGGACCCGCAGCGCTTACAAAAATATTCTGCGCACGATTAAAATAACCTCCCGGCATGATTGTGAGACCTCCGAGTCCGTGCAGGCGAATTTCCGGATAAGCCCCGTAGTTCTTCGCCGCCATAGCGTGGCCCAGCTCATGGACGAGTATCGATATGAAGATCACAACCATTCGCAGCAAGGTCACCGTAAGCCCCGAACTGTTGCTTATGTTTAGTCCGCCGCCCAAAAAAAAGCTCGTCAACCAGAACCACGGTTCAACGGTCACCGGATATCCCAAAATGGAAAAACGCCACATGCGGGGCATTGTACCCGAGCGATTCCGGCCTGACCAGCCGGAACCACTTAGACAAATTTCCGAAACGACCTTGTCCCCGGCTTCGCGCTCGCCATCTCTGGCAATCCGTGCGAACTATGGGTTCGCCGCTATGAATCACCGTTTCCCCCAACTTGCCCTGCTGATTCTGTCGTTGGTTCTACTGCCGACATCACGTGCCGCCGAATCAAACGCATGGCCATCGTACGAGGACTGGCGTTCCGCATGTGTCGACCTTCCTGCAAACCGCACGCTGCTCGGAAGATTTCCAAGCAAGGATATCCTGCCGTTGAAGTCGTTTGAAGATTTTGAACCCGCTCTGGATGCCTTCTTCAAAATCGTCACGAACGGCCCGATGGCGACCGCCTCGAATTGGATCGGCACCGCACCTGAGAAGGATGTATTTTTCGACACCCAACGGGCGTGGTTTCTCAATCCACCCATTCCTTTCCAACCGTTCGCACAAAAACTTCAACTGCCCGCCGGTGCGAAGATCGTGGTTCAAGGAGATCTGCATGGTGACATCCGGTCGCTGCTCAAGGTGCTGGATCAGCTGAACGATACGAAGTGGCTGGACGGATTCAAGATCACCGATCCGAAGCATTACATGATCTACACCGGCGATTTCACCGACCGCGGCGCGTACGGAATCGAAGTTCTTTACACGTTGTTCCGGCTGAAAATCGCGAACCCAGAACAGGTCCATTTTTCCCGGGGCAATCACGAGGATTTTAATCTCGCGGCCCGTTACGGATTTTTCGCGGAGCTCCAGGCAAAATACGGACGCAACATCAACCTGGCGAAACTGCTTCGCTCCTATGATTTTCTGCCGGTCGTGATTTACGTTGGGACTGAATTTGATTTCGTGCAGATGAACCACGGCGGAATGGAGCCCGGCTACCATCCAGGCGAACTGATTTCGTCGCCCGGGACTGAACGATTTCAACTGATCGAGAAACTTTACCAGAAGACCTATCGCGAGCAACACGCCGACTGGCTGGGCGACGATCCATCGTCGGTGTCTATCGCGGAGGCGAACTTTTCGGATTTCGCTCCCACGTCCCCGACCACGCCATCCGTGCTCGGCTTCATGTGGAACGACTTCACGATATTCGAGGAAGAGCCTGCATTCGGCTACGATCCGGGCAGGGCATTTGTCTACGGCAAAACGGCCACCCAGCACGTGCTTAAAACCGGCAGCACATCCAAGTTCAAAATTCACGCAGTGCTCCGGGCGCATCAACACTCCGGAATCGACAATCCCATGATGCGTCGACTGGTCGCCAGCGACGGCGCGTTTCGTCACTGGCAGGACACCGACAAGGAAGCCTACAAGGAAACCACCCCCCCCCGGCTGAGGGAACACCTTGATGTTTCCCCGGAACGCTCCATACCCGAGGGCTCGGTTTGGACCTTCAACGTCGCCCCGGACAGCGTATATGGGATGGGCTGCAACTTCGATTTTGTGACCTACGGCACGCTGTCCCTGGCTCCAGAGTTCAAGGACTGGAAACTTGGGGTCACGAGTATCGTCGTGAAGTAATTCGGTCGGTTTTCATCCGCGCCACCCGGGAAATCAGCGCAAATCCTTCGATTTGGGCCGACCGTCCCGGAAACTGCATTTTCGTTGAACGATTTTGGCTTCTCATGCCTCTAACCATTGTTGAATCATGAAAAAAAGCATTGCCACCTATCACGCGCAGATGTTGGTCATCAACGGAATCGAAGCCCGGACCCCACTCGATACGATTGTCAAACAGCTGTCGCAGTATGATTTTGATTTTAACGATGAGCGCGGTCCCAAGATGAGTTTGAAACAGTGGATCATCAACGAGATCAGCCAGATTTTGTTTCACCCGGAAGAATATAATTTGAAGCTGCAGCTTCCCAGAGCGGCGTAACGCCGGTCTGTTTCCCCACCGCTCAGCCCTAACAAAAAAACACCCGGACCAGTGATGATCCGGGCATGTTGGTTTTGTAAGCTTGTGCTGGTTTAGTAGACAAAACCCGTCTGCACCCAGACACGTTGGCTGTCGGGATACGCGGCGGATTGTCCGTCGAAGTAGGCGTAGGCCACCATGGCGGTGAACCGCTCGTAGAACTTCTTGCTGATCTCCACGTCAAATTCCTGGCCGTAGTTGATGTCTTGCTTGTCGGAATCGAATTTGTGATAGATGAACTTTAGCGGAATCTCGTACGGCAGCACCACGCCGGCCTGCGCGTAGAGATCCTGCAGGCCCTGAGGCGGGGTGGCGAGGAACCGGTCGGCCCAGCCGTTGAACTTGTGCAATGTCGCCAACGGGGTCTGGAAACTGACGCCATCGTCGCTGCCGAGCACCTCGCACCCGATTCCCACGTTCCACTTCTTCTGAATCGTGCTGTCCACAGCAAAGTGGTAGTAAGGCGCACCGTAGTCGTTTGGATTGTCCGCATAATCGGACTGCCACGTGAACTCCGCCCGGTAATTCAGATCGGCGTCCTTGGAGAGGATCGCCTTGCCGGTCAAGGCAGCACCGTAACTCGCCGAGGAATTGACGGGTGAGGAATCTTCAAAGTCCAACACGTAGGCGTATGGCGTTACATTGGCATACTGGTTGCCCTTCCAGCTTCCGTTGAAAAGGAAGGACTGGGAATTCCAGACACCCGCTGGATTGTCCGGACCCAGAATACGGTTGATCTGGTAGAGGTAGCCAAAATTCAGCGTCGTGTCCTCGATGCTCTTGTTCTGAATATACACGGAGTCAAAGGTCTGATCATTCTGACGAAATGCCACCGGGCCCACGAACCGCTGATTGTCCAGGTTGATCGTCTGGCGGGGTCCCTTGATCAGGGTGTCCCACTTCGTGTAACTCAACCAGTACTGGTTGATGGTGGTCATCTCCGGATCCGCGATCGGTGTCCGGCCGGCCCCGTTTCCGCTGAGATCGTTGTAATTGTTGTCATTGCCGAACGCCGTGACATTTTCACCTTCCAGCGAGGCTTGAAAACCGTAAAGCGGCGCAGTGATGAAACCGAATTTCGACGACAGCGTAAACGCGTTCGACGGTCGGAGATCGTCCTGATCGGCGTACTCGTAGCGGAGCCGCTCGTTCAAGATGATCTTGCCGTTCTTGAACGCGCCAATCAGATCCTCCGTGAAGAACTTGTCGGCTCCGGTCTTCACCGGTTTGTCCGGGACCGCGGCGGGCGCGGCGGCTGGTTCTGCGCCGTAAACGGCACTGACTGCTGCCAGCACCAAAGCGCTGAGGGCCACACTCGTGGCGCGTGAGGGTTTACTGAGGTGTTTCATAGTAGGTAGTTTTCGATTTGGGTTGGTAACCACTAACTGTTCGGCTGAGGTGGATGCTCCCAAAGGAGCACATCAAATTCATTGATTCGGATCAAGTATCTCGGTGCCGGTGCGGAATTTTTTGCAGGCATTGCAACAGTGCATCACACAGGCTACTTCGTTGGTGAAGAGATCTTCATGGCCTGTAATAATTACCAGCGGTGTTTAGCAACAATCCAACAACCTCGTCGCGGCGGCCTCAGGCACATCCACATACTAGTTGTCGTGCAGTTCTTCGCGCTTGACCCGTTTTCCGTTGTGTCCATTCAGCGATGGTCTCAACGGTCTACTTCCATGCCGATTTACGAAAATCTCCTACTCCACTTGATCCTTACCAGCTGGCTCGATCCCTCTCGCGACCAACGGACGTTCTTCTCCGCGCAGATGTGATTTCTCATTCAAGAACGTGATCAGGTGTTCGCGATACTCGTAGTACTTCGGCTGTTCCATGAACGATTTCCGGTCGCGCGGTCGTGGATAGTCAATCTCCAGAATATCGCCGACATCCGCTTCTGGACCGTTGGTCATCATCACCACGCGATCGGAAAGGAACACCGTCTCATCCACATCGTGAGTGACCATCAATGCGGTGATGTTGTTCTTTTGCCAGAGATCCAGGAGCACCTGCTGAAGCTCGAACCGGGTCAACGAATCGAGCATGCCAAACGGTTCGTCCAGCAGGAGCATCTTGGGTTTCAAAGCGAATGCCCGGGCGATACCAACATGCTGCCGCATTCCCTGTGACAGTTCTTTCGGGCACTTGTACATCGCATCGCCAAGACCAACAACGCTCAAGTAGTACTCTGCAATCTGCGAACGCTCTTCCTTGCTGGCGGTGAAGTAGACCTGGTTCACACCGAGCATCGAATAACGTAACTTGAAATGGGCATAATTCAGTTCTAGTGACACCCGCATCCACTGCCGCAGCTGCCACCGGTTTGAGTTTCGGATGATTCGTCTTCTACGACGTGCGCGTTTGGATCGTCTACTGACAACGCTTCGGCTCCGACAAACTCAGCGACTTCACAGATCCGCTGATAATACGTTTCCTTGTCGAGCCCCATCAATGCGCTGCCGTACTCAAGGCAGTGCTCGTCGCCAATTATCTTCCCGTAGTTGATCACGGGGATCATGTAGCTCACCGCAAAGGCGAGCAGGTCGGGGCGTTTGCCGAGAACCGGGCGAAGGCACAACATGATGCCTCCTGGGTTTTGAATGTCCTGTTCCGGTTGTGCAAACTGATGCATTCCCAGCTCGGCACTGAATTCCAGCACCAGCCGGGTCGGGTAACGCACGCTGTCAGAGTCACTGAGAAACGTCTCGAGGTTGCCCGGACCAAACTTGCCATGGCGCTCCAGCGCTTCACCCGCCTGGTCGCGGAGCCGCGACGTCAGGCTGTCCTCGAACACCTCCACCAACTCCGCTTCCGACATCTTGCGGAGTTCATCAGCTGTTTGGAGTAGACCGTTCATATTGATCGTGGAGTACGGTGCATACTTATTTTGAATAACGTTTCTGGAACTCCTTCACAGCCTCGTCGCGACGCGCTTTTTCATCCGGGTCCATCTTGTTGAGATACCACTTGTGATTGTCGCTGTTCAGCGTTTCATCGATCAGCTTGTGAAGCTTCTCGGCCGCGGCCTTCTTCTCCGGATCGTCGGAGTGCAGGTTGTGTTCAGCCAGCTCCTGAAGTTCCGGAATATATTCAGAATAGAAATTCCGGGCAATCTCATACGTGCCGTGCCAGTGCGTGTAATCCGGCCCCATCATGCTCGCACCGTGACGTGCACGCCGACCCTCGTGATGCCAGAGCTCGAACCAGATGAAATCAATCTTGTTGCTGAACTGGGGTTTCCTGAGCAGCGGTTGAGCGGCATTGTACAGCGCCAGCCCCGGCTCGGCAAATTTGCCGTGATACAGATCGAGCAACGCATCGTACTGCAAGTAGAAGGCCCCGACGAATTCCTTGTTGTGACAGTTGATACAGACATTTTCCATGTTCGCGCGGCGTTTTTCCCAGGGCACATTCGCACCCGGCAGACCCATCTTTGCATCACTGATTTCGGGACGGATGGAGATGGCCGGACGGTTGTTCCAGGAAATTCGCATGCCGACGTCATGGGTCACGGGCTGGTCTTTGGTCGCGCTCATGTGACATGTCGCGCAAGTCGGTGCCGCCGAATAATCTTCGCCAACGATCCACTTCTCGTTATCAAGCGCCATGATGGCTTTGTTGGCCTCATACGCGATGCCATGTTTTGATTCCTTGTAGATTTCCAATTGTGGATGGTCAGGGCCCATGTGGCATTTGCCGCACGTGTCCGGCGTACGCGCCTGGGCGGCGCTGAACGAATGACGTGAATGACAGGCCGTGCAGGAGCCTTCACTGCCGTCGGGATTGATACGACCGATGCCGGTGTTTGGCCAGGTCGCTGGATCGAGCTTGCCGTTATCAAGCACCTTTACCTCCGAACCGTGGCACTGCCAGCAGCCGTTGACCGCCGCCGCACTGACGCCGTGGGGGAATCCGGCGGTCTTGAAAGCATTGTTGCCCTCAACGACTTCAGCCAGTGTATTGTCGAGTGATCCAAGAATGCGACCGGCCTTCGCGTGATGCGAATCATTGAATTCCTGCACTTCATGTTCGTGGCACCGGGCACAATCTTTCGGCGAAACAATCGTGGCGATGAACTGCCCAAAATGCTCAAACGCGTCTGCATCTCGCTCGTTCGCGTGGTGACATTCGAAACAACCAACATTGCCGCGATAATGTTTTGATCCACCCCACTGCTCGTAGATGGAACCACTTTCCTTCTTGTGACAGGCGACACAGGCAATGGTTTCCGGCGTCATTTTCTTCGGGGAAAACGCGGCGGACGCGGTGCTCAGCATGAACCCGGGCAACACAATGGCGAAGGCCCAGCGCAGGAGTATAGATTTCATAATCACGATGTAGGTTGAGGGTTTGATTCCAATGAAGATTTGAGTTGGTTCGGGTTCGCGCGAAGATCGCCACGCATGATCGGGATCGCCACGTGCAGCATCCATGAATACATCAATGCGCCGAACGACCAGATGCCGACGCAGACTAAAGTTTCGTTTGTTGACGGTGCGTATTCAACAATCTGCCCGAGCGGTGTCGGAATAAATCCAGGAACGATGAGCCCCATTCCTTTTTCGATCCAGATTCCGACAATTAACGCGACACAAGGGATGTTCAACGCGAGCAAGTTTCTGTGTATCGGGGACACCAGGACCACCGCCGCAAACAAGTTCAGACAAAGTGCCGTCCAGATCCACGGCACCAATGCGTCGTGACCGTGAAGTCCTTTCCACAAGTAAACCGCAGAAACCGCATGATATGTCCCGGCGTAAAACTCGGCGAACAACTCGCAACCCAGCAGGAATAAATCGATCAGCAATGCCACGGTGATAATGCGGCGCAGCAGTTGAATTGGCTCGTTACCGATCCAGTAACCCAGTGTAGTTCGGATGACCTGAAACGTCAGAATCAAGAGCGCCGGACCAGCAGCAAATGCCGACGCCAGAAATCGGGGCGCAACGATCGGGTGGTTCCAAAATGGTCGTCCCGCAAGTCCGACATACAAAAAGGCTGTGACAGTGTGAATGCTGATGGCCCAGAAAATCGCGATGAATACGAAGGGGATGTAGAACTTCTTGGTTGGCTCAATTCCCCGGTACTGCATGTAAAGCAGGTACCCGACGATGTGCAGGTTGAGCAACAGATAACCGTTCAATACAACAACGTCCCAAGAGAGCATCGAGATCGGCCAGTTCATGATGCCGAACGGTGGAATTAAATGAAGGAAACGATCCGGCCGACCGAGATCCACTGTAACAAACAAAAGACACATCACGATGACCGCAATGGCCATCATCTCACCGAAAAGCACCACCTTGTGCATCTGTTCGTTTTTGTAGACGTAAGCCGGGATCACCAGCATGACCGCTGCGGCAGCGACACCCACAAGGAAAGTGAAGTTCGCGATGTACGCACCCCACGAAACTTGATCCGTCATCCCCGTCGTTTGCAATCCGTGGACGAACTGTTTCAGATAGGCGTTCAGGCCGATCAAACAAAGCACTGCGAGAAAGATCATCCAGGCGTAGTACTTGGCGCTGCCCTGCCAGGACAGGCGCCAGATGCGACCCAAAAATATCAGATAATCTTTTACAGTGTTCATGACGCGGAAAAACCAAGCACCGAAGTTCGAATTCCGAACGACACAAACCCCGCCGTTTTTCGGCGTTCAGTGTTCGTTATTTGTTTTCGAGTCTTCATCCGTTAATCAAAGTAATAGTAAAATTTTGGAACCGTCCCCGCGTCTTCTTTCAACAGGTAGACACGTTTGTTCTGAAGGATGTAGTTAATCTGACTATCCGGATCCAACAGGTTTCCAAATACACGCGCGCCGGTCGGACAAACTTCGAGACAGGCCGGGTATTTCCCTTCACGGGTCCGGTGCAAACAGAAAGTGCACTTTTCCACGACGCCTTTGGGCCGGATTCGATTGCTCAGGTAACTCTGGTTCGGGTTGATCGCCTCTTCGTTGATCGTCGGTTTCTTCCAATTGAACCGCCGCGCGTCGTACGGACAGGCCGCCATGCAATAACGACACCCGATACACCAGTTGTAATCCACCGTCACGATGCCGTCCGGTTCCATCCAGGTCGCCTGCACAGGGCAGGCCTTTGTGCAGGGAGATTCCTCGCATTGATGACACTGGACCGGCATGTAAAACTTGTCCTTCTTCGGAACTTCACCGGTGTAATATTGATCGGACGTCTCGACGTTGATTGAACCTTTGTCCAGCTCGAGCACGCGGATGTACGACATGTTGATGTCATCTTCCGAATCCCGTGACTGATTGTTCTCCGCCATGCAGGCATGGGCGCATTTGCGGCAACCAACGCATTTTGTGAGACTCAACGCGTAGGCAAATTGCACACCTTCAAGCGCGCGAATGTCCTTCATGTTCGGCGTCACGCCGTAGTCCTCTTTGCACTTCTCCGTCAATTTCTTGAGAATGCGGGACATCTGCTCCGGAGTGAGTTGCCGATAATGTTTCTGCAACAGATCACTCATCGAAATGTCCCCACGCTCCAGCGCAAGCAACGGTTTCAACGCAGCCACCAGCCCGGTCAATCCCACAACAGTCGCGGCAGTCCCCTTGAGGAACGTGCGGCGGGACATCGGCTTGATCGCTTCTTCGACGCGTTTGGGTTTTGACGTTTCGTCGCTCATGTTAGTGGGCTGCCTCTCCGTGATGGGTTCCATGTTGAGAACCCGCGGCACGCCCGGGGTAACTTGGAGCGTGCAATGATTCGATCGCCTTGAACTTCGGATCGTGCGGATCGTGACATTGTATGCAACGAAGCTGCGTTTCCCCGCCCTTGGACTTGTCCCAAAAACCATTCCGACGACCATGCGCACCGGCCTGCCAATCGCGATACGTCGTGCCGTGGCAACGAGCACAGAGCAACACGACATCCTGCTCGGCAATCTCCGAACCGTCGTAATCAACGAACACGTTGCGGTTCGTCGGATGATGGCAATTCAGGCAAAATCGATTGTTGCCGTGATTCAATTTGATCGTTTCGTGCTCCACCATCGCCCGATCATCGTGATGCCATTTCGCCTCAATCATCTTGTGGCACTCCATGCAATCATAGCTCCAACCCATCTTCACAAGGTCGAGACCTTTGGTGTGACGCGGAGGGGTCTTGTTTAGGTGAGGATCCGAGTCAGCGACCTTTGGTTGCGCTGGTTCGGGTTTTTCAACCTTCGGCAGCTTGATTGCATCGGCAGCCCAAAGGCAGGTCACCATCAGGCACGCCATCACGACCACCCCAAACCACCTCCCCACGGAGAGCTTTGAAGTGCGAGTTGGCTGCTTGGCGTTCATCAACTTAGGTATTGATTCGCAGCGATTATTAATCACCCCAAGAATTTCACTCTCCTTTTCTTGCGCTCGCTTAACCAATTATTGCTTGGTCTGCGTTTGTTTGACTTTGATCAAAACTCTGGCTGGTGGGCGCGGATGTCGCGTGAGGGCAGGTCAGGATCATCTCACGCTCCAGCGATCCGCTTAACTATTGGGAACGCTCCAGAGCGTGCTTCAAAAAAAATGTCGTGAAAATAGAACGCGCAGCATGGCGTTGATACACGGCGAACCCCGTGGATTCCTTCCACCCGATTCGACCGTGCGGAGCCCGCTGCGTGCCGGGCCGTCCCGCGCTCCGAACGATGCCGGACCGCGTTACCTCCGGGGACGCAGAAAGCTTCAAACCATTGTTGGTTTCGTCGAACCAAAGTCAGGTTCCGGAGATGGGTGTCCGTCGTAACAGCCTCGGGAGCGTTGCCCCACCATCAACCAATCGATTTCGTCATCTCAACGACAGGCAATGTCGCGCCGTTCGAAAGCTCAACTTCGTAACGATCTGACACCTCGTAACCGAATCGCTCGTAAAGCTTTTCTCCGGTCAACGTCGCACCAATCTTCACATGACTGAATCCCGTAGCCACGATCGCTTCTTCACAGAGTCGCATGATCTCAGACCCGATCCCGCGTCGCGCAAAGTCCGGATGCACGAAGAACGCCCGCACCCTCGCCGTGCGGAAAATGATTCGTCAGCGCTTCATAGACGGTCGCTCCGAGCGCGAACACCTCTGTTCCTTCCGACAACGGCACGCCTTGAAACCGTTCCGGCGCGAGGTAGCTGGGAGTGCCCGCCCTTGATGTGACGGAGAAGATTTCACTGATGCTCCCAAAGTCGATGAGCTTGAAGTTGATCCCGTCATCGAGATCCACCACCAGGATATTCTCCGGTTTCAAGTCACCATGCACGAGATCTAGGCTGACGAGAAACTGACAGGCATCGAGCAGAAACCGCGTCAGCACCAGCCCCTCCTCCACCCCCAACGGTCCGTGGGTTTTCAGATAATCCTTCAGCGTCGGAGCCTCGATGTATTCCATGCAGTAACACATCGTGGAAACTCCCTCCGGCACGTAGGCCTTGGTGAAGAAATCCTTGTCCAGCCGCACCAGACTCCAGATCTCCTTTAGAAACTGGTTGCGAATCAACTCGGAATGCAGTGCTTCCAGCGCGGCAAATTTGATCACCAATCGTTTTCCATCGCACTCCGCCAGCCACGTGCGTTCATTCTGGTTCAACGGGGCGATCAATTTAAACCCATCGATAACCTGTGCCGCGCGCAGTTCGGAGGGAATGATTAACTGCCGCAGGGAATCTTCCGCTGCACTGAGCTCCACCAATTCAATGACGATTGCCGACATGTCATCGACAGTCTCCGTGCGCGCTTGATGCCGCGCCTGGCTGATGAAGCCGCGGGCGGTGATGTGTTCCTTCAGCTGAGTGAGCATTTCGCTGGTCTCAAACTGATTGTATACGCCGTCC
>JBDNGP010000103.1:0-3713 GCA_041689265.1 Verrucomicrobiota bacterium
AGGTGCTGCCCTCAACGTGCGGGGCCCACGGGAAGACGCGCAAAGACGGGTTATCCCTTGCGCTCCCGGAGACAACGCATACAATTGCCCTAACAGTAGCAACTAACACCGGAGTGTTGCATTTCACTTCTGAGCGCGGGGTCCGTGTGCGATCAGATCCATCGCCAAGGGTGAATCTCCCGACCTCGTCACGTTTACCCGGAGAGCCTGCCTGTCGGGCGTAGAGATGCGAATCCCACGTCGTCCGCCTGAGATGGCAACATACCACTGGCGCCTGTTGGTCGCGGCGCGAACTGCGGAATCGGAGAACAGCACGTAGTCCGTCGTCCTTCCTTGCGAGCCGTAGGAAGTCACTGCGTAGCCGGGAACAACCTGTCGGTATCCCGCATCGAGTGTTCGTCCGTCCTGCAGGGCTATTCCTCGGTCCGCCCGAACCGACGCGACCGTGACGATTTCCCCGTTGGTGACCATCGCTCCCGATGACAGGCGTTGGTTTGCCTTGAGCTGCAACCGGTCACCTTGGGCGAGCGAAAGCGTTCGCGGTTCGCAAACCGTGATCCGGTTCAGTTGCTTGCGCGGGACCAGAGGCCACTCCTGGCCGACGCCGACGATGATTCCCCGGTCGACCGCGCTGACAAACGAACCTTTGGCGCCCCTAGGCAGGCTGCTGCGCTAACGACCCAATGTTCTTTTCTTTTGTGCGTTCCGGCGTATTCTCCAAAGTTATTCAATGCCCATGAACTCGCATCAATTCTCCCGTCGCACGTTTCTCCGCGGGGTCGGTGTCACGATGGCGCTGCCGTGGATGGAATCGCTCACCGTCTGGGGCGACACGCCGTCCACCGGCATCAAACCCGCCAGCGAAGCTCCGGTGCGGCTCGCCGTGCTGTTTTCCGGCAACGGATTTCACTCGAAGGAATGGTGGGCCAAAGGCGAGGGCAAGGACATGGAACTCGGCCAAGTGCTGTCGCCGCTCAACGATTTCCGGGAGAAGATGCTTTTTGTTCGCGGCCTTTACAACGACGAGGCCACCAAGGGAAACATCCACAGCTCGCAGACTGGCAACCTGCTGTCCGGCGCGCCGTTGGCCTCTGGTGGCGAGATCCGTTCCGGCACGAGCATCGACCAGTTGCTGGCGCAGCGTTACGGCCATTCGACCAAGGTGCCTAGTCTCGTGCTCGGATGCGAAAAGTCGAACCCGTCGGTGCACAAGAACTACTCAATGCTCTACAGCTCGCACATTTCGTGGAGTTCACCGACCACGCCGACGCCGCTGGAGATTTATCCCGCGCTCGCGTTTGACCGGCTGTTCAAGGATTCCGTGAGCAAGGGCGACCAAAGCGTGCTCGACGCCGTCTTGTCCGACGCGACGGATCTGCGCCGCAACATCAGCGCGAACGACCAGCACAAGCTCGACGAATATCTGGAGTCCGTGCGCGACGTGGAACAGCGGATCGAGAACGCCGGCAAGAAGGGCGAGCTGCAGGGCTGGCGGCCGACGCTCAGCGCGCCAAACATGCCGCGTCCTGTCGACGGCATTCCGCAGGACATCAGCGAGCACATGAAATTGATGTGCGACATCCTCGTGCTTGGTTTCCAAACCGACACCACACGTATCACCACGCTCAAGCTGAACAACGATCACAGCTCGCTGCGATTCCCAAATCTCGGCGTGGACTACATGATCCATCATCTGCTCTCGCACAGCGACACGGCCGACTGGTTGAAAGTGAACCAGTTCTTCCTCGAACAAGTCGCCTACATCGCTCGCAGACTCGACGCCCTCCGGGAAGGCGAACGCACGCTGCTGGACAACACGATGCTGATGTATTGCTCCTCAATGTTGAATGGCAATCACGATGCCACGCAGCTTCCGGTCGTCCTGCTCGGCGGTGCCGGCGGTCGGCTGAAAGGAGGTCGCGTGCTCGACTACAAGGAAAAGTCCGAACGCCAGATGTGCCGACTCTATCTCTCAATGATGGACAAGATGAACGTGCGGCTGCCGCAGTTCGGTGATGCCTCGATGCCTCTGGAAGAGATTTGATCCGCCGCAGGTTCCAATAAAAAAGCCGACCCCGGAGGTCGGCTTTTGAATTCTGACTGAACAGGCCAGTTAAGCGTTCGCGGCTTCCAGTTCTTTCGGATCGACGGCTTCGATCTTGGCGTGTTCTTCGAGGAACTTGATGACCTTCTCGGACATCAGCTGATCGTAAAGCTCGGCGAAACCGTTGCGCGCTTCCAAATCCTTCACGAGTTTTTCCACGGGCATCTGCCGCATCTGGGCGATGGCGTGAACGCGGGCGCTGAGTTCGTTTCGCTCAACCTTGATGTCTTCTTTTTCAGCGATCTTGCGGAAGACAAATGATGCCTTCACGCGCTCATTGGCTCCGGCGCTGGCGGCGGCGTAAATCTGGTCCTTCTGCTGTTCGATGACCTCCTGCGGGAGACCGCGATTCTGGTTTTCCTGCACGATCTGGTAGACGACGTTGCGCGTTTCTTCGGCGACGACGTTCTCCGGCAAATCAAATTTCACGCGGTTGAGCAGCTCCTTGATAACCTGGCTGCGGGTGTCCCGGCTCTTCTTGTTCTTGAGTTCCTGCTCCAGATCCTGACGCACGCCCTCGCGAAGTTTCTCCGGAGATTCCGCACCGTAGGAATCAGCAAACGCCTGGTCGATTTCGGGCAGCTTGCGCTCCTTGACCTCGGTCACGTCCACTTCAAACGTGCCTTCCTTGCCAGCCAGTTCAGCCGTCACAAAATCGGCAGGGAACGTCACCTTCACCGTCCGCTTGTCGCCCTTCTTCGCGCCCAGAAGCTGGGTGCTGAAGCCCGGCAGAAACGAGTCCTCGGCGATATTGATCCAGAAATTTTTCTGCTCGCTCAGACTCTTCGCGGACGGAGCGGTTTCGATGATCGGTTTACCCTCCACCGTGCCGGTGTAGTTCACCACCGCGATGTCCGTGGTCTGTGCGTCGCGATTGACGGTTTCGTATTTTGCCTGGCGGTCGCGAAGAATCTGGATCGCCTTCTCGACGTCCTCATCAGTGACTTCGTTGTTGCCGACCTTCGCCGGGAGGTCCTTGTATTCGGGCAATTCAAATTCTGGGGCTATTTCAATCGTGGCCGAAAAAATCATCGCCGCTCCGCGGGCGAACTGCGTCTCTTCGATCTGCGGATAACCGACCGGCTTGAGCCCGTTTTCCTTGACCGCCTTCTGATACGATTCCGGCAGCAGCTTGCGTTTCACCTCGGCGAGGATGTCCTTCTCAAATTTTTTCAGCACCATCGCGCGCGGCGCTTTGCCCGGGCGGAATCCAGGCAGACGGGCCTGTTTCTGGAAGGACTGGGTGGTGTTGTTGAATGCGGTGTCCACTTCCTGCGCCGGCACTTCAATGCGCAGCAAACGTTTGCAGGGAGCCAAGTTTTCGATGGTGACGTTCACGGGTGATTCTTTCAAAAAAAGGTCAATTAGTGCTGGGAAAAAGCATGCGGAAACCGGCCTGCCATCCAGCGAGTCGAGGAGACTAGGTAAGGGCCATGGGTGCGTCAAGCACCGCTTCGAGTCTGGACACTCGAAAAGGTGCTACATTCGAGCCCGCGTCCGGAAGTTCCCAATCCACAGCCCTCGACGACGCTCTAATCCGAATCAGTCGACCGCGGAGATTGGGAGAAGTATATTATGGATGGGATTGCGAACAGGCGGAGCAAGCGGG
>JBDNGP010000104.1:0-5124 GCA_041689265.1 Verrucomicrobiota bacterium
CTTGCCCAGCGAAACCGGCGCCGGGAAGAAAACCAAAAACAAAAAACCGGCGCACCAAAAACAAACCATACCTAACAATGACCGCCTCCTCCGTAGCGTAATTATTCGCCTCCTGAGGTCATTGATTCAAAAACGCGCCGCATTCCTGCCCCATACTCAGATTGCTTTGAACACCTTCGTTGCGGCTCTCGCGGTTTTCTCGACATCCTGTTCGGTGTGCGCTGCCGAAATGAATCCGGCTTCAAATTGTGACGGCGCAAAATACACCCCTTCCTGTAGCATCCCATGGAAGAACCGGCCGAAACGCTCGCGATCACATTTCATCGCGTCATCCAGATTATGCACCGCCTGATCGGTGAAATAACCGCAAAACATTGAGCCGATCCGTTGGAAATTGACGGGCACGTCCGCAAGTTTCGCGGCGGCGCGCAGTTCGGATTCCAACGCGCGGCCGATGTTCTCCAGATGTTTGTAAACGCTTCCGTCCCGTAGAGATCTCAGTGCCTCAATGCCGGCCGCCATCGCCAGCGGGTTGCCGCTCAATGTTCCGCCCTGGTACACGGGGCCGAGCGGTGCGAGGAGATCCATGATTTCCGCGCGCCCACCGAACGCGCCCACCGGCAGCCCGCCACCGATGATTTTCCCAAAGCAGCTCAGGTCTGGCGTGATCTTGAACCGGCCCTGAGCGCCGTCCAGTCCGAGCCGAAATCCCGTCATGACTTCATCGAAAATCAGCAGCGAATCGTGCTTCGCCGTGATCTGGCGGAGGAATTCCAGATAGCCGGGGCGGGGCAGGTAAAGTCCGGCGTTCGCAGGAACCGGCTCGAGAATGACGCCGGCGATTTCATTGCCGTACGTCTTGAACGCCTCCTCGAGCGCGGCCTTCTCGTTGAACGGCAGGACGATGGTGTGCTGCGTGAATGACGCGGGAACACCGGCGCTGTCCGGGTGACCAAACGTCAGCGCTCCGGAGCCGGCCTTCACGAGCAGTGAATCAACATGCCCGTGGTAACAGCCTTCAAACTTGATGATCTTGTCGCGCTTAGTGAATCCGCGCGCGAGCCGGATGGCGGACATCGTCGCTTCGGTTCCGGAGTTGCACATCCGCACTTTCTCGACGCTCGGTACCAGATCGGTCACCAGATTCGCCATCGTGACTTCGAGCGGATTTGGGATGCCGAAACTCGTTCCCAGCGCGGCGCGTTCCTGCACGGCTTTGACGATGTTGTCCGGCGCATGGCCGAGGATTGCGGGCCCCCAGGTTCCGACGTAGTCAACGTAATCGTTGCCGTCGACATCCCAGATGTGTGAACCCTTCGCCCGATCCACGAAAAACGGATTTCCGCCCACGGCACGAAACGCGCGCACCGGCGAATTGACGCCGCCCGGGATTCGTTTCAGTGCTTGCGCGAAAAGTTCATCAGACTTGGTGCGAGAAATCATAAGCGCCAGTGTCCGAGCCAGATTCGTCGGTGTCCAATGGAAAATTGAGTAACGCGCGCTGGGTGGTTTGTGTTTCGAAGGCTTCGGGTTATAGAAATGTTTCAAATGCCTTGCCTGCCGCGGAGAGCGGTGTCGCATGGCGACGTGCGAGACCGATGTCGCGTTTCAAACCCGGATTTCGCAACGGAACCGCCCGCGTTCCCTTGAGGCCGGTCGGAATGGCCATCTCCGGTAGAATCGCGACGCCCAGGCCGGAATGAACGAGAGCATGCACGGTTGCCAGTTCGCTGGTGACGCAGGCCACCTTGGGGTCGAACCCAGCGCGTCGGCAAGCATGCAAAACGGTCTCGTGCACCCTGCCTCGGTATTGGATGAATGACTCCCCCGACAGTTGTTTTATCGTGACCGAACGCGCATCCGCGAGCCGGTGCTTCTGATGTAGCAGCACGTGATGTGACTCGGTCAGCAGCTTCCGGGTTTCCAACCGTTGATCCAGTTCGGGCAGTTGAAGAAAACCGATCTCCGCCGTGCCGTTGCCCACGAGCTCGGCCACGCCGGTTGAACTCTCCTCCAGGATGACCAGCTCGATGCCCGGGTGTTTCCCAAGAAATCGATTGAGGCGACCGGGCAGATAGAACGCGCTGACCGCCGGGATCGCCGCCAGGGTCAGGCGGCCGTGCTTGAGCTCGGTCAGGCCGGCCACGGACTCCCGCGTGTGCCGGGCCATCGCCAGCAGGTTGCGGGCGTGTTCGAGGAGAGTCTCGCCGGCGGGAGTCAGTTAAATGCGACGTCGATCGCGAATGAACAACGCGGTGTTGAATTCCTCCTCAAGACGTTTGATCTGCTGGCTGAGCGCGGGTTGAACAATGCCGGACTTCACCGCCGCCTTGGTAAAACTACCCTGCCGGGCGACTTCCACGAAGTATTCGAGTTGATAGAGATCCATAATAAAAATCAATGGATCGAATAGAAATATAATATTTTAATGATGACAAGTCATTGAGTAGGATTCGCCCCAATGAATCCAACTGCTCTTGTCACCGGGGCCTCCCGTGGGATTGGTCGCGGAATCGCCCTGGCCCTCGCCGGGGCCGGCCACGATCTGGTGATTAACTACGCGGGCAACGTGGATGCGGCGAAACAGACCGCGTCTGATTGCGTCGCGCGCGCGAAGGAGCAGGGAGGCGAGATCCGTGCGGAGATTTGCCAGGCCGACATCAGCAAATTGCCGGACCGCCGCCGGCTCGTTCAGTTCACGAAAGACACCTTCGGAAAAATAGATCTGCTGGTGAACAACGCTGGCGTCGCACCGAACGATCGCGCGGATATTCTCGAAGCGGGCGAGGAGAGTTTTGATCGGTTGATCGGCATCAACGTCAAGGGGCCGTATTTCCTGACCCAACTGGTAGCGAACGAAATGCTCTCTGCAATCCAAGATCGTAAATCAGAAATCAATAATCCCAAGATCGTCACGATTACGTCGCTGAGCGCCTACACCGCGTCGGTCAATCGCGGCGACTACTGCGTTTCGAAGGCGGCTCTCTCCATGTTGACGCCGCTTTTCGCCGCACGTTTGGCGGAACACGGCATCGGTGTGTTCGAGATCCGGCCCGGCATCATCGCCACGGAAATGACCGGTCCGGTGAAGGAGAAGTATGATCAACTGATCGCCGATGGTTTGACCCCAATCAAACGCTGGGGCACTCCCGAAGATATCGGCAGGGCGGTCGTTGCCATTGCCACCGACGCGTTCCCGTTCAGCACCGGCGAAGTCATCAACGTGGACGGTGGATTCCACCTGCGAACTCTTTGATTTTTAGCCACGAATGAAATACGGATCCAAAAGTTTGGTGAGCTGCAAACGAGACGGATTGGATGTGGATCGACGCAGGTGTTGCAACACCCAGCCGATCGAAATGTTGATTTATCCGTGTTCAATCTGTGTTTCATCCGTGGCTAAAAAAACCTTATGCCTATCAAGATCGACAATCAACTGACTCCAAAGAAGCTGCTCCCGAAGATCGAGAACTTCTGGGAATTGTCCGGCCAGAAAATCCTGAGCATCGAGAAATCATGGAAACCCGCGAACGGCACACCTGTGTTCACCGTGAAAGGCAAATACATCACGCGCGGATGGACCGAGTGGACGCAGGGATTTCAGTTTGGCTCCGCCATCCTGCAATTCGACGCGACGGGCGATGAGCGATTCCTCAAGATTGGCCGCGACAAGACGGTCGAGCTGATGGCCAGTCACGTCTCACACATCGGTGTGCACGATCACGGTTTCAACAACGTCTCCACCTACGGCAATCTGTTGCGTCTGATGCGCGAAGGCCGGATCGAATGGAACGAACGCGAGCAGGATTTTTATGAAATGGCGCTCAAAGTCAGCGGTGCCGTTCAGGCGTCGCGTTGGACGAAGACGGCTGATGGCACTGGTTTCATCCACAGTTTCAACGGCGCGCATTCCTTGTTTGTCGACACGATTCGCACGTGTCGGGCGTTGTCCGTGGCCCATCAACTGGGACATGTGTTGATGGGTGAACAGGATGAAAAAATCTCTTTGCTCCAAAGAGCCATTGAACACGGTCTGAATACGGCGAAGTATTCCATCTATTACGGCGAAGGTCGTGATGTCTATGATGTTTGGGGACGCGCGGCCCACGAATCCCTGTTCAACGCAAAGAACGGCGTGTTCAGGTGTCCGAATACGCAGCAGGGGTATTCAGGTTTCAGTACGTGGACGCGTGGGCTTTCGTGGGCGATTAGTGGTTTCCCCGAGCAACTGGAGTTTCTGGATGAACTGGACGACGAGGCCCTCAGCCCGTTTGGCGGACGCAAGAAAGTGGAGGCAACGTTTCTCAAAGCGGCGACCGCAACGGCGGACTTCTATCTGGAGAACTCGTGCAGAGACGGGATTCCGATGTGGGACACCGGAGCCCCAAACCTGCATCGCCTGCCCAAGAACTATCTCGATCAGAAATCGAATCCCTACAACGATTGGGAGCCGGTGGACAGCTCCGCCGCCGCGATTACGGCGCAGGGGCTTATTCGGCTGGGTAACTGGCTGGCTCTGAACAGCACTGTTGCCGGAAAGAAGCAGGCCAAACGTTATCGGCAGGCAGGTCTGGCCATTGCCCGGACACTGTTCTCGGAGCCCTACTTGTCGACAGATCGGAAGCATCAGGGACTCATCCTGCACTCGATTTATCATCGTCCGAACGACTGGGATTACATCGCGCCCGGCCAGAAGATTCCCAACGGCGAGAGCTCCATGTGGGGTGATTACCATGCGCGCGAACTCGCGTTGCTGATCCAACGCGAGGCGAAGAAGGAACCGTATCTGACTTTCTTTGGATGTGTTGAATCGGAAACGGCTTAACCACAGAGGGACACGGATGAACACAGATTGTTGTTTCGTCGGTAGGGCGACGCTCCCGCGGAGCCCATTCCAACACGCTGAAAGCGTGGAACGGTGCGAATATTTGACGACACATCCCCCCGGGATTCAATAGTGGGCTCGGCCAGAGACTCGCCCTACCCCGCCGTTTCTGAGTTCGTGACCTCAAAGGGAAGATCAATACACTACAAGGCATGAGGGGGAGGGACTGGTGGAGGGAGCCCGAAGGGCGACCGGAACCAGTCCCTCCCCTTGGCGTTCGCAAAATGAAACGGACAACA
>JBDNGP010000105.1:0-60000 GCA_041689265.1 Verrucomicrobiota bacterium
AGTCATACCAGTACAGGATCAGTTTCACAGGGGATGAGATTGCACCAAATCTCGCCTTGGCGATGAAACTGAAGACAGATTTTGGTCTGGACCTTCCGCTGTTCGGAAAGGATGGATTGGAGGCACCCGAAAAGTTCTTCGGCAGCGGTATCCCTCTCGTCCTGCTCACCAAAAAGCGCGCGGCGGGCGGTGAGTGCTTCACTCATCGCTTTGGCAGCGCCGTCCGATTCAGTTTTGATCTCTGCAATCGCCTTGGCCAATGAAGCCGCTTCCACTCTGGAGCACTACCAGGTTTTGGGGCAGATGGCGGACGCAACGGCACAGTCCCTTCGGCACCCCGTCGGCGTACGATCTTGAGAAACAGGTGGTCCGTGTAATCGCATACGCTCAAGAATTGAAGGCGATGGAGGTGCGAAAGGGGATCCCAGCTGCCGACATGTTGAGGGTAAATAGGAAAGCGGCGCGATGAAGAAACCAACCAAAAAGAACGGAACAGAATGTCTGAACAGATGATGCACGATTTCGATCTTGGTGAACCATACGAATCCTTGGTCGAGAAGATGTCGAAAGCGGGATGGATTGCTCATGCGGAGGTGCTTCGAAATGACGGACATGACGGCGGTATGAACCTCGGCTTAACACCGCGCGGTGGCGAGGCGTTGGCTTCGTTGGGCAAGATTGATTCGTCGCTCGGTTTGCTCACTTCGAAAGAGTCGGCCGTTCTTTTCGGCCTGGCTCGATGGTTTCGAGATGGGGGCGCGCGCCCCGATGGCGGAGCGGTTCCGAGATTGTGAAAGCCGCGTGCTGCTCAAACTGCCAGGCGAACAATCCCACCATTCCGCTCACGCGGATCGAGGGCGGAAAGATCGAAAAGCTGGATCTCTGCAGCGAGTGTGCCCGCGCGTTTCAACCGCAGACGGACATGGTTTGTCTCGCGTGCGGGTTCACCGCTGCGGATCTGGCCAACAATGCCACGCCCGGTTGCCCGGCCTGCTACCAGGTTTTCTCAAAATCCTTCGCCGAGATCATCGCCTGTTGCCAGCAATTCACCCGGCACACTGGGAAGAGGCCTGATCGAAGTCCTCGTGATCTTTTGATCTCCCCAACGGCTGAAAGCGGTGATATGAAGCGGGAATGAATCCCAGTCTCTATGTCTGGCTCGAGGAACAGGAGCAAGGCCCGTTCGCTTTGGTGGATCTGCGTCTCCAGGTGGAGTCCGGCGAGTTCAGCGAGAACGCCCTGGTGCGTGATTTGAACGGCGGAGATTGGGGCCCGCTCAATCGCTGGATTCGCGAGGCGCAAATGGCGGAGGACTTCGCGAAGGAAGCAGCATCAAACGCGGTAAAGCGGAGCAAGGTTGATGACCCTTGGGAGGCCAGTCCGGCGGGTGGGTTTGTCGTCTTCGGAGTCTTCATCGGTTTCTTCGGCGTTCTCCTGGCGTACGTGACCTTCACCATTGAGACTGCTCCCGGCGGTGTGCATAACATCGGGCTGTTGAACGAGCGGCTTTGCATTTGCATCGGTTCAGCGACCTTGCTGTTGATCGGGAGTCTCCTCGTTTGCACTGGGTTTCTTGCTTCCAGGTTGGGACAGGTAAGAACCTCAGTGCCACCCGCCGTGCATGGCGACTGAACCGGCCTTGCAGCCGGTCTGCAAAGCGAGTGCAGAGGCGGGCGCATCATAAGATCCAATTAGCGCGACTGATTGACCGACTAAAAAACCTTGTCCGTTGTCCGACATGTACGGACTGTCCGCCGTTCTCAAGCTGACACTTCAGAAGTCTGGGTTTTGTTGGGGTTCTCCGCCAATTCTTGTCCGACGGTCAGACCGTACAACTCGCCTAAACCGCCCGTTTTTCAATCACCGCACTTTGGCGACGTAAGTCGTTGAATTCCGGGATCCTTCGGTTTCTTTCGGGGTGTTCTGTGCGTTCGTACAACTCGGTCGGGAAGATTCATTCAGGTTTGTGAAATGGTGCACCGGGAGGGACTCGAACCCCCAACCGCCTGATTCGAAGTCAGGTGCTCTATCCATTGAGCTACCGGTGCAACTGTCGAGGCCGGTTTGATACAGGCTTCTTTCTGGTTCAGCAATCCTCATGTTCCGGTTTTTCCGCAGGCGAAACACTGGCTGATTGACGCGATCTCCGGTACTGCCTGACGTGGGTTGCTCTACGTTTTTTCCATGCCGCCGTGCCAGATCGCCGGGACGTTTGCTCCCCCTTACTCTGTCGGATCGCGCTTCCCTTCAAGTCGATAGCGGACGTAGTCACGCGAGACGCCGAGCAACCGCGCCGCCGCGGATACGTTGTTGTTCGACTGCGCGAGGGCGTGTTGAATCAGATGATTGATCGAATCCTCCAGCGAAAAACCGTCCTCCGGAAACCGGAATGCTTCATTGAACCACACGTCCGGCCCGAGAGCACCGCCGGTGACAGCCCGCCCGTCGGCCAGATTTGCGAAGTCGAGTTCATCGCCCTCGTCAAACACGATGCCCCGCTCCAGCTCGTGCGACAGCTCGCGGACGTTGCCCGGAAACGCGTGGTTGGCAAGCCGCTCTAGGCCGACCTTGCTGATCAAACGTTTCTTGATGCGATGCTTCCGGCACAATTGTTCGAGCAGCCTGTTGGCGAGGACCGACACCTCGTCACGGCGATCACGGAGCGGTGGAATGCTCAGGCGGTAAAGGTCCAACCGGTGATAGAGATCCTCCCGAAACTCGCCGCGTGAAACGGCCTCCTTCAAATCAAGATTCGTTGCGGCAATGACGCGAACGTTCACGGATACCGGCCTGTTGCTGCCGACCCGCCGGATCTGATGATCCTCGATCGCGGTCAGCACTTTGGCCTGCAACGCCGCTGACAAACTCGGCAGTTCGTCGAGAAACAACGTCCCGCCATCCGCCGCTTCGAAGAGACCAATCCGGCCCTTCTTCGCATCAGTGAACGCGCCGCGTTCGTGACCAAACAACTCGGACTCCGCCAGGTTCTCCGGCAGCGCAGAACAGTTCACCTCGATCAGGGACCGGTCGGCGCGCGGGCCGTGCTCATGAATCCAGCGGGCGATGGTCGTCTTGCCGGTGCCCGTCTCCCCCTCGATCAAGACCGGCGGCGCGGAGGTCTCGACGCCCATTCGCGTGTCGGCAGTCAGGATCTTGTTGATCCGTTCCTCCAGCGGTTTGAGGGCGTTTCCAAAATAGAATTCCGGCCGGGTGCGCGCAGTTTCGTTGCGCCGATGCTGCTCGGCGCGTTCGGTCTGCCGGACGCGTTTGACGCGGCGAAACACGAGCGGCAGTTCGGCGGGCTCAAATGGCTTGGAGAGAAAATCAACGGCCCCGAGCTTCATCGCCTCG
Organism: Verrucomicrobiota bacterium; assembly: GCA_041689265.1. Taxonomy (GTDB): domain Bacteria; phylum Verrucomicrobiota; class Verrucomicrobiia; order Limisphaerales; family RI-55; genus JBDNGP01. Next base: position 3,352 of record JBDNGP010000105.1, read on the forward strand.
ACCGCCGTGTTCACCTCCGCCTCGGCGGTCATGATGATCACGCTGGTGTTGGAACTGAACGCGGATTCCCTGAGCAACTCAGTCCCGCGGCCGTCCGGCAGGTTCACGTCCAGGAGGGCGAAGTCGAAGTTCAAATCGGCGACCGTCCGGCGGGTTGTTGCGAGATCGCCCGCCTGCGTGACGTCGGCTCCGAACCGTTCCAGCACGCCGGCGATCTGTTTGCGTAACAGCACCTCGTCCTCGACGATCAATACGCTCGTGCCGGTCAGTTCAGCGGTGGGCATGCCGGAGTTATGACGGCTAATCTCTGCGGAGAAAACTGAAAACCGAGAAACTGAACGTTGCTACCTGAAAACACGGAATGTGAAAACCCAATGCTTTTTTTGTTCTTCGAAATTCCGCTGCCGTGTTCGCCTTATTAATCACGCTCCAAACCGCAACATCAAACCGCCTGGCACTCCGTGTTTTCGGTGTCTTCCGTGGTAGGAATATGATGGTCAAAAAACAAGCCGTCGACTGGTTGTCGGCGGCTTGAAATGGTTTTGGTCTACCTCAGAAGGAGCCGGTCCTGGCGTTGGTTTCCGAAGTGTTTTTTTCACCCGATGAATTGGAAGATTCCTCGATGGCACCGGACGAACCGCCGTTCGCGAGCGAGGGACGGAACACCTTTCGCAACATCGGCATGATTCCCGAATCCGCCTGCGACACTTCCGCCTCGGCCTCCTTGATGGCACCCTCCCACGCCGGGCCAAAACCCGGCGCACGACCGTTCATGATGTGAAGCGCCTTGTCATAAACCGTAAGAGTCTGGATCTCGGCACGACCGGGTTTCTGCTTCAGTGCCGCGTTGGTGACGCGCAAGTTTTCGTTTTGCTTGCGGAGATCTTCCAGTTCCTTTTTCTGGGACTCGCTTCCCTTCTGAGTGATTTCCATCTGCCGTTGCAGATGTTCCCGCAAGGTGCTGACCTCCTTGGCCAGCCCGCGCCGGCTCAACCAACCGTTGATCCAGACGATGATCGCGCCGACGAGACCCACGGCGAGTCCCACCACAAAAGGATGTTTCAAAATATCTTCCATAAGCCTGTTCGCTTTTTATCCGGGCGCCGCCCGCACCGGTCGGCGAAATTAAGCACTGTTCGGCGGCATAACAAGAAATCTATCACGTGCCGGCCATCCTCCGGCAAGAAGTATCATCCGTAAAACGGAACCGCGCACATCGGCGACCCGTGCGATCATTTATGCCAGAATGCCCTGAACCGGGTTTTGTTCCTCCACACCGGTGAGGCGCATGTCGAGGCCTTGAAATTTGTAACTCAGCTTCCGGTGATCGATGCCGAGGCAGTGCAGAATCGTCGCGTTCAGGTCGTGGATATGGACCGGGTCCTTCACGATGTTGTAACTGAAATCATCGGTCTCGCCGTAGACGATGCCCGGCTTGATGCCGCCGCCCGCCATCCAGATTGAGAAACAACGCGGATGATGATCGCGGCCGTAGTTCTCACGCGACAACCCGCCCTGGCAGTAAACTGTCCGACCGAACTCGCCGCCCCAGATCACCAATGTGTCGTCGAGTAAGCCCCGTGCTTTCAGATCCTGGACCAAAGCCCAACTCGGTTGGTCGATGTCTTTGCACTGGTTCGGCAGATCGCCGACCAGATCGCCGTGCTGGTCCCATCCGCGATGGAACAGCTGCACGAAACGCACATCGCGTTCGATCATGCGTCGGGCGAGCAGGCAGCTGCGCGCAAACGTGCCCGGCTTTTCCACGTCCGGTCCGTACATGTCGAGAGTGGCCTTGGATTCACCGGAAATGTCGGTCAGGTCTGGCACCGATGATTGCATGCGAAACGCCATTTCATACTGGTCGATCCGCGTCTGCGTGTCGGGATCACCGAGCTGATCCAACGTGCGTTGGTTGAATTTCTCAAGTGAATCCAACATGCGCCGACGTTGACTGGCTTCAACGCCCGGCGGATTTGAGAGAAACAGCACGGGATCACCGTTCGAGCGCAACGAAACACCGGAGTGTTTGCTCGGCAGAAAGCCCGAACCCCACAGCCGGTTGTACAGCGCTTGCGCCTCTTTGCGTCCAGTCCATGTCGGGGTCATCACCACAAACGCCGGGAGGTTCTGGTTCACCGATCCAAGCCCGTAGCTCAACCATGAACCCAGGCTCGCGCGGCCGGGCAGTTGGTTGCCAGTGCAGATGTAGGTGATGGCCGGATCGTGATTGATCGCCTCGGTATGGACGCTTTTGATGATCGCGATGTCGTCAACCATCTTGGCGGTGTGAGGCAGCAACTCACTGACCCAGGCGCCGCTCTTGCCGTGCTGCGAAAACTTGAATTTGGAGGGAGCAATCGGGAACCGGGTCTGACCCGACGTCATCGTCGTCAGCCGCTGGCCCTGCCGGACGGATTCGGGCAGGTCGGTGTCGTACAACGCCTCCATCTTGGGTTTGTAGTCGAACAAATCCAGCTGTGCGGGAGCACCGGCCATGAAGAGATAAATTGCGCGCTTGGCCTTCGGGGCAAAATGCGGTGCGCCGAGCAGGCCGGACGGGCTCGCCTGTCCGGCGAACAGGTTTGAATTCGGCAACAGCGACGAGAGCGCGGCGGTGCCCAAACCCATCGCGCCCTTCGCAAAGAAATGGCGGCGCGTGATCGCTTTGTATTCGGTTTCAAACGGGTTCATGGCTTTGGTTCAATGCTTAAAAGGTTTGGGAGGAATGAGGGCGATTCCGAACTCCAAATTTAGAAAACCGAGGAGACCTCCACGATAGTTCGGGTTTCCAATTTCAGATTTGGTTCAGTTTTCGGCATTCGAGTTTCGGTTTTGTCGGCGTCGACCGGCATCAGTTCTTCATGATGACTTCATCGAGGTTCAGCAACAAATTAGCGGTCATTGTCCAGGCGGCGAGCCGGGGTGCTTCGATGTTGTCGGCGACCGGCGCGGAGCCGACCTTGATCAGCTCTTTCGCGGCGGCTTCGTTGGCGGCGTAGTGCTCCAGTTCCTCGGAGCAGGCCTGCATCAAATCCGTCACCTCGGTCTTCGTCGCTTCGCGGCCGGTCGCGAGTTGAAACATGTAGGCGGCGCGATCTTCATCCGTCTCGCCACCCTCGATCAACGCACGTTGGGCGAGCGCTCGCGCGGCTTCCACATACTGCGGATCGTTCCAGAGCAGCAACGCCTGCAACGGCGTGTTGGTCCGTTCGCGGCGGGTGATGCACGATTCGCGGGACGGCCCGTCAAACGTGCTCATCTGCGGCGGCGGCGAGGTGCGTTTGATGAACGTGTAAAGCGTGCGGCGATGTACTTTGTCATCGCCTTCGTCCGCTTTGAAACGAACGGTGTTGGAACCGCTGTAACCGACAGCAAACCAAAGCCCGTCCGGCTGCGGCGGCTTGACGCTGGGACCGCCCATCGTGCCGTTGAGCAATCCGCTGACGAACAGCGCCTGGTCACGGAGCATCTCGGCATCGAGCCGGAAACGCGGACCGCGCGCGAGCAGCCGGTTTGCCGGATCACGCTGGTGCAGCTCGGGCGAGATGCGCGAGGACTGACGGTAGGTTGCCGACATGACCATCCGTTTCATCGTCTGCTTCACATCCCAATTGTCGGCCATGAACTGTCCGGCCAGCCAGTCGAGCAGCATCGGGTGGCTCGGTGGTTCACCCTGTGATCCGAAATCTTCTGACGTTTTCACCAGGCCGGTGCCGAAGAGCTGTTGCCAGAAACGGTTCACCGTTACGCGGGCGGTGAGCGGGTGTTCCGGATCGACCATCCACTTCGCCAGACCAAGTCGGTTGTTCGGCAGATCGCCGTCCATCGGCGGCAGAATGCGCGGCGTGTGGCGCCCCACTTTTTCGCCCTTCTGATCATACTCACCGCGCTTGAGAATGAATGAATCCTTTGGCTCCTTGCTCTCGCGCCAGACCAGCGTGGTTGGAATGCCGCGCTCCACTTCGGCGAGCGAATCCCGCGATGTCTTCAGTTCGCCCCTCACCGCCACCAGTTCTCCGTAACCGGAAACCTGGTTGCGGTAGTAAGCGCGCAAAACTGTTTTCTGTTCGTCGGTGAGTTCAGTTCCGTCGTTGGTGGCAATGTTGTAAACGGCCTCGGGCAAGGCCTGGATCTCTGATTTCAACGCGAAGTAATATCCGGACGCACCGCCGAAATTCAGCACCTTGATGAGCAGATGGTTTTCACCCTTCTTCAACGGCAGTTCGAGAATCTCCTGATCGGCGGCCACCCCGCGGTTGACGAGTTTGTTGAGCAGCAATTTGTTGTTCAGGTAAACCTTGATCCCGTCGTCGCTCCCGAGGGAAATCGTCACGTCCTGATCTTTCGGCGAGAGGATTTTCCGGTAAATGAAATTGGCGGCCATGTCACCCGGCAGATCGTTCTGCGGTTTGCCATCGACGTAATCGGAACGTTTCTTCCACTTCAATTTGGCATCCGTTTCCGTCGCAAACTCCTCTTCGAGATTGATATCCTGACCTTCCGGGCCGTGTTTTTTGCTGCGTAAATAACGCTCCACATCATTGAACGGCCCGACGGAATACCAGTCGCCGAGCGAGACGGCGGCGAGCCGGACCGGTGTGACGGAACCTCCGGCCGATGGTTTGATGCGAACCGAATCTGCCTTCAGACCGGTCGCCCTGACGTTGCTGCCTTCAAAGTGATCCGCCTTGAATCCCGTTACTTTGAACGAACCGCTCTCGATGGAATCAGCTTCCACGGTCTCAGCTTCGAGATACGCGGCCTCAATCGATTCCGCCGTGAAGTTCTGCCCGGTCAACAGGTTGGGGTCCGGCGCGAATGCCTTCTTCGTCTCGGCTACCCAAGCCGCCTGCGCGGCGTCCACTTCCGACCAGTCGGCCTTCATCTTTCCGTCGGTCCGCGCGATGATCCCGTTCAGTTCCTTCCGCTTCGCCGTTTGCACTTTGCTGGGGACTTCCACGACGGGTGCCGGGTCCTTGCGATTGCCGTCGAGCGCGGGGCCGTCGAGGCTGTTGAAGTAGGCGAACATCGAATAGAAATCGTCCTGCGTCAGCGGATCAAACTTGTGGTTGTGGCAACGGGTGCAATCCATCGTGAGCCCCATAAACACCGTGCCGGTCGTCACCACACGGTCGATGACGTTGCGCACGTAAACTTCTTCCTCGATCGAACCTCCCTCGGCGGTGGAGACGTTGCAGCGATTAAAGCCGGTGGCGATAATCTGGTCTTCGGTCGGGTTTTCCAGCAGGTCGCCGGCGATTTGATCGACGACGAACTGATCGAACGGTTTGTTCTCGTTGAACGCCCGCACGACCCAATCACGGTAAGGCCACATCTCCCGATAGTTGTCCAGATGCAGCCCGTGCGTGTCGCCGTAACGGGCGGCGTCCAACCAGAACCTCGCCATGTTTTCGCCGTAGTTGGGCGATGCCAGCAACCGGTCCACCGCCTTCTCGTAAGCACCGGCGGAATCATCGGCCATGAACGCCTCGGCGTCACCGATGGTCGGCGGCAGTCCGGTGAGATCAAAGGTGACGCGCCGCAACAAGGTGGCCTTGTCCGCTTCGGGCGTGGGTTTGAGATTTTCCCGTTGCAACCGGGCGAGAATGAAATTGTCGATGGGGTTGTTGATCGCGCCCTTGATCGTCACTTCGGGGATGGCCGGTTGTTTCACCGGCACGAACGACCAGTGCTCCTGCCATTCGGCGCCACTCGCAATCCATTTCTTGAACAGCTCAATCTGCTCCGGCGTAAGTGATTTTTCCGAATCCTTCGGCGGCATGAGATCATCCTCGTCCTTCGTGGTGATGCGGAAAATCAAATCGCTCTGTTCGGGATGCCCCGGCACAACCGCCCGGCTGCCGTCGCGATCTGCTAGAGCACCGTCCTTGGTGTCCAGCCGGAGTTTGGCTTTGCGATGGGCTTCGTCGGGACCATGACACGCGAAACAGTTGTCCGAGAGAATCGGGCGGATATCACGGGCAAAGTCGATCGCGGAATCCTCGCCGGCCGCGACCGGGCCGTTCAGGGCAAGACCCGTCGCCAGCAGCGACACCTGATAAAAATTGCGGGCAAACGGAGACATAAACAAAAAATGTGATGAGATTCCTGACAACATAGACAGGTCCCGTATTCATCGCAAATCCTGAATGCAGGCTTCTGCATTTCAATCATCGCACCGGGGGCGCCGCGTTTTGCCGGGCGACCGGCCCGACATAGCCGGATGGACCAATATTTCCCGTCATTTGACCTCCGCACGAAAATTCCGGCGGCGGGGTCACGCCGGACGCAACCTTTTGACTGTTCATTGCCAGACCGGTTGAGAACAATCAGTCGCAGCGGTCATGCAAGATTCCAAACCAACGACTTCGTTCTCAGACGCCCCCGATAGTATCGGCGACTGGCGGATGGAGGACGTGATCGATTTCGAATATCTGTTGGAACAGGATCATGATCGCCCGCTGACTGAACTGGAGGCCCGTGACCATCGGATTTTCAAGGAACAGATCCTCCCGCAATCAGGCGTCGCCGGCCGCGATGGTCAAACCGGTCGCCGTCGGTTGTTTCGACGCTGGTTGGAGGCACGGCGCAGATCGGCGGGCACGGAACAGCTTCTGCCCGGAGAACTCCTGATCGCTTCGTGGTACATCCTGCTGAAACTGTTCGCTGTGGCCGGACTGCTTCTCGGCGCGGGCGCGGCGGCGAACTTGTTGAGTTACGACGGCCAACAACCCGTCAACGTGGCCGCATACCTAGGCTGGCTGGTGTTGATTCAAATCATCCTGGTATTGATCGCCGGCGTGATCGTGCTCCTGAGGAAGAACCGGTTTCTCGCCGCCGAGTCGTCCGTGCTCGGTTCGTTGATCAGATCAATCTGGTCGTGGATGACCATTTGCGTCCATCGGCACGGCCTCTCCCGGGTGTCCGCAGACCAACGGACACGATTCGCTGCGTTTCTCGGAACCGCCGCCCGGCATCGTTCTATTTACGGTGACGTCGGGCTCTGGCCGGTGTTCGGCTCACTCCAGCTGTTCGGCGTCTGCTTCAATATTGGAGCCCTGCTCACGACGATTGCGTTGGTGGTGTTTTCGGACCGGGCCTTCGGCTGGCAGTCCGCCGTGGATTTCTCGCCGGAACAGATTCACCAACTCACGAAAACCCTGGCAATGCCGTGGTCCTGGGCCGTTTCAAATGCAGCGCCCACGCTCGAACAAATCGAGGGCAGCAGAATCGTTTTGAAAGACGGCATCAAACAGCTGGCCACCGGCAACCTCGTTTCGTGGTGGCCGTTTCTATGCCTGGCACTCGGCGTCTATGGATTGCTGCCCCGCTTGATCTTGTGGGTCACGACGATGATTTTCGGCAGACGCGCTTGGCAGCAATTGTCCTTCAATCAGGTGGCGTTTGACCGTCTCTACGAACGGTTACAAACGGCGGGCCTTCAAACTTCCGGACAGGGAGAGGAAACCCGACACACGCCAACGCCAAACCAAAACTCCATACAGAACCGGTTAACTGGTGGTTCGCACAACGCATCTCCCGGCACGACGGCGGTTGCCCTGATCAGCGCCGAACTCCTGCATGTCCTTGATCAAAACCGGTTTTCAGAACTGGTTGAAAAACGCTTTCATCTGAGCATTTCGCAATTGGTAGAGTGGTCGGATCAGTCCGCTACGATGCACGCGGCGATAGAACAATTGCAGAAGATTCGATTGGGCAACGGACAGCCACACCTGATTCTGCTGGAGGAAGCGTGGCAGCCACCGATTGCGGAGAAAATAAGCGGCATCCGGAAATTGCGCGATGCGCTGGGCAGTGAAGCAAAAATCATCGTGGCACTGATCGGGCGACCGGACGACAACGAGTTGCTGACTGCGGCGAGGCCCACCGAGAAGCTCGTGTGGGAACGCCAGATTCAATCACTCGGCGACACGCAACTGCGGCTCGAACAACTGGTCGATCATGAGTGACGCCGTTCCACAGTTCGCGATTGTCGGGCACCCGAATGAAGGGAAATCGTCGGTTGTTTCGACGCTCGCCGAGGATGATCAGGTGCGCATCAGTGATCTGCCCGGCGAGACGATGGCCCAACGCGCGTATCCGGTGCGCGTCGAGGGCCGGGAGATTTTGCGCTTCATCGACACGCCGGGTTTCCAGCATCCGCAGCAGATGTTGGAGTGGCTGAACGGCCGCAAGAGTGAGTCGCCGGCAAATGACTTCATCGCGTCGCATCGAGACCAACCTTCACTCGCACAAGACCTCGAGTTGCTAGCTCCGTTGTCCCAAGGGAGCGGCGTCATCTATGTCGTTGACGGATCACGGCCCGTTCGCCAACACGACCTCGCCGAGATGGAGATCCTCCGGCTGTGCGGCAATCCGCGGATGGCGGTGATCAATCCCAAGGAAGAAGGCGACTCGTTTCTCGCCGAGTGGAAACTGGTGTGCGCAAAATGCTTCAATTCGACCCGCGTCTTCAACGCCGTGCGCGCGACCTACACCGAACGCATCGCCCTGCTCGAAAGTCTCAAGAGCATCAACCAGGATTGGGAACCGGCGCTGGCCCGGGCGATCACCGCGTTTCAGTCGGACTGGGATCGACGCAATACGCGGGTGGCCGCCGTCATCTGCGAAGCGCTGAGGGAAGCCGTGACCCATGTGGAATCTCAGAACGTTTTTTCCGCCGGAGACGAGGAAGCCGCGAAGGCCGGACTGGTGAAGAACTATCAGCACTCGATCAGCCGAATGGAGGAACGCGCGCAGGCAGATGTTCGCGCCCTGTTCAAACACAATATTTTCAATCTCGAGCTGCCGGAACAGTCCATCCTGCGCGAAGACCTGTTCACGGAAAAAACCTGGCAGCTCCTCGGGTTGAACAAGAAACAGATTATCGTGGCCGCCGCGATTCTGGGCGCGGGAGCGGGCGTCAAACTGGACCTCGTGCTCGCACACCTTTCCTTCGGACTGTTTACGTTGTCCGGCGCGGCGTTGGCGGCGGCGGCAGCGTGGTTGAAGGGTGAGAACATGGCGCGGGTCCGGGTGAAGACGATGAAGCTCGGCGGCGTTCAGGTTTCAGTTGGACCGAATCAAAATCCACAGTTCCCCTTCGTGTTGATCGACCGGTTTTTGTTGTATTATCACAGCGTCATCAACTGGGCTCACGCGCGGCGCGATCAGCCCGGCACAGTTCAATCATTGCGGGAAACCAAGCTCGGCTACACGGCGAAGTGGACCGGCGAACAACGAAAGGTTTGTTTGCATTTCATCAAGACATTGTCGAAAAACAACTTCCAAAAACAGGACGCCGCCGAACGCGCCTGCCAGGCGGTGCTGAAGTCAGTGCTGGGTGAAATGGCCACCGAAGTGTCATAATACGACAGAAAACAGTTCAACCGCAGATGAACACAGATACAGGATCCGCCCGCGCCGTTGGCGACAACACGCAACATTCTATCCCCGCGCAGTTCAAGACGACGTAAGTGATCACCCACTTGCTGCTGCGCCTGTCGAATCCGATCCAGCGAATCGTCGGTGACGCCGGAGCGAGCATCGTGAGCCGGGTGATGGGATTGATTCTCGCAGCCGTCGCGGCGAACAATGTGCTTGATGGCATCTCCCACTATTTCAGCCTCGGCGACTAAACCTTCGCCCTCGATTGGAACCACGAAACCAGTTTATGCCAAACTCCCCCATAGAAAGACTCCGCCGCGTTGGCAAGATCGAAGCCTGCTCATTTCTGATCCTGCTCTTCATCGCGATGCCGCTGAAATATCTGGCGGGCCAACCGCTCGCCGTGAAACTGGTCGGCTGGGCGCACGGCGTCCTGTTCGTCTGGTTTTGCTGGGTACTGTTTCAGGCGTGGCGATCCCGGCTCCCGTTCCCGATGGCGGTCGTCGCATTCATCGCGTCGCTCGTTCCCTTCGGGCCGTTCATCATCGACGGAAAACTGAAGCTCTTTGAAGAGGCGGCGGACGAACCCGCGCGGCTCGCGGCCATGAGACGGTTCCGGCGTCTGTTCATTCTCGCGGCGATCGCCGTTCCCGCGCTCATCGTGATCGCGCTGGTGCTTCGATTCGCGTTCTTCAGCGGCCCGTTTCGCAAGCCGGAAACCATCACGAGCCAACCGATCATCGACGTGCACTGTCACGTCGCCGGATTGGGCGGCGGCGACAGCGGTTGTTTCGTTTCGCCGGCCCTGCGCGCCAATTTTCGGTTCGGCATTTATCTCAAGGGATTCGGCGTCACGCAAGAAGAGCTCAAGACTCAGGGCGACCAGCTCGGCATCCAACGCATTGCTGAACGGATCACCGCGAGCAAGCACGTCGACAAAGCGGTCGTTCTGGCCATCGACGGCGTGATCAATAAGGACGGCGAACTCGACCGCGAACTGACCGAGTTCTACGTGCCCAACGAATTCGTTGCACGCGAAACGGCCCGCTATCCAAACCTGTTGTTTGGCGCGAGCATCAACCCGCACCGTCCCGACGCGTTGCAACGTCTCGAATGGGCGAAGGCGAACGGCGCGGTGCTGGTGAAATGGATTCCGTCGGTCATGCTCATCGATCCCGCCGACGAATCGCTCCGACCATTTTACGAAAAAATGAAGCAGCTCAACCTGCCGTTGTTGACCCACGGTGGACAGGAAAAGTCCTTCACTCACGCGCACGATGAACTGGCCGATCCGGAGCGACTCAAATTACCGTTGGAGATCGGCGTGAAAGTGATCGTCGCCCATGTCGCGTCCACGGGAGAAAACGAGGGCGTCGAAGATTTTCAGCGGTTGCTGCCGATGTTCGAGACATACCCAAATCTTTACGCCGACATCAGTTCCCTCACGCAGGGAAACAAGATCGGCTACCTCCGCCGCACACTGGCCGACAAGCGGCTTGACGGACGTCTGCTCTACGGCACCGATTATCCGCTCATCAACACCACGCTCGTCTCGCCGTGGTTCTTTCCGTTGAACCTGACCCGCGAACAGATGACTGAGATCAGCGCGATCGAGAATCCGTTCGACCGCGATGCCCGGCTGAAACAGGCGCTCGGCGTGCCCAACGACGTTTTCGGGCGGACAGCGGAGTTTCTCGGAATATCGAACTAAACGACTGACGGTCACGCCGGCAGCGTCCTATTGCAGCGCAACCAGTTCTTCCCGCAACATCTTTGCGAGCGGCCGCACGGTGGCCGCCGAAAAATCAAACTTGCAGCCGGCCTTCTCGAACAGCTCCGGCAGCGGACGCGATCCGCCGAGCGCCAGACCTTCGCGATACTGTTTCACGGCGGCGGCACGGTCCTTCTTTGAATTGGCCCAGACTTGCAGCGCGCCGAGCTGGGCGATGCCGTATTCCACGTAGTAAAACGGATAGAGGAAGATGTGCAACTGGCGGTGCCACGAATGGGTTCGGGCGTCTTCCAGCCCGGCCCAGTCCACGTCGCCACCAAACCGGTTCATCAGCCCGTTCCACGCATCGGCCCGCTCTTCGCGTGTGTGATTCTTGTGCGTGTAAATCCAGTGCTGAAACGCGTCCACGGTCGCGATCCACGGGAACACTTCGATGATTCCCTGAAGGTGTTTGATCCGGGCGCGCCGCGCGTCCGCTTCTTCGTAGTAAGCCTCAATGTATTCTCCGCCCAACAGTTCCATCGCCATCGACGCCACTTCGCAAAACTCAATCGGCGCATGTCGATATTCGTAGATATCTTCGTCCTGCGTGGCCAGCGCATGAAACGCGTGACCGGCCTCGTGCAGCAACGTTTCGACATCGCGCTGCATCCCGACCGCGTTCATGAAAATGAAAGGGACCCGCGCTTCCGCCAACGTGCTCTGATATCCGCCCGGCGCCTTGCCCTTGCGGTTCGCCAGATCGAGCACCTTCTTGTCACGCATCAGCTGAAACTCGGAAGCTAGTTTTCCGTCAACCCGGTCAAAGATTTTTTGCCCGCCTTCAAGCAGCTGTTCGACCGTCTCGAACGGACGCAGCGGCGCGCCGTTCATCGGGTCCACGGACAGATCCCACGGTCGCAGTGTATCCAGTTTGAGCTGCTCCTTGCGCCTGGCCCGAATCTCGTTGAGCAGCGGCACAATCTCGGTCTCGATGGCCGAGTGAAACGCTTCGCAATCCGCCGGTGTGTAGTCGAACCGGCCGCGCAGTTTGAAGGCGTAGTCGCGGTAGTTGTCGAAGCCGGCGTTTGCCGCCGTCTGCTGACGAAGTGCAATCAACTTGTCGAATGTGTCCTCAAATTTCTCCTTCTCCTGAAGCCGCCGTTCGGAAACCAGTTCCCATGCCTGTTGCCGGACGGCACGGTCGGGTTCCTCGAGAAAACGGCCCATCTGCACCAGGGTTTTTTCCTCGCCCTGAAAGTCCACCGTCAGGCTGCCGGACAGTTTTTGATACTGCTGGCCGAGTTTTGAATCTTCGGTTTCCAGCGGGATATTCTCTTCGCGGAACAAATCCACCTGCAGCTGGGTGTTCCGATCAAAAACGAAGAACCGGTCCTTCGGAAGTTCACCGCGATTCGGATGCGCGAGAAACGCCTTCTCAAGTGCAAAATGACGTGGCTTGAGCCTGGGTTCGATCTCCTCGACAAATTGCAGATACGCCTTCTCAGCGTCGGTGTCATCGGTGTGACAGGACATCGCGATGTACCGGCAGCTCGATTCCTGATCGAGCGCGGCCGACAATTCACCGGCATCGAGTATCCATGGTTCAAGCGCGGCGACGTTCCGTGCGGCAGCGAGACGCGTTTCCAATTGATCAAACAACGGCTCGATCACCGACCAGTCGCCGAGGTTCACATCACAGGGAACAAATGTGCGCGGCTTGAACGGTTCCAGTTTTCCAAAGGGTAACAAACTCATGACGGGAAATATGAGCGGAACGCCGGTGGAAGCGGAAGCCCAAACTGGGAGACGGGAAAATGTCCTGAAGCGCCTGGTTGGCAGCGGTTTTACTGGTATCGCGAACCGACGATTCGCAGCATTGCCGAAAGCGTTGTCACGCGCGTTGTTTTTTCCATCGCAACCGAGCAGGGCGCGCTGACGTGTCGATCATCCAGATCGTCCATAAACTGTTTGGCCGCCTGATCACGCGCGTCGTCGTTCTCGAATTCGCTCCGGATGAGTTCCAGTTCGCCGTGATCCAGCCAGTAGCCGCCGCACCCGGGACAGCTGTCGACCTCCACCCGTTGTTTGAAGCTGAAAAAATGCTTTCGCAATACGACGTCCCGGCAGCGCGGACAGCTGAGCCGCTGATCGGGCTCGGGGCGAACGTCCGCATCCTTGACGACGTTCAACATCTCGCCGGGATCGTCAGCTTTCCCGTCAAATTTCTGCAGTTCAAAATGATCAAACCAGATGCCGCCGCAACCGTGATGACAGACATCCACAATCGTGTTATTCACGGTCAACAGGGTCAGCTCGCGGGAGCAGGCGGGACAATTGACGGGTGTGTGTTCAACTTCGGACATGTTGAGAATCTAGCCCGGAACACGTCGTCAGGTCGAGCGGAACATCGGCATGGAAACCCCACAGTGGTTTAGGGTGATCACGCGTCCATGGCAATGCTGTCCGCCTGCACGGCCAGCCGCAGCAGACGCCGGGCTTCATCGTGAAACTGCGCCCAACGCGCCATCGACTCATCGCCGACCAGCGCGTCGAGCGGGGTCACCAGTTTGATCAATTGAGTCAGCGCCTCGATCAGCAGGGCCGCGTGCTGTCGCCGGAACCGCCGCAGCAGATGCCAGTCGGGCTTCACCCCGGTACAGATGTAGGCGATCGCCTTGTCGTTCGGCAGTCTCATTTCAATCTCTTCGGAACTGTAGATGCCCCGCGCGTAACAATAGGTCAGGAGCGTGACGATCTGCGGCGAGTTGACGTCGGGACGGTTCGACACGGGGGCAAATGCGTCTACCGAATCAACCGCTTCCAACACCAGCTTGATCAGGTGCCCGTCGCCGAATCTCGCAAATGGATCGCACTTCAGCCCCACCCGGTTGACAGTCAGTTCTTTGTTCATGTTCTGAGGAGAACCTGCCCGATCTTTGTTACGGAATTGTGTCGGATTTGTGAACACGAGGCGAAGACGCCGACTGGCCCGAGAAACCCGGCTGAAACAATTTTCACCATGTTTCGCACCGGAACGGCAATCGCTGGACCTCCCGCTGCGCAGGGAAAACCCGTTCTTTCAGCCAGACCGGCACGGCCAGTGACGATCTCAATGCTTTCATATCATCAAATCCGGATACGTTGATTTTAGAGTTGAAACCAGGCCACAGGTGGTTTATCTAATCTCGAAAGTTCATGCCTGATTCCGAACATTCTCTGAAGAAACTGTTGTCCGAGCGCATCGCGATCATCGATGGCGCGATGGGGACGACGATCCGTGGTTACGAAATGAAGGAGGCCGATATTCGCGGCGACCGCTTCCGTGACGCGGACAAGGACCTGTTGAACAACGGCGATCTTTTCTCGATCACGCAGCCGAAGATGATCTGCGACATCCATCGCCGGTTTCTGGAGGCGGGCGCGGATATCCTCGAGACGAACACCTTTTCGGCGACCAGCATCGGGCAAAGCGAATTCTTTGTGGAAGACCCGCGCGAGACGGGTGGAAGGAAAGATCCGGCGTTCTATCAGGGCGTCATCGAGAACAAATTCCTCAAAGAACTCGCGTGGGAAATCAACGAACAGTCAGCCCGTCAGTGTCGCGAATGGGCGGACCGTGTGGCCAACAAAACCAGCAAACAACGGTTCGTCGCCGGAGCGATCGGTCCCCTCACCGTCTCGCTTTCCAACTCGCCGGACGCGGACGATGCAGGCTTCCGCGTGTGCACGTTCGACCAGGTCAAGACCGCCTACATCGAACAAATCCGTGCGCTCATTTCGGGAGGCGTCGACACGTTGCTGGTCGAAACGATTTTCGATTCGTTGAACGCGAAGGCGGCACTGGTCGCGATTCAGGAAGTTTTTCAGGCAGATAAGAAAAAGCTCCCAATCATGATTTCCGCGGCCGTGGGTCGTGGTGGTGAGACGATGATTTCGGCCCAGACCATCGAGGCTTTCTGGAATGCGGTGAAACACGTCAACCCGCTGTCGGTCGGTCTGAACTGCTCGCTCGGGCCGGACTTGATGAGGCCGTTTTTAGAGGAGCTTTCCGAGAAATCCAGCTCGCTGATTTCGTGTTATCCGAACGCAGGTTTGCCCAATCCCCTTTCGCCCACCGGATTCGATCTCAAGCCGGACGACATGGGCAATTACCTCAGCGAATTCGCCGAGGCAGGTCTGATCAACATTGCCGGTGGGTGCTGCGGCAACACGCCGGAACACATCGCGGCCATCGCAAAAGCGTTGCAACCGAGGATACCTCACAAGGCAAAGATCGCCGTTCCCGATCTACGGCTCAGCGGTTCACTGCCATTCACGCATGATCCGAAGAATTATCTGATGATCGGTGAGCGGACAAACGTCGCGGGTTCGCCGAAGTTTGCGAAATTGATCAAGTCGGACAACTACGAAGAAGCCGTCGCAGTGGCACGTCAACAGGTCGAGAACGGCGCGAACGTCATCGATATCTGCATGGACGAAGGAATGATCGACGGCGTCGCAGCGATGACGAAATTTCTGCACCTGCTTGGCAGCGAACCGGAAGTCGCGAAGGTTCCGTTCATGATCGATTCCTCAAAGTGGGAAGTGATTGAGGCCGGTCTCAAGTGCATTCAAGGCAAGGGTATCGTCAATTCCATCTCGCTAAAGGAGGGCGAGGACAAGTTTCGGGAGAACGCGCGCAAGGTTTTGCAATACGGAGCGGCAGTCGTCGTGATGGCGTTTGACGAAGAAGGTCAGGCTGCCACGTACGAAGACAAAATCCGCATCTGCGAGCGCGCCTACAAGATTCTGGTCAATGAAGTTGGCCTGCCGCCGGAGGACATCATTTTTGACCCGAACATCCTGACGGTCGCGACCGGCATGGAGGAGCATAACAATTATGCGGTCGATTTCATCAATGCCACGCGTTGGATCAAACAGAATTTACCGCACGCGAAAGTCAGCGGCGGCGTCTCAAACGTTTCCTTCAGTTTTCGCGGAAACAACGTCGTCCGCGAGGCGATGCATTCGGCGTTTCTCTATCATGCGATTCAGGCGGGCATGGACATGGGCATCGTGAATGCCGGCATGTTGGAGGTTTACGAAGAAATCGAACCTGAGCTGAAGGTGCTCGTTGAAGACGTGTTGCTGAACCGCCGCGATGATGCGACCGAACGGCTCGTGGATTTTGGTGAGAAGTTGAAAGCCGCCGGTGGGGGAAAAGAATCTGAAGCCGCCGCGAAGAAGGAACAAGAATGGCGCAAAGGCACGATTGAAGAACGCCTGAGCCATTCGTTGGTCAAAGGCATCGACGCCTACATCAACGAGGACACCGAGGAAGCGCGCGCGAAACTGGGCCGTCCCCTCTCGGTAATCGAAGGGCCGTTGATGGCGGGCATGAGCGTCGTGGGTGATTTGTTCGGTGCGGGCAAAATGTTCCTTCCTCAGGTTGTCAAATCCGCGCGGGTGATGAAGAAGGCGGTCGCCTATCTCACTCCGTTCATGGAGGAGGAAAAGAAGCAGGCCGAAGCCGCCGGAGAAACCGTGAAAGCACAAGGCAAGATCGTTCTCGCGACCGTGAAGGGGGACGTGCATGACATCGGCAAGAACATCGTCGGCGTCGTGCTCGCGTGTAACAACTACGAAGTGATCGACATGGGCGTCATGGTTTCGTGTGAGAAAATCCTCGCCCGGGCCAAAGAAGTGAACGCGGACATCATTGGTTTGAGTGGCTTGATCACACCTTCCCTCGATGAGATGGCACACGTTGCGAAGGAAATGAAACGGCAGAATTTTAACGTGCCCTTACTCATTGGTGGTGCGACCACGAGTCGTGCTCACACAGCGGTCAAAATCGCACCGCATTATGACCATCCTGTCATTCACGTGCTCGACGCATCCCGCGCGGTGCCTGTGGCCAGCAAGCTGTTGAGTGCAGACAAACGAGCGGACTACGTGAAGGAAGTTCAGGTTGAATACGAAAAGCTTCGAGAGAAGCACAGCGGCACGAAGCACGAATTGCTGGCATTTACGGATGCACAGAAAAACCGACCGAATTACGACTGGACCGAGCATCAACCAGCGAAGCCAGAATTCATCGGTGTCCGCACGTTGACCGTCGGTGGAGAGAATACCATTTCGCTGACTGACCTGGTTCCGATGATTGACTGGTCGCCATTCTTCCACACGTGGGAGTTGCGCGGGCGATATCCGTCCATTCTCGAACACGAGAAATACGGCGAACAGGCGAAAATTCTTTATGCCGATGCACAGAAACTGTTGGCTGAGATCATTGAAAAGAAACTGATCGAACCCAAAGGCATCTACGGATTTCTGCCGGCCAACCGTGTCGGCGATGACGTGGAAGTTTATTCAAACGACTCGCGCACTGAGATCAAACAGAAGCTGTATTTTCTCCGCCAGCAGGCACCCAAGGAAAACGGCAAACCGAACTACAGTCTCGCCGATTTTGTCGCTTCGAAAGAGGAAGGCCCTGACTACATCGGCGCTTTCGCAGTCACGTCGGGCCACGGATTGGACAAGTTGGTGGCCAAGTTCAAGGCTGAGCTCGACGATTATAACGCGATCATGGCGGAAGCGATCGCGGATCGTCTGGCCGAGGCTTTTGCGGAATGGTTGCACAAGAAAGTTCGCGACGAATGGGGTTTCGGTAAAAGCGAAAATCTGACGGCCGAGCAACTCATCGCCGAGGAGTATCGCGGCATCCGACCCGCCGCCGGATATCCCGCCAGCCCGGATCACACGGAGAAAGGAACCCTTTGGGAGTTGCTCGATGTCGAAACGCAAACGGGCATCAAGCTGACCGAAAGCTATGCGATGTGGCCGGGCAGTTCGGTGAGCGGACTCTATTTTTCGCACCCGGATTCCAAATACTTTGCGGTTGGAAAGCTCGGCAAGGATCAGATTGCCGACTACGCCCGGCGGAAGAATATTTCTGTTGAAGACGCGGAGCGCTGGCTTGGGCCGTGGCTGGGATATTGAAGCGACTTCCGGTTCCAACTGGTCCATTCCCCTCGGCGTACACTCAGCGTTCGGGAGCAGGATTCTT
This sequence comes from Verrucomicrobiota bacterium, assembly GCA_041689265.1. GTDB lineage: Bacteria > Verrucomicrobiota > Verrucomicrobiia > Limisphaerales > RI-55 > JBDNGP01. The sequence goes on from JBDNGP010000105.1 coordinate 21,504, forward strand.
GGAAAAGGGCCGCGCTCTATTCCTGTTCATGATCTGATTTTCAGGACGACGCCGGCGACAGATTCCCAACATTGAAAAGGAGTCCGGCTGCTTCCGGTCCGACGCTCTGTATCAGTTCTGTGCATTGATCTCCTCCAAGCGCTTCGCCAATCCGTTCCAGCCAGTCATTTCTTAGCAACGAATTCGCTAAACCTTCCCCACGCAACAACAATAGGACGCGTTTCTTCATCCCGGGACATCTGGTTTTTTCGCGCATGAAGATTTAGTTCAGATCAATGAATGGCAACCGCGCTGCTACCGTCGAGGCAGTTTGCCCGACGTGTTCGTAACCGGATGAATATCAGCCAACTGAGGAAACATTAACGAGCCTGACATGCCATCAAACCCAGATAAATCGGTGAGAAAACGCAACCAAAGCGACGACGGGAGCGGGCGTTTCATCATGTTGCTCGATTCGTTGCCGCGCCTCGCCGAACAACTCGTGGATATCCTGGATGATAATTCAATTCACGTCGCCACCACCACCCGCTGGAGGCACGCATTGGAATTGTCCGCGGCAGGGAAGATTGATCTGATCATCTGCGATCTCGAACTGGTGGATGACGGCGCGTCCCGATTGTTCCATGCGATGAAGTCCGACCACCCGACCCTGCTCCCGTCGCTGTTGTTCAGCCGCAATGTGGTGACCCGACCCGAGGCGAGTTTTTTGAGCGCGGGCGAACGGAGAGACGTTCTCGACCGGCCATTTAAAAACGATCAGGCGATCAAGATCCTCACCCGACGACTGGCCAGGGTTGGAATCCGATCAGACCGTTACTGAGCCGCCCCGGCGGAGTCCGTTTTCTCCAACGCCGAAATCCGCTGCATGAGCGCGTCGATCTGATCGTCCTTCCGAAGTTTCTGGGCCAGACCCAGCATCTGTTTGTAGGTGGCGGCCTTGTTCACGTATCCGGGAAGCTCCGTCGTGATCTGCTCGAGCAACACCAGCGCCTCCTCATCCTTCTCCAGCGCAAGAAGCTTGTCGACGAGCACCAACGACAGCCGTGCACGTTGCGGCGTGCTGGTCGGAAGCGCGAGTGCCTGTCGGTACATGATCATCGACGAATTCGGTTTTCCAACGGCCTCGTAAAGCCCGCCCAGTTTCTCGAGGAGCACCGCACTTTTCTTGGTCTCGGGTATTTCATTCAGATAACCAATCAACTCCGCATCCTTCGCATTCATCACCTGGTTCAGATTCACAACCCGCAGATGCGACCACTCTATGAGATCGCTCCCGCTCGCCACCAGCCGTTCATGCAATTGTTGCGCGTTGAGCCCGAACGGCCGGTACAAGGGATCACCGACAATCGTCGTCTGCCAGGACAATACTGGGGACGCGGCGTAGGCCGCCTCGCCCAGGCTGAATCCATAGAAAATGAATCGGGAGGCGAACACGCCGACATCCAGTGTGCCACCGAGGTAGGGTTCATACACGAATCCGATCGTGGCGGCTGCGCCTTTCGCCAGCAATGGACCAACCCAGTGGCTCGACGCCGAACGCACGTTCGCCGCGCTGAATGAGTGAAGGTGATAGGCGACGGCACCCGGCATGAAATCCACTTCGTTCAGTGAGAATGGCCCGGAAACGTTCGCGTCGTACCATCCCGCATAAAATGCAATCTGGCTCATTGGGAACGTCGGATCAAACGTCGCCGGATGGTTGTCCACGATCGTCTCGAATCCGAGCTGGCGGGCCACAGCGGAACCGTTGCGTATCCAGTCGTCGCCCGGTTTGAACTCCCCTTCACTGATATTGCGAAGATCAAAATACATCCGGCCCCACAGTCCGTTGGTCTCGGCCGACAAAGCTCGATCAACGAGCGACATGGCGATGGCCGGTGTCGGGCCGTCGAGCCGCGCGGTCATGAGGATGCCATTGGTCGGGTTGAACGCGGCAGAGTTCGTTTTCTGATAAAACTCATTCGCCATCGGGCCGGCCAGAATCGGGCGCGTCTCCAGAATGGGGAGCCACGCCAGCTCGGTGTCGACGGCGGCTTCATTTCTACGAAGCGGGACAGCCAACGCGGTGGTCCCTGGTTCGTTCAATCCGGATTCCGGCTGGATGCGGACGGGCACCCCGTAACACAGCACGAGATATCGGATCGTCGACTCGCTGACGACGTAGGCAATTTTTCCCGTAGCGGTGCTCATCTTCGTACGAAAGATTTTTTCGGAAGTGAGTTTCTTGAAAAGCGGTTCCTGAAGTTGATAGCGGAACTCGCTTCGGGTCATCCCCTCGCCTTCCGACAGCTCAAAACCCAACACCTGGGAGGCGGGAACGTTCCGCGCCTTCGCGTAATGTTCCGCCACCTCTTTCGAAGCGGGCATCTTGGAATTATAAACCACCACGACCGAACTGCCATCTTCCGCCGCGCTGGCAACGAGAACTCCGGCGAACAGCAACGAGCAGACTAGTTTGGCGAATCGATTGAGCGGGTTCATATTTTGATGCGGATCTTGAGGCCATCATAGGCCAACTCGACGCCGGGCGGCAATTCCGCATTGTCCACATCGTGATCGTAATCATCGGTGAGATGAGTCAGCACCGTCCGCTGCCCGCCGATCCGCCGCGCCGCCGCAAGTGCTTCATCGAGACACATGTGCGTTGGGTGCAAATCTTTTCGGAGCGCATCCAAGATCACGATCTTCGCGCCGCGTGCAGCTTCGACCGCGTCATCCGGCACTTCCTTGCAGTCGCTAAAATAGGCGGCGAGCCGTTCGTTCCCGTGACAGAACACAAACCCGGTGGTCGTGATCCGGCCGTGCGGCAGCTCGAACGGGCGGACCGTCAGCTCGCCCAGAAGAAAGTCACCGTCAATGATTCGCGGATCGGGCGCAAAATATCCCCGGGATATTTTGCGTCCATCAAATGCATAGTCGAACACCCGCTTCAGGTCGTTCATGGTCGGTTCGCTGGCATACACCGGCAGTGGTTCCCCGTTTCGCAAACTCGAAAAACGTCGGCAGTCATCCATCCCCATGACGTGATCAGCGTGGGAGTGACTGACAAGAACGGCATCCAGCCAGCTGATCTTCTCCCGCAGACACTGGATCCGAAATTCGGGCGTGGTGTCCACGATAACGGCGACTTGATCGGTTTGAACGTGGATCGACGGCCGGGTGCGATTATTCTTGGGATTCGCGAGAAACTCAGGCGGATATTCCTTCCCGATCACCGGCACGCCCTGCGAAGTGCCGGAGCCGAGAAACGTCAGTTCGAAAAACATCGCCGTGGTTATGCCTGCGAGCGAAGAAGTTGTCAAAGTTCCGTCCGGAAACGGGTGTGTTTGAAAGTGAGGGTCAACGGGATGCCCCGAAGGTGGGGCGACGGGAAGCCGACCTTCGGCCTCCGAACGAGCCTGCGAAGTCTTGGGGGAACCACGGAATCCTGTTCCGTTGCGCCTGGAGAAAGGCGGCGAACCGCCGGAGGGCTTGGGGCACGGGCGAGAGAACGCCGGAGAAATGAGCACGCCCCCTTGCGCTCAAAGTTCGTTCGGAGAACTCACTCCACCTTGACCCTCAGTTTCAAACGCACCGTCCGACAACCGACGTCATCCTAATCCTGATCTTAATCGCCTGAAGCCCAGCTCAGAATCCGAGTGCCCTCTGCCAAGCATTCCGTTCCTCTATTCCTGCCTTCCTTATTCTCGAACTGCGGAAGCCAGCTCAGTAAACTTTGCGGAGATTTGAAGGAAGAATGTTCAGCTCGGACCGGTACTTCGCCACTGTGCGGCGGGCGATGGTGATCCCTTTTTCCTTCAACATCACGACGACCTCCTGATCCGACAACGGTTTCGCCGGGTCCTCCTTGCCGAACAGCTCGGAGACGATGTCCTTCACGCTGGTGTTCGAAACGCCCGATCCGTCGTCCGTCTGGATTCCCGAGGTGAAGAAGTACTTCATCTCGAAAATGCCCTGCGGCGTCTGCATGTATTTGCCGGACACCGCGCGGCTGACAGTGGTTTCGTGAACCCCCACCACCTCGGCCACCTGCACCATGGTCAACGGCTTGAGATGAATGACGCCCTTCTCCAAAAACGCCGTCTGCCGTTTGACGATTTCCTTCGCGATATTGGTGATCGTCGACTGGCGTTGATGAATGCTCTTGATGAGGAAATTTCCGGCGCGGATCTTGTCGCGAATGTAACCACGAATCTCCGCCGAGGAATTCGCCTGGGCCATCAGGTCCTTGTAAACATTGCTGATTCGCAGACGCGGAATGTGATCATTGTTCGTGGAGATCACCCATTCGTTGTTCTTCTTTTCCACGAAAACTTCGGGAACGATGTAAACCTGATTGTTGGGCTGGTAAGTGTTGCCCGGTCTCGGGTCCAGCTGGGCGATGCGTTTCATCGCCTCCTGCACGTGGTCGGTGGAGATTCCCAATCCACGGGAAATTTCCGGGATACGACGTTTGCCGAGCGCATCAAAAAATTCACTGACGATCCGATACTCGATCGTCTGCTGCCGCTTCTGCCGCTCGAGCTGCAGCATCAGGCATTCGCGCAGATCACGGGCGGCCAGACCCGGTGGATGAAAAATCTCCTGAATCTTCTTGAGCACGTCGTCCAGACGATCCACCGGCAGGCTGGTCATCATCGCCAAGTCCTGAAGCGATGCTCCGAGGTAACCCTTTTCATCGATGTTGCCGACCAACAGCTCGGCCACGTTGCTGTCATCCTCGTGCAGATCGGAAAGACGGACCTGTTCGAGCAGGTTCTCCTGAAGCGAGCCGTCGCTCGTGAGCGAATCGAACATGAACTGGCGCTTCTCCTCATCGTCCTGCGACGAGCGCTGCGTGACGTTGGTCTGGCTGAAATAATCGCGCCATTCCTGATCCATCTGCGTGAGCTTTTCGAACTCAGCTTGAAAGTCGTCGACCGGTTCCTTGCTTTCCTTGTCGGTGGCAGAGTCCTTGTAGAGGTCCGCCGGCGGCTCGGTCGGATCATTCATGTCCCGCTGCACGTCGCCGTCGTTTTCCTCCCGGTCCATCTGCTCGGAGTCCTGGACCGACATTTCTTCCAGGGCGATGTTCTGCTCGAGTTCCTGCTCGACGAGCGCGCGGAGTTCGAGGGTCGGTGCCTGGAGTAAGGCGAGGGACTGCTGAAGCTGAGGTGCGAGCACCTGCGACAGCGACATTCGTTGTGATAGATGTAGGCCCTGTGCCATACGAGTCAGAGTTTAGGAGACAATCTTCAGAGTTCAAGCAAATCCCGGTACAGGCTTTGCTTGGAAGCGGTTTCAATTCCATCTATCGGCAGAAATAGATTTTGTTTGAGGAATTGTTTTGCAACCTTGGCCTCAACAAATCGAAGCCTGTTCGCTCTCGCCCCCGGAACCGAGCTACACGGTCACGTTCGAACCGGCACCCGCTTCTTTCAAAAGCGCCTTCGCGTGCTTCCGCGCGGCCTCGGACTGGCCTCCCAGCATTCGCGTCAGCTCTTCCGTCCGCTCAGTCTTGGAAAGAAGTTTGATCTCAGAAACCGTTCGTTCGCCTTTCACAAGTTTGCGCACGACATAATGCGAATCCGCTGCCGCAGCCACCGCCGGCAAATGCGTGATACAAATTACCTGACGGCGCGCGGCAATCTCGCGCATTTTCTTCCCGACAACGGTCGCCGTTTCGCCGCCGACATTCGCATCAACCTCATCGAAGACCAGCACCGGGATCTCGTCCTGCGCCGCGAGCACGGTCTTCAAGGCCAACATCACCCGCGCCATTTCACCCGACGACGCGATGGCCCGCAGCGGGCGAGGTGGTTCGCCGATGTTCGGTGCGAACAGAAATTCACAAGTGTCGTGCCCGGTGCTGGTAATGTGCCCATTGCTGCTCAAATCGACTTCCAAATGACTCTGCGCAAAGCCCAGCGCCCGCAACTGTTCCGTGGTTGATTTGCTCAATTTCGGTGAAACTTTTTTTCGCCCCTTGGTCAGCGCGTCGGCCGCCGATTCAAGCTCGCCGTCGATCCGATCGATCTCGTTGTTCAGCTTTCCCAGCTCGGCATCCCGCGATTCCAACGCGTCCAGTTTCTGGCGCGCTTCCTCGCCGAACTGAAGGATTGCTTTGATCGAGTTGCCGTACTTTCGCTTCATCGATTGAAGCAGATCGAGTCGCTCATCCAGCTCGGCGAGCCGCGCGGGATCCACTTCCACCTTGTCCGAATAACGATGCACCTCGTTCAGAAGCTCCCGCCAGTTTTCCAGCGCCGAAGCGTGCAATGCCGCGAGTTCCGTCGTTGCCGGATCGATGCGGGTCAGCTCGTGCAGATCACGCCCGACCGCGCCGGCCTGGTCGATCAACGCATCGTCCGATTCCCCCAGCGCGCCAAGGATTCTCTGGGTGAGTTCCAGCAATTGCGCGGAGTTGCTCGCCCGCGAATGCTCGGCTTCCAGCTCGGTTTCCTCGTCCGGTTGAAATTTTGCCGACTCGATTTCCTTCACCTGAAAACGCAGCAGGTCGAGTTGTTGCGCGTAGGTTTTTTCATCGACGATCAGCTCGGCCTTTCGGGATTCAAATACATTCCGCTGATCGATCAGGGTCCCAAGTTTCTCCCGCTGCGGTTGCAGATTTCCAAACGCGTCGAGGATGGAAAGCTGCCGACTCGACCGCAGTAGCGACTGGTGATCGTGCGGCCCGTGAATATCCACGAGCAGCTCGCCGATGTTCTGGAGAACACTCAACGCGGTCGGCGAGCCGTTGACGAATTGTTTGTTCGATCCGGACACGGTGAACACGCGTTTGATCAGAAGCTGATTTTCGTCGCACGGCTCGATTCCGGATTCTTCGAGCAGCGGATCAATCGAGCTCCTGATTTCGCCGATATCAAAGACCGCTTCCACCGTGCAGCTGTCGGCGCCGCTACGGATCAGGGTCCGGTCCGCGCGTTCGCCAAGCGTGAGATTGAGCGCACCGATCAGGATGGATTTCCCCGCGCCGGTCTCGCCGGAGATGGCGTTGAGACCCGGCTTCAGATCGAGCGTGAGGTCGTCGACCAGGGCGAGATTCTTGATGCGGAGCGTGTTTAACATGCCGGGAATGCCGCGCCAAATGTGGCGTCGGGACGCATCGCCGCAAAGCCTTTTTTGCGAACGGATCGAAGGCGCGCACGCGGCTTGTCCCCGTCCGCAGGCAGAACGTTCACGGAGTTGGAATCGTGACCTGATAATACCGCTCGTCCACGCCGGTCACGTCGTCGATGAACTGAAGCGTTCCGGCCGCGCCGAGTGGACCCTGATCGGGAAGATCGGTCCACGCCGCACCGTTCACCGTGCCCTTGAACTGCGGACGGTAAACGACGCCCGGCCCCGCGGAGTAAACAATCGTCACCGAGTCACCCGTTCTGTTGATCAACTGGATCTCAGGCTGCGCCGGCCCGGGAACGGAGTAGACGATCGTCAGCTGCGGGCGGTGCTCCAAGTTGGCGTTCTCACGGGAGGCAATTTGCCGAGCCGAAAAAGGGAGATTCTCGTTGTCGACTATGATCGCCCAACCAAAGTTCTGTTCCGGTGCTGACAGCCACGAATTCAGCGTATCAAGCCCTGCGGGCAGAAGTGATTTTTCGTAGTCCCGATCAGTTCCAGATTGGGAAAAAAAGTCAAAATTGGCATCGTCCCCGAAATCTTCGTCGACTCCTCCTCCCGCAGATATCCAAGCCTTACCCTCTATTCCAAACATTCGATCAATCCAAGTAGCTTCACCCACCGTCGCTTCCTGCGTGCTCTGTAGTGGCGCCTGAGGATCCGCGTATGTCTTAACGCCTTCTCCCCAGCTAGATAAGACCCTATATGCACGAAATGTTCGGTTTATCGATGTGTCCGGGCTACGCAATTGATGGAGCTTCACTGTCGCAGATTCGATCACCGCGTTGGCAGGAAGGTTCCCCGCGATGTCGAACTTCAGTAGCAGGTGACTTTTGCTTTCATTTCCGTCGTTGCCAATTGTTCCGACCGGAAGCATCTCCGCACCCCCGAGGTTGTGATTCGTTTCCCGCTGCCACAACGAAGTGTCCGCCACCGCCGTGAGCGTGATCTGGTCCGCCACCAGCGATGTGGATCCGCACAGCAACACACCCAGACCAACAATCAACGAGGCTCTCTTGAAAAACATAGGTTCGCTAAAAGAACCATTTTCTGCGGGGCTGTCAAACGAAGAGTGGCTGGCAGGTGCGCTTGACGGTGCGGGAAAGGAAGAGACCGACGCTTCACGCGGACCGCCGATGGGCTTTGGGATTCACGGATCACCCGGTGGCTGGTGCAACCGGGTTCGCGGAGAGTTGCTGACGGCGCGCGCGGAGCGACACTCCCTACCAGCGAAAGTATTTGTCAACCGTCCTCCGTCGCGTCATTCATCGCGGTCCCACCTTGCCCCTCGCTTCAAAAAACACCCCTCGTCCATGCACTGATTGACAGGTGGAAACCGGTTGTTTAGAAACTCCGACCCGGCCCGCGGGAAAGGTTCTCCTGAACTTTGTCAGGAGGCGCATTCTTTCCACGCGATGTGTCCATTAACATATCCTATCGACCCGCACCCCAGTTATGAGTGAGAACCCAGGCACCGATGAGACGTTTGACGCCCTGACCCGAATGGTCCGGGTGCTTGGTGACGACACCGAATTGTCCGAGTGGTTCGTCGGGCTTGGCCTGTTGTCATCCGTTGACCGGCGCAATGAGGTGTTTCGCATGCACGAAGACCTGCTCAGCCAGGATCCAGCGGCATCAGACGATGTGGTCGCGCCCTTGAAGCTGCTTGCGGACGACCGGGTTTTCGCCGCCGCTCAACAGGCCTTCGCCGCTTTGTGAATGGGACGCCAAAGCTTCCGTCAAGGCCCCTCCTTCGCTGATTGCCGGACGTCGGCCCGATGTTTTGCGCACGCGCTAGGCCAGTTCAACTATCGCCTTGATCACACCGGTCTCAGGCTTGGTGAAACCTTCAAATTCGCCGATCATTTTCTCAAACGTCGTACGGTGCGTGATCCACGGATCGGTGTTGATCGTGCCGTCCTCGATGAGACTGACGATTTTCGGGAAGTCTTTTGGCAGGGCGTTGCGGCTGGCGCGGATATCCAGCTCCGGACGATGCATGGCCGGATGCGCAAAGCTGACTTCCTGGGTCGTGATTCCAACAAAAACCAGATGGCCAGTGTGTGCGCAGTATTGAATGGCACCGGCCATTGATTTGTTGTTGCCAGTCGCATCGGTCACGACGGAGTAACGGTCTCCATTCGTGATTTTCATCATCTGATCCATTTCGGATCCATCACCCTTGAACAACACTGTGTTCTCGATTCCATAAGTGTCGCGACAAAACTGCAAACGCGATTCCACCATGTCCATCACCGTGACCTTTGCGCCGGTCAGACGGGTGAATTCGATCACCGCCAAACCAATCGGGCCCGCGCCAATGACGAGTGCGTGTTCGCCTTTCTGAGCTTCGCCGCGATCCGTCGCGTGACAACCGATTGCCAGCGTTTCAACCAGCGCGAGTTGTTCCATCGACAGTTTGCTTGATGGATGAAGCTTGTCGGCCCGGATCAGGAATCGTTCCCGCATCCCGCCGTCTACCATCACGCCGATAACATTCAGTGTCTCGCAGCAGTTGCTCTTGCCCTTGCGGCAGGGGTAGCACGTACCGCAATTCATGTAAGGCTCCACCGAACAGCGATCGCCTGCCTTGGCGTTGGTTACACCGTCGCCGACGGCGAGCACTTCCACACCCAGCTCATGGCCAGGAATGCGCGGGTATTTGAAGAACGGCATCTTGCCGAGGTAACCACCGTAGTCGGTTCCGCAGATGCCTATGCGATGCGTGCGCACGAGCGCTTCACCCTTGCCAGGCTGTCCCGGTTCCTCAACATCGATCAGGTGAAATTCTTTGGGTTCCTTAAGTTGAATTGCTTTCATGCGTTTAATCTTCTTTCCAAATAAATTCAGCGGAGACCATCATCCGCTCCCGCTCAGCCCAAATCTCCGGACGCTTCAAAGCGTCGCGCAGGACTTCGAGGCTCATTCTATATCCCGCCTCCCACGAACCCGATGGCTCGTCTGAAAACCATGCAGGTGCGACCGGTAGGTCGAGGTCGTAGAGCCCTTTCGAATCGTGCAACTCCATTCCGTCAGTTGGGTTCTTTTGTGGCTCGCAGGAATCGCTCATAGAGTTCTTTGTTTCCGTAACGGTCGAAAATCTCCCGAATCGCAGCCGAATCAGGGTCGAGTTTCGTCATTCGTGCCAATCTCACAATATCAGGAAAATCTTTTTCCATTCGCGCAGCTGATCCGTTCCTGATGGCGTGGACTTTCAATGCGATCAGATGTTCGGGTGAAGGAACACGTGTTGTGATGCCGAGGCACTCCACGGGTTTGGACGCCGAATGGAGTTTTTCGAATGTGGACTTGTTGACGATCATCAAATCCAATGGCCAATCAACCTGATACGGCGGTGCATACTGCCTGAAGTTTCCACCGTCGTTTTTCAGTGTAAAACCTTCTTCGGAAAGAATTTTCTGCCAAGAGTCGCGGTCCATCTCCGGGATCAGGAAATCCACATCAAGAGTCGTTCTTGGACTGCCGTAGGTATTCAGCGCCTGGCCACCAATCAATAGATGACGCAAATCGGCTGCGACGATCTTTTTGTGAATGAGTTCGAGCGGAAACACACGTTTACACTACTTGATTCAATTGTTCTCCGCCAACCCTTCCGTATGACCAAGGTTTTTCACGGGTGCAAAAATTGCCTGAATCTGCTCCAGCAACCCGCGATCAATCGGCTTGGCGAGCCATTCGGCCCATTTGCGGATGTTGTTCGGGTTCGCACTTCCAGCGACGGTGGTCGTGATGTCCGGATTCTCGCATGAGAACTGGAGGGCGAGTTGCGCGATGTCGACTCCGCGATCCTCGCAGAGCTTGGCGGCCTTGCGCGCAGCATCTTTGACCTCTCCGGGTTCCTTAAGCCAGGCGGGGAGGGGAGCGTTGGTCAAAAGGCGCGCACTGAACGGACCAGCGTTCATCACACCCACGCCCTTGTCCTTCAGATAGGGAACCATCTCATCGGCAAAACGGGTGTTCTGCAAAGTGTATTGATTGTAGCTCAACACGCAGTCGACGTCGGTTTGATCGAGGATGAACTTGAAGACCTTCATCGGATAACCGCTGAACCCGATGTAGCGCACCTTGCCGGCTTCTTGAATCTTGCGCAGCGCAGGAATCGTTTCATCAACGATCTGTTGCATCGGGACGAATTCGATGTCGTGGCACAGGATGATATCCAGATGGTCGGTGCGCAGACGGTGCAAACTCACGTCCACACTCTCGGCGACGCGCTTGGCGCTGAAATCAAAATGTTCTAGATCGTAACGCCCCAGCTTGGTGCAAAGATTGTAACTGTCACGCGGCACGTCCTGCAGCGCGAGTCCGAGCAACACTTCACTCATGCCGCGTCCGTAGAACGGCGATGTGTCGATGAAATTCAGACCAGCGTCGAGGGCGACGCGGACCGAATCCATGGCCTCGTCGAGTTTTACCGCCCGGAACTCAGCACCGAGTGACGATGCGCCGAAGCTGAGGACCGGAAGTTGCAGATCCGTTTTGCCTAGTTGCCGGGTTTCCATGATCAAGCTCCCTTAACGAATTGATTGTAACCGGTGATCTGCTGTTTGGCGCAGGCATCGGAGTCCGGCAGCGGGAACGCCTCGGCGCTCAGGTAGCCGCCGTAGTTGATGTCCTTTAACGCCGCGACGATGGGCGCGAAATCCGTGTGCCCCATTCCGACCGCGCGACGATTGGAATCCACAAAATGAATGTGGCCGATATGATTTCCGCAAGCCCGGATCGCGGCCGCCACATCAGCTTCTTCGATGTTCATGTGAAAGAGATCGGCCAGAATTTTGACGTTCTTCGTCGCCAGCGCTTTGAGGAGACCCACCGTTTCGGACACCTTGTTGAACAGGTTGGTTTCGTAGCGATTCAACGGCTCGTAGAGCAGAAACTGCCCTTTGGCGGCGGCGCGTTCGCCCAGTTCATTTAATCCTTCAGCCAGCCATTCGAGCGCCTGTTCGCGCGTGACGCCGTCGCCCCATTTGCCCTGCATCGAGCCAATGATCGCAGGTGCATTGAGCGTCGCAGCTTTGTCGATGATGTGTCCGATGAACTCTTTCGCGGCCGAACGCGCGCCCTCGTCCGGCAGACAAAGATGCGTTTTGCGAATCACCCAACCGCCGCCGGTTCCGACTGCGGCGACGGCCAGCCCGTGTTGTTTCACGGTGGCAAGGACCTCGTCGGAATCAAGAACGTCGGCGTTAGGCGGGAAAATTTCAATCGCATCGTAGCCGAGTGCGGCGGCCTTGGACGCGGCGTCTTCGATTCCGTCCCAAAAGACGAATGGGCCGCCTTTGGCTTCTTTGACGAGAGATACGGTGATGGCTGATTTCATAATTAGATATTCACAAATTGTTCAGGTGGAAAGTGGGATTGGCGGCAACGGCTGCTTCTCCCGCTCCTTGGGGAAAGGGCCGGGGTGAGGGGAGCGGAACGTCACGAACGAGTCGCGGGCCGCTGATTGTCGGGGCCCGCGTTCCCCCTCATCCTCAATCCTTCTCCCCGAGGAGAAGGAGGAAAGGGTCGGAGCGCCTCTCTTGATTGCGGATGCCGCCTCCAGTAAGGGATCGCTCGGGTGAGGAATTAGGGAAGCGAATCTCACGATTGACCTCCGTTTTCATCGTCTGCAGCTGGGTTCATGGGTCGACAATAATCCGGCAGCGGTTTTGGAGCGCGTTCCTGAAGGGGGTCCCAGATCTTGTCGCGAACACTGTCTTTTTCATCTTTCAGTTGGTTATTCCAGAACCGAAGAACCTTCACACCACGCGCCTCCAGCCATGCGTCACGTTCCGAATCATCGGATTGTTGACCGGGGAATCCATGGCCTGATCCGTCGAGTTCGATATTAAGCGACGCTTCCAGGCAGTAGAAATCAAGAATGTAGTTACCGAACGAGTGTTGCCGACGAAACTTGTCTGCCGAGAAACGCCGGTCGCGGAGCCATGACCACATCACCTTCTCCGCCCCTGTGCTCTTCTTGCGAAGAATACGGGCCAGACTGGTTGTTCGCTTTGGCGTCGACATTGTCTTTCGTATCGTTGCTCGCGGAGGCCCCTCACCCTGGCCCTCTCCCCGAGGAGAGGGGAAAGGAACGTTACGCACTTCCTGGCGATGATTGTTTTACGGGTTTCTTCAAGATTTCAAAAACAACGGTCTCAAGTGACGTTGATAAAGATTTTCAGTGACGTTGCGTCCAACGATTTCCTCGTTCGCTTCAAGCAGATCGAGGTAACGTTGTCCCTTCTTGGCAGCGAGTTTGAATCCGATGTGCAACAACTGACGCAGGCTCGGATTGAACCCGGGATTCGACTGGTCGTGACGAAGCGCATCCGTGAACTGAGTGCTGGTCCAACCGTTGACTTCTTCTGCAGTGGGCAGTTTCGCCCGATCGATGTCGATCACCGTTGCGTAAGGCCCGCAGAGTGCGTCGACCTGTGAAATGGCTTCCGCGTAGATCTCCTTGGCGAAATCGAGGGCGTCGCCGCCGGCTTCGGCGAGACCAATGATCTCTTCGAGCCAGGTTGTTCCGGCGGTCTTGAGGTGAAGTCCGGCATCGAACTTCGGCAGAGTGCGTTGAATAATTGGGTAGAGCGAAAATTTGTCGCTGCCCGAATGCACGCTGAGCTTGAGACTCGCCGGCAAACCATAGGCCTTCACCGCGTGAGCGATCACGGCGAGGTCATCGTGAAATTCCTTTTCGAACTGGGCGAGATCACCCACATAATCCACCCCCTTGTTGAAACGACCGGTGAACTTCGGTGCGATCGTTTGTGCGGGAATCCCTTCATCGGCGATCGCTGCGAGAATGATCAGAAGCTCGGGTGGTGTTTGAGGCGAATCTGTTTCGTCCATGGAAACCTCAGCGATGAAATTGCCTTCCCCCTTTGGCGCGAGAATGTGGCGGTAGATGTTTCCCGCTTCCTTCGCAGCGAGGAGGAACAGTCCGGCGACACGTTCCACTTCTGCCTTCGTGATTTCGAATGGCTGATCGATTCCTTCGATGGTAACGGAGCCAATCAGCTCAGGATGTTTGGCGACGAACGTAGCAAGATCTTCGGCGGCCGGTGCTTTGCCAATCCAGTCGGCAACGTCGAGCGTGAAAAAATCAGAGTGCGGAATGAACCGATCAACGGTCGCGACCCCGATGTGATCGGCGTCCACGTGCCATCCCTTTTTCCAACCGAGTGTGGCGACTGCTTCCTTTGCGGCCACCAGCACGGATGAGGGTTCCGAACCGATGAAGGTGTGTTCGCGGTTGGACTTGTTCCACACGGGAACGACATCGACGCCGTCCGCTGCGATTTGCTGGCAGGCGCGGAGCTGGGCTTTGGCCTGGTGGGCGAACCGGTCGCCCACGCCGAGAGAATACTTTTCGAGGATCATCATGATAAAATTTAGAATTGAGACACGCGTCGCGGCGGCGGAAACCGGGCCACGGTCGACCGTGAACACATGCAGATTTCGGGTTTATTCTGAGGATTTGAGGTCGACGAAGCAATAGCTCCGTTTGACGGTTGCATGTCAATTGTTGACCCTGAGCGCAAGGGTGGCGGCCGTTCACCCGGCGGCGGCAACGCCCGCGTCTGCGGATTGGATGGTCTGGAAATATTTTCGTAACCTTGCCCGGCGACTTGGTCTCTTACCCCTTGTTGATTTGAAACAGGTTGAACAAATGCGAACCGTCCCGGGCTCTCCTGCTCGTACAGGGAGGAGGCATGAATGATGTACTGCTCGAAACCACGATCGGCCGGATCAGTGCCGGGCTCTCCGGTCCGCCGATCAATTCGAGCGGCGACAAACTATGGCAGGGTTTCTTTGTAAAGAAGTGCGGCCCAACGAATATTTCCGCGCAGGATGTGATCCTGTTGAAAAACGCGTTGTGTCTTCAACTCGGCGAATCCGCCCGGCTGGACTGGAGGGCGGATGATCAGAGAGTGACGAGCATCATCGAACCGGGACGGATCAGTATTTTCCCGGCCAACAAGCTTCATTCCGGAACTTTTCGTCATCACGGTGAACACATCATGGTGTTCTTTGAACCGCAGTTTCTGATGGAGGCGGCGAATTCCGGGATGACCGCCGATCCGATCGAGCTCAGCTGGCAGTTTGGAATCGAGTCAGCCCCGTTGCGCGAGCTGATCCTGCTCCTTCAGGCCGAATCGGAACGGCCGGGTTCCGGCGATGACCGTGCGGCCACGACCATCGCGCGGCTGCTCGGCATTCACGTCGTCCAGCACTACTCAAACGCCGCGACAACCATCGCAAAAACTGGAGGCTTGAGTCCGACGCGATTGAAGAAGGTCATGGACTTCATAGAAAACACACCGACCGGCGAGATGTCATTGAAAAGGATGGCGGTTGCGGCAGGTTTGAGTGTGTTTCATTTCACCCGGGTTTTCCGACAGTCGACCGGCATGTCGCCACTGCAGTGCGTGATGAGGCGTCGCATCAACCGGGCGCAGGAACTGTTGCTTCGTGACCGAGCGCGCATCAATGACGTCGCACTCGAATGCGGCTTTTGTGACCAAGCCCACCTGACACGGCACTTCAAAAGAATCACTGGTGTCACCCCGGCTGCATTTATCCGGAGCGCCCGCAATAGCAGCATCTCACCATCTGGCAGCATGAACGTTTCAAATTAGAAAACGTTTCCGCAATCCTGTTCTTCCCGCAGCACCACGCTACAAGATAGTTTTCCTTCGTCGCATGACCTTGGTGTCTCGTGCGATTCACTTCCACTTTTTTCCCGGCGTTTGTCGGCGCTTTGATTGTCGTCGCATTCATGACGACAGGACTTCTTGCCGCTCAAGATGAAACGTCGGTCCCGCTTACGATGGCGGAACCGGTCTTCGAGCAACTGAATCTTCCCGCCGGATATCGGCAGCTGGTCGTGAACCGGGAAACGATCTATCAGTACCAGTCGGTCAATTATCGCGTGGAACCCGGAGCGCCTCCGACTCCAGTGTGGCTCCGGATGGTCCGGGCTCGCAACGATGAACCCGTCCGGTTGGTCAAATCACAGCCGGCCGTCCACCCGACCGCATTCCAGGTGGGGCTCACCAATTGGTTCGTGCCGGCGCGGGGTTTTCGCGCTCCGATTCTGGATGCGGCGAACGACGGCCCATTGCCCGGTGAGGGATCAACCATTCTGTCTTCAGAGAGTCTTCAGACGGCAAAATGGATCAACGACCGACTCGCTCACGAAGGACTGTTAAAGACACTCGCCGGGGCTCTCGTCCGTCTCGGCCCGGACAGGTTTGTCACCAACGGACGGGCGGGTCTGGTCGAATTGAGCCGGGTCGGGTTTCCGGACGATCTGCTCGCATGTTTCGCATCTGGAGGACATGCAGATCCCGTCGATGCTTCGCTCGAAGTTGTCCGGAGCATCGCCCAGGCGCTGGCGGAAGGCGCAGACACTTACGAGGTGGAAGAGGAATTCAAAGCCCGGCAATTCCGTTTTCCATCGACCTGGTCGCAATTCGAAGTCGCGACAGAATCGGGCACTCACGAAATCGGCCTGCTGCGGATGCAGGCCGGTGGTGGTTTCGTGAGCGGGATCGTCCCGGGAGGCGGAATTGACGTCATCAGCAAGCTGGTTTCGGCGCTTCCTCATGCAGATTTTATTGTTTCGATTCCAGAGGCACTGACCACGCCGCTCAGCGAGTGGGCGGAACAATTATTGAGACTCAATCGGAGACATCAAATGACGCTGATCGCGGAGCCTGCCATGGTTGAATTGTGGGCACAGGACAATGGCAAGGCCGGAAGCGCGTGCGATCCGCTGACTGGACACCGGGGCCTGGCCACTCTGGCTCCGCGGTACGCCTCGCGGCTGGAGGGCGTGTCCACTTTCATGCCGGGCGAATCATTTCTGATGGACGGACTTCAGGCGGCCGGGCATCGGGTGATTCATTCTCCACTGCTCTTTCAGGGGGGGAACATGCTCGCGGTTGATGATCCGCGAACGGGCAGACGCCTGCTTCTGCTGGGTGAAGGAGTCGTCCACCGCAACGTTGCACTGGGACTCACTCGCGCGCAGGTCAGGGAGGCTTTTCGTCGCGGGTTCGGCGTGGATGAATGCGTCGTGCTGCCGGGCGTTTCCTACCATCTGGACTTTGACGTTTCCATTCGCGAGGTCAGCGGAGAGCTGATCGCTTTCGTGAACGACCCGATCACCGCCGCCCGCGTGATTGTGGAACTGGGGATCAGCGCCTTCGAACAACACGCCGTGATCGACAAAAAATCTGCCGCCGAGCTCCGTCTAGATCTGGTCAATGGTGACGGAACGGTCGCACACGAACGGTTGTCGCGTCTCGTGCGTAACAACGTCGGCGCGGACGGACGGTTTGATGCGACCACCGCCGCGATGTTCAAATCTGCGGGGGTCGATTCAGCGGAAGGCAATCTCCAAGTCTTCCTGCAGGCGTTGGATCTGTTGGAATGCTCGGCCAACATCGTGGACGACCCGGACGTGGATCCCGCGCGCCGAGACTACTTGCGCGCGTTGCGCCAGATGGAGAGAGCGCGGCAAGCGCAGCTGGCCGCTTTGAAATCGATCGGGTTGACAATCAGGCCAGTGCCCAGCTCGCCGGGGCTCAACCGGAGCATCAACTATCTCAACGGCATCCAACACGCCGGCGGTTACATCCTGCCCGTGTTTGGCGGTTTCTATTCGCCACTTGACGATCTTGCAGAACGGGCGTTCCGCAATTCGATCGGACCGCAGCCGGTCATTCGACGTATCCAATGTGCCGAGCTTCAGAGGCTGCACGGTGCCGTCCATTGTGTCGCCGCAGCGTATCCGCGAATTCTGCCAGACGAGGGTCTGGCGGACGGCTCCCATCCGGCAGCTTTAAGTCGCGCTCCCGGCATGGCTCAAAGACTTGACCGCGAATTTTCTCCGTAACCAAGGACCATCAAAAGAGGGTCCGTTCGTATTCCAGCCTCGCACCGGGCAAGCCCCACCACAGTCCTCGCTTTAAGCGTTTCCAACAAGTTGCGCGTTTGAGATTCTCATTCTCCGACCGCTCGTTTAGGTTTCCTCGCCCGCCGTGCGATGCTGCGGAAGCGGGCCGAACATCAAAGGCGATTCGACTAAACAAGAATCTTATGGACGACAACACGGTTTCTGAAATCGAGGAAAAAATGGTCGGCGGCGGAGTGGCCCGACCGGCCATCAACGCGTTTCTCAACTCGGTCAGGAGAGTCGCGGACGGCGCGACCGGCATGGTCGCTGAAAACGAGATCGATCCCGTCGCCGAGCTGCCGTCGCTGGAATCCCTGCCCGGCGCAACCGGTGATGCGGGTGCGCTGCTGAACCAGCTCGCCGTGATCAAGCTCAACGGCGGACTCGGCACCGGCATGGGGCTTGACCGGGCGAAGTCGCTGATCGCGGTGAAGGGCGACGAAACGTTTCTGGATTTCATAGCGCACCAGATTTCTTATCTTCGGAAACAGGCGAGTGCGCCGAAGCTGTCGTTCTATTTGATGAACAGTTTCAGCACGCAGACGGACTCGCTGGATTATCTCGCGAAACACGCCGGACTGGCCCTCGATGACGAACTGGATTTTCTCCAGAGCAAGGCCCCCAAGCTGGACGCCGACACGTTGAAGCCCGTCAACTGGCCCGCGCAACCCGACTTGGAATGGTGCCCGCCCGGCCATGGTGATCTCTATCCGTCGATGCTGGGTTCGGGCCTGCTCAATCGCCTGCTCGAACGCGGCGTCAAGTATCTGTTCGTCTCCAACTCTGATAATCTCGGAGCCACGGTCGATCTGCGGTTGCTTGAATATTTCGCAACCTCGGAGCTGTCGTTTCTGATGGAGGTTTGCGGCCGGACGGAGGCGGACAAGAAGGGCGGTCATCTGGCCCGAGGAAAGAGTGACGGCCACCTGTTGCTCCGCGAATCCGCGCAGTGCCCGAAGGAAGACGAATCGTCATTTCAGGACATTGGACTTCATCGATTCTTCAACACGAACAATCTCTGGATTCGGCTGGACCACTTGAAAACGGAACTGGAGAAACACGGCGGATCACTGCCGCTCGCGCTGATCACCAACCGCAAGACGGTGGATCCACGCGACGCGTCCTCAACCAAAGTCCTGCACCTCGAATGCGCGATGGGCGCGGCGATCGAGTGCTTTGAACGTTCGGGGGCGGTGTCAGTTCCGCGGGATCGTTTCGCACCGGTGAAGACCACCGCCGATTTGCTCGCACTGCGATCGGATGCCTACGTTGTGACCGACGATTTCCGCCTGGTGCTTGACGGGACCCGTGCCGGTCGACCGCCGGTGATTGAACTGGATTCCAGGCATTACAAATTGATGGACGGGTTCGAAGCGTGCGTGGCGAAGGGCGTTCCGTCACTGTTGAGTTGCCATTCGTTGAAAGTAACGGGCGAAGTGTTCTTTGAACCGGACATTGTCCTCTCCGGCAAGGTGGAGATCGTCAATGAAAGCGGCGGACGAAAATGTGTTCCGGCCGGAAATTACGCAGATACCACGGTGAAACTTTAGTCAACGCTCGCGAACACCGCCACCGAATGGCCCGGGCGGGCTCATTTCTGTTCCGGTGTCAGCATTTTGCTCAGCCCCAGATATTGAGAGCGGGTGGATTGGATGCGGGCGGTGACGCGCTGACGCATATACCGGGCCTGGCCCGACAGATAGGTGGCGAGCCGGGGCTCCTCCCTTCCGGCCCGGATGCGGACGCGATTCTCGGCCTCCGAAATGATCCGGTCGACGTTCTCCGCGGTGAACACATCATTCAGGAGCTGCCCCATGCGCACGACGTAACGCCGCTGCACCTCGGGGATGGCCATCACCTGCCGGGTCAGCATGCCCTGTCGCCAGCCGCGTCGACCGCGTTGATCCCCCGGAATCAACGGGAAGCCGACGTCCTCGAACATCTGGTCCATGCCGTGCGGAATAAACACGAACTTGCCCGTGCCGGGATTGCGATACAGCCGGTAGTTGTTGTGGTTCTGCGTGTATCCGTCCCAGTGACAGGTGAGCATCTCCATTGCGGTGAACGAGATGAAACGATCGAGTTCGAGAATCTTCTCCACTGCGATGAGGCGTTCGCCCAGATCAGGCTGATTGGCAGCCTGCACGAGCAGATCCAGATCGGACCAGTCACTGGGTCCGTCGCCCGAATCCTTTTCCAACAGATCATTGATATCGTTGAGAAAACCTCCGTCGTACAGGTTGCCGTCAGCTTTTCCGAAGTGCCGTTTCAGAAACCTCTTATCGTAGCCCTCCTTCAGGACATACAGGCCGGTGTCCTCGCCGTTGAACAGTACCCGGGCGTGCGTCGCGCGGGCGGTCGGCACACCGGCGGCTAGAAACAGCTGGCTACAGATGATCTCGTTGAAATACGTCGGGTCCTGCACGGAGTTGTTCAGGTGGAACTTGTCGAGACCGTGGAATTCCTGGTCCGGGGTGAACTTGTCGAAGTTCAACGTGAACGCCGACTTGCTGCCCAGTGGCCGAAAGCTGCCGCGTGCGCCTTTCAGTTTGATCGCGACGTTGGTGTAGACGTTGGAGCCCTCGCGAATCTGGGCTTTGGCGTAGGTGCGCGGCTCAAACCGCAACGACGCGATTCCTTCACTGTCGACGCTGATCTCGAAGCGGGGAAGTTCCTTGAAGAGGTCGCCGGGCGGCTGATCCTTCGCGGCGACCGGGGCATCGGCGGCGCGAGCACTGTACGTGAGCAACATCAGCAGCAGCAACACCATGCCTGAACCGGAGCGGATCATGGCGACAGTGTTTGCACCAATGCGATGTCTTGGCAACCACCAGTTCTGTGAAATCGAATCTGCCTGAGCATTGACGAACCGGGCTGATCCGTTCGGTAGAAACACAAATGCCCGACTATTCCGATGCGACCGGGGCGAAAGGGCCGAGCAACTGGAAGAGAGGACGCGGCATCCGCTTTGGTTTCTGCTCCAGGTTCACACCGACGTGATCGGTCCGGCCCTCCGCAATGAGCGAGCCCAGATCATTGCGAATCGCAAAACCAAACTTCACCCAGAGCTCGATCCGGATCACGTCGTCGTAGCGGGCCGGCGCCTCATAGCGGATCTGACATTCGCGCACCGGAAACTCGATCCCCTCCGCGTGAAGTTTCAGGAGTGGTTTACCAAGCTCCCGAAAGAATTCCCCGCGCGCCTCTTCCAGCAGATCGAGATACCGCGAGTAATAAATATGGTCGCCGACGGTGCATGAGGAGTAAGTGACGCGGTGGGAGTGAACAAATGTTCGGGCTGGCATGGCCGGATCGTACCCGGTGGTCTGGCGAAAAGAAAACGGCGGTTTGGCCGCGCATCGAATCGACTGGAAGGTTGCAAATCGTTGTCCGTCGGTTAATTTCTGTTCATGCACTGGCAGGAAGTTGTCGCCCTCAGCACCGTCGCCCTCACGATGATTCTGTTCCTGTGGCGGCGCATTCGGCCACGGCCCGCGAAAGGCCTGCCCGGCTGCGGTTGCTCCGGAACGACGGCCAAACCGCCCGGGGTGATTCTGCGAGGGAGAAAAGGCGAGCGTCCGCAGATGATCATCAAAACGAAATGAAACCGAACTTGCGAACGCTTCTGCCGTGGGATACGTTCCGCCCGTCATTCGATCATGAGTAAAGCAAGTTCTGCATTGGATTTCATGCGCCATTCCCACACTGTGGGGGTCCGGGAATCCTCCAACGAAGGCCATTGGGCACCCAATACCGACGTGTTCCTGACCGAGGAGGGAATGGTGGTAAAAGTCGAGTTGTCCGGCATGCGCCGGGAAGATCTTGAGCTGACGGTTGAGGAACATCGACTGCGCATTTCCGGGCATCGGTCGGATGAATGTCGGCAGCAGCAGGGCAAGTGCAACTTCATCGTTATGGAAATCAACTACGGCCCGTTTGAAACCATCCTTGATCTCCCCACCGGTTACGATCTCGGCGCTGCGCGCGCTTCCTACCAAAACGGTTTTCTGAGAATCGACGTGCCGGAACGAAAGAACACCTCCCCCAAGACCGTCTCGATCGATATCGCAGAGGAATAATCTGGGATTGAACTAATTTCTGGTTCATGGCATCCCACTTCCGATAGCTGACCATGGGCGGAACTGAATTCATCAACATCTTGGGGTCTGAAAGCGGAATGGGTGGGGACACCGCCATGTTTCGCAAGGCCGGACGCACGTGGCCCGCCACCCTCCCCATACTCGGCCTCTCCGACATCGTTATTTTTCCCGGCATGGTTTCGCCATTGCTGGTCGAATCGTCGCCCAGCATCCGGCTGATCGACGACGTGGTGGGCGGAGACCGGTTGATCGGACTCGTTTTTCAGACCGATGCCAAGGCAGAGAACCCGGGACTCAACGAACTGCATAAACACGGTTGTCTGGCGCGGGTGCTGAAGATGCTGAAGTTCCCCGACAACAGCGTCCGCATCCTCATCGAGGGCCTTCGCCGTTTTGAAATTACCGGAGCAGAATCTGAAGACCCGTATCTCGTCGCGAAAATCTCCATCCAGCACGACATCAAGGATGACTCTCCGGAACTGGCTGTGCTGGCGCGTAATGCGATCAAGACCTTTCAGGACATCATCCAGCTGTCGCCCGCGATTTCCGAGGAAGTCAGGGTCGCCGCCATCAACACCGAGGATCCTGGAAAAATTTCCGATCTGATCGCCGGCAACCTGAACATTGATCTGGGGGACCGACAACAGTTTCTCGAGCAGACCATCGTGAAGGAGCGGTTGAAGAAGATTCTTCCGCTTATGAACCGTGAACTGGAGCTGCTGACGCTCGGGACCAAGATTCAGGGGGAGGTCGCCTCCACGCTGTCAAAGTCGCAGCGGGATTTTTATCTGCGCGAACAGATCCGGGCAATTCAACGCGAGCTCGGCGAATCCAACGCGAACGGATCCGAAGTCACGCGCCTGCGAATTCAGCTGGACGAGATCGAGCTGCCGGAGGAGGCCCGCAAAATCGCCGACCAGGAACTCGAGCGGTTGAGCAACATGTCGCCGTCGATCGCAGAATACACCCAGACCCGCAATTATCTCGATCTGCTGGCGACGCTTCCGTGGACGAAAAGCACCGAGGACAAATACGATCTCGACGAGGCTGAGGCCGTTCTGGATCGCGATCATCACGGCCTGAGCAAGGTCAAGGAACGGCTGCTGGAGTTTCTCGCAGTGATGAAACTCAAGAAGGATTTGAAGGGGCCGATCTTGTGTCTTGTCGGCCCGCCGGGTGTCGGCAAGACCTCGCTTGGGGAAAGCGTGGCCCGAGCGCTGGGTCGCAAGTTCGTCCGGTTTTCATTGGGCGGCGTCCGCGACGAAGCGGAGATTCGCGGTCACCGGCGCACGTATGTCGGCGCGTTGCCCGGCCGGATTCTGCAAAACCTCCGCCGGGTCGAGAGCAACAATCCGGTGATCCTGCTTGATGAAATCGACAAGCTCGGCTCCGACTTCCGCGGCGATCCCGCGTCCGCACTTCTTGAAGTGCTGGACCCGCAGCAGAACTCCACGTTCACGGATCACTATCTGGACCTGCCGTTTGATCTTTCCCGCGTCCTGTTCATCACCACCGCCAACTGGCTGGATCCGATTCAACCCGCCCTGCGCGACCGGCTCGAGGTGATCGAACTTCCGAGTTACACGACAAGTGAAAAACAGGTCATCGCCCGGCGCCACCTGCTGCCCCGACAGTTGCGGGATCACGGCGTCAAGGCAAGCCAACTTCAGATCACCGACGCCGCCATCCGCTCGCTGATCATGCATTACACCCGGGAAGCCGGGGTGCGCCAGCTGGACCGCGAACTGGGATCGGTCACGCGCAAGGCCGCGCGGGAAATCGTCAAGGCGGACGGCAACGCCCGAAAAATCACCGTCAAACCCGACGGGCTCGATCCGTTGCTGGGGCCGCCGCATTTCGTGCCGGAGAACCTAGATCGAATCAGCGATTTCGGCATCGCCACCGGACTCGCCTGGACGCCGGTCGGCGGTGAAATACTTTATATCGAAGCGACGATGATGCCCGGTTCCGGCCGGCTTATTCTGACCGGCTCGCTCGGCGAGGTGATGAAGGAAAGCGCTCAGATCGCGACGAGTTACCTGCGGAGTCAGGCAGGGGAACTCGGCATCGATCTGCCCGCACACGACAAGTGGGACCTGCACGTTCATGTCCCCGCCGGCGCCACGCCGAAGGACGGCCCGAGCGCCGGAATCACGATCGCCGTGGCGCTCGCCTCGCTGGTGACCAAACAGATCGTCCGTTCCGACGTGGCGATGACCGGCGAGATCAGTCTGCGCGGCCGCGTGCTGCGCGTGGGAGGAATCAAGGAGAAGGTGCTGGCCGCCGCCCGCGCCGGATTGCGGCAAATGATTCTTCCTGAAGGAAACCGTAATGACTGGCAGGAAGTTCCCGAGGAGATCCGTAAAAAATTGAAAGTACATTTCATCGAGACCATCGGCGAAGGTCTTTCTCTCGCGCTGAAAAAATGATGAATGTCCGCCAATCCTTTCTAGCATTTCTGGTCGTCGGTCTGGCGCACCTTCCAATCGTCGCGGCAGAACGCAACCAGGAGGAGGATGCGGGCGATCCGATCGCGGGAGCACAGCTCGCGGCGCAAATGCGGCGGATGGTGCCCGCGACCAATGCCAGCTGGTCGGGCGTACTTGTTCGCAAGCTACCGGATTACACGCGCGAAAAGACATCGGTGACGTGCCGAATATTCGTGGAACCGGACAAGTGGTCGGCCGTTTACGACGCCGACGCGACGGATCGTTCTCCGGCTGAAAAATTAACCGTAATTCATCATGATGCAGGCAACGTGGAATATTTCCGATGGACCGCCGGGACGGACGGTCAGTTCAAAGGCGCTCCGATCAGGCTGCGCAGCGAGGAGACGATGGTGCCGTTTGCAGGGTCAGATTTTTATCTGAGCGACTTCGGCATGGAGTTCTTTCAGTGGCCGACGCAGTTGTTGTTCAAGGGCCAGATGAAACGAGGGCAACCGTGCTACGTGCTCGACAGCGTCAGCCCGCGACCCGACGGCAAGGGTTACTATCGCGTGCGTTCGTGGATCGAAAAGGAGCACCTCGGCCTGATGCAGGCGAACGCTTATGACTTGAACGGCAAACTTTTGAAGGAGTTTCGCACCGGCAGTTTCATCAAGGATGCCGCAGGTAACTACCAGCTGAAGGACATGGATATCACCGATCGCCGGAGCGGCGCGGAGACCGAGCTCAGGTTTGATGTAGACAGGTAATTAGTGTCCGGTTCGCGCCGGGGATTGGCTTTGACACCGGGCGGAAATCTCTGGACCGTCGGCGCACGTGAAAGAACAGAAGTTCCGCATTTTTCTGATCCCCTTGATTGCTGCTTTGGCGGTGTATTTCGTCGGATTTTACGGGGTCGAACACCTCCGCCATCGCAAGGGACCGTGGTCGGTTGACTTCGTCTCGACAAACCAGACTCCCGTGATCGTGGTGAACCAACCGGTGCTCGGCATTTCCGGGGTCACGATTATTCTGGCGGAGGAATCCGTTGCGAGCAGCTTCACGAATTCGACGGTCACGTTTGTTGATCCCCGCGAGGTTCCGTTTGCCGTCCCGCACGGACGGGTCGTATACTTGGACATGACGTTTCTTCCGGGCACGGTGACGTTCGATCTTCATGGACACGCGATTGAATTGATTCCCCGCGCCCTGCTGATCAACGGCCGGGAATATCCTTGGGAGAACAACTCGACAATTCTCCTGCAACCTGACGACAAAAAGAACCCCATCACTCCGGCTGAATTCATGGAACGAATCAAGGCCGCGAAAGAAAAAGAATCCCTGGAGAAGTAATCTCTCAAAAATAGACGGTTACGTCGGGATAACACCATGATCTCATGAACAAAGTTTGCCCGCCATTTTCCGCAACGATCCTGCTAGTTATCCTGATTTTTTCGCCTTCCGCCATAATCGGCGCCGAGCGCGTGCCGTGGACATCTTCCCGCATGTTTGGATCGCCCGAACCGCCGCTACCATATGTCGCAGAGCGCGTGATGCACGAGCACACGCTGATCAACACCACCGAACTCGATTTCGTTCCTGGCACGAGCTGGGCCGTGATTCTGGATCAGAACGGGGAGTTACACGGGGTCGATCGCAGGTCGCCAGAACCTCCCGTGCAAATTGCCGATTTGAGTGAGTTCACCGGCGGCAAGACCGAAGCCTACAGCATTGAGTTTCATCCGAACTGGAAGGAGAACCTCCATGTCTACGTCTCGCTTCTCGACCGGACACAGCGACCGCCACACGTGAACGTTGTTCGGTTTGAGCTTCACCCGACGAATCCTCCGACGCTCGCTATGGACTCGGCCAAACCCATCATCGATTGGGAAAGCACCGGCCACAACGGTTGCGATCTGCACTTTGGCCCCGACGGCTATCTCTACATTTCCGCTGGCGACGGGGAGGTGCCCGCGCCACCCGATCCCCGAAAAACCGGCCAGGCTGTTTCAGATTTTCTCGCGAGCATTCTGCGGATTGATGTCGATCACGAAGCCGAAGGAAAACCATATCGCGTTCCGTCGGACAATCCGTTTGTTGGCAAGGAAGGCGTGCGACCCGAAATCTGGGCGTACGGATTGCGCAATCCCTGGAAGATGAGTTTCGATCCGCGAGACGGCGCACTCTGGATCGGTGACGTGGGCTGGGAACTTTGGGAGATGGTTTTCCGTGTTGATCACGCTGGATTCAACGGCGGTTGGAGCATCGTTGAAGGCCCGCAATCGATTCATCCGAGCTGGCCGAAAGGGCCAACCCCCATCGAGGAACCGATTGTCAGCCATTCCCACAGTGAAGCAACCAGCATCACCGGCGGACTCGTGTATCGCGGTTCGCGCCTGCCGGAACTTCGCGACGCCTACATTTACGGTGACTGGGGCTCTGGGAAAATCTGGGCGCTCTGGTGGAAGGACGGGATCATCACAAAACATCAGGAGCTCGCCAGCACGCCGCATCGCATCGTTTCCTTCGCAGAAGACGAAGGCGGCGAACTGTTCTACATGGACTACCGCCACGGTGCTGTCTACCGACTGATGCCCAACACAGTTCCCGACGTTGAACAGGACTTCCCAATCCGCTTGAGTGCGACCGGCCTGTTTGCTTCAACTGCAAACTACGAACTCGCTCCCGGGGTCTATGAATTCGATGTCACCGCACCGATGTGGAATGACCACGCCACGGCTCAACGTGCCGTCGCATTTCCAGATCTGGAAAAGGCCGCGGTCACGCGGGACTATTTCGAAAGCCCGACGAATTCTGTGCTCGTCCGCACTCTCTCGATGGAAATGGAAGCGGGAAACCCAAAGTCCACGAAACGAATTGAAACACAGCTGCTGCACTTCACCGGCTTGGAATGGAACGGTTATTCATATCGTTGGAACGATGATCAAACGGATGCCCAGCTAGTGGCGAAGGATGGTGATTCGATCACGTTAAATGTCGCTGACGAAAAAGCGCCCGGCGGCGAACGCGTCCAAAAATGGCGGTTCCACGCGCGTGCCGAATGCAATCGCTGCCACACGGTTGCGTATCAAATGAAGCATGGAAACTTGAATGCCTTTTCGCCGGTGCAACTCGCGTCTTTGTCCCATGCCGATAATTCCACTGAACTCGATCGCCTGATCCAACTTGCTCTGATCGACGATTCCGCACGTGGCCCGGCGCAGCTGGTGGACCCGGCAGACGAGAGCGCGCCGTTGGCCCAACGCGCACGATCCTACCTCCACGGCAATTGTGCTCACTGTCATCGCCCCGGCTCGTCCGGTGCCGTCACGATGTACTGGCCAATCGAATTCAATGAGGAGCGCACCGGTGCATTCGGTATCGCACCGCAGCGGGGCACATTTGGAATTGCCGACGCGAGCATCATCGCTCCCAGCGCACCCGGTCACTCCGCCCTGCTCTATCGCATGTTGACGACCGGCACCGGGCGCATGCCGTTGATCGGATCGCACGAAGTTGACGAGGCTGGAGCCCAACTGCTCGGTGAATGGATTACCTCATTAGAAAGCAAGAGCAAAGACGACGCCTCGAAGAATGCAAACGCTGATTTGAACAACACAGCTTCAGCTATCAATGCCGCGCTTGAAACTGACAGCCTTCCTCCGGTAGAACGTGAAGCGTTGATCAAACTGGCGATGGCTTCAGACAAAATTTCAACACGAGATTTGTTTCAGCGGTTCCTTCCGCCGAGCGAACGGCGCCAGACCTTGGGCGCGGGTTTTGATCATCAGGTTGTTCTCACGCTCAGCGGAGATGCGAGCCGGGGCCGTGAACTGTTCTTCGGACAGGCTGGCCCGCAATGTTTCACCTGCCATCGCAAGAACGGCACTGGACGCGACTTTGGTCCGGACCTGTCGAAGGTTGGAAAAAGGTATTCGAAGGAGCTATTGCTGATACATATCGCGGATCCAAACAAGTTCGTTGATACCCCGTGGAAGGCGCACTCGATTGATACGACTAACGACGAAAACTACACCGGATTCATCAGCGACCAAAACGAAAAGAAGGTAACGATCAAGACCGCTCTCGGCACGGAGACCGAGATTTCACGTTCACGAATTTCGTCGGACAACGAGCTTACCATCAGCCTCATGCCCGAAGGCACACTCGGCAGTTTTACCCCGCAGGAAGCCGCTGATCTGTTGGAGTTCCTGGTGAACTGACGGGAAGAATCTCACGCAACGGCGCAAAGGGCGCCAGGTTTACCCGATCGGATCGCGGCGGGAAACGAAGCGCCACGCCGCTTTTGCCCGCGCAAAAAACCGGAAACTTTCGTGCTATATATCGGCCGTAAGAAAGGTGGGGAGAGTTCTCCGAACGATCCTGAGAGCGCAAGGACGGGCTGCGATCGACAGGCGTTTTTGACCGCAGGAAAGAGGTGTCTCCGCTACGCTCTACCACCGCATTCCAAAATCTGACGAACGCCAAAATTGCCAACGAAAGTCTGATCTCCGTCGGACATGGGGGTCGATTTTCACCGGCCAATCCTCGGATCTTCATCCACCGGCTTTTCACGCCAGCGGGGCAGTCCTTTTTCCCAGGCGAGCTGACACAGCAGATGACTTGAAACGGGGATGGTGAGCAGTTGGAAAAAGATCGCGAGAACGATCTTTAATCCGGTTCCTGATTCGGCCTGACTGAGGTGGAGATACAAGCCAACAAACATCAGGATGATCCCAAGCGTCATGGCCTTGGCGACGGCGTGGGAGCGACACAACACGTCGGGCAATCGGAGCAGACCGACTGCAGCGACCATGATGAAGAACGTTCCCCCGATCAGGCTCGTCGCGGTCAGAAACTCGAGAATCAGTGTCATGACTCGCCCCCCTCCAGTTCGTTGCTCCGTTTGGTTTCCGTTCGTTTCGATTTATCTCCATAAAGATAAAACACAAAAGCAACGGTTGTGAAGAAGCCGAGCAGCGACACGATGAGGATCGATTCAAGATACATCGGCGTATTCCATTTCACCGAGAGCAGAACCACCATTCCGACCACGCAGGTTGCGATCAGGTCAAACGCAAGAATGCGATCGATTACCGAGGGCCCGCGTCGCAGCCGAACCAGGGCGCAAACGATCGCCAAGGTCAGCGCGGCGAAACAGATGGAGATAACCATATTCATGCGCGGGAAAACTCCAGGATGGCCTGTCGCAGGTTTTGGTTGATCTGCCGGCGCACGGCAGCCGGATCCTCTGCCGCCAGCGCGTGCACCAAAACGGTTTTGAAATCTTCCGAAATCTGCACCGATGTGCTGCCCGGTGTCAGTGAGATACAATGGGTCAGGAGAAGAATCTCCCATCGATGCAGTCCGGAAACATCAAGCGTCAGAAAGTTGGGATGAAGTTCTTCTTTGGTCTGAAACAGGACGGTCCGTGCCAGGTCGATATTGGCAGCGACGAATTCTCGCAAGAAGATAAAACAGAACCGGACGAACCCTGTGACGCGTTTGACGTACTGATCTCGCGGCAGGACGTCACGGAACAACGAAAGCATCCCGAGCCCCATCAGGAATCCAATCACAAACGTCGCAATGCTGGGTTCCGAGCTGAGCAACCACCACATCACCGCAATGAGAACATTCAACGTGAGCGAGAACATGGTTAGCTGCCTCCTTTCCCACCAGCGCCGAGCACCAGTTGCACGTAGCCCGCTTGATCCAGCACACCTTCGGCGGCCTGAGTCGCGAGTTGAAGCACGCCCTCGGCACCAAACCCGATCCCCAGTGAAACAGCGCACATGCCGCCAATGATCCACACCATCGGCTTCCAACGCTTGTCATCGGTTCGCACCACAACGCCCTCCGACTCAGACCAGAATGCACCAAACCAAATCTTCACCATGCTGAACATGGTCAGAACACTGGCAACGATGGACGCAGCAATCAGCACGTAAGCACCTTCTCTCAGACCTTCGACAATGATCAAATATTTCCCCCAGAAACCGCTCAGCGGCGGGATACCGGCGAGTGAAAGTGCCTGAATCAAAAACACGATTCCGACCCACGGTGTCGCACGCCAGAGATGACCCATCTTGTTCAGATCATCGGTCCGGTTCAGCACTACCGCCACGCCACCAATCAGGAAGAGCGACGCCTTCACGATGATGTGGTGCATGATGTAAAAGATGCACGCGGCGATGCTCAACGGCGTGAACAAACCGATCGCCAACGCCATGAACCCGATCTGGCTCAGGATGTGGAATGAGAGAATACCCCGGACAAAATTACGCGAGATCGCCCCAACCACGGCGATGACCATCGTGAACCCCGCCAACCAGGCAATGAACGTGTGAACACCGTGCAGGTCGTGGGGCAGCACGGTTCCGAACATCCGCACTAAAACGTACACGCCAACCTTGGTGAGCATGCCCGAGTAGAGTCCCGCGAGTGGGGAGGGAAGAATGGGGTAACTGTTGGGCAGCCAGTAGTAGAGCGGAAAGAGCCCGGCCTTCGTGCCGAACACAATCAACAACAACAAGGCGAGCAAAACTACGCGTGGATCGCCCTGAAGTTCGGCGGATTTCTGAATCATTCCCGCGAAGTTCAGCGTACCAAATAAGCCGTAGGCCAGCCCGGCAGCGCAGATGAACAGAGTGCTCCCAAACAGATTGATCGCGAGATAGGGGTACGCTTGCTTGATGTCCCAGTCGTCCGCTTCCAAGGTGAGCAAAGCGTAGGAGGCGATCAGCATAATTTCGAACGCAACGAACAGGTTGAACAAATCCCCGGTGAGAAACGCGAGGTTGATTCCCGCAATCATGAATTGAATCAACGGGAGCCGCAGCGGGTGTTCGACTCGCGCAGGCGTTTCAACGCAGGAAAAGAGCACGCACGCCAGCGCTGTAAAAGTGCTCAGCACCAGCATGATTGACGCGAGGAGATCGGCAACGAGCGCGATCCCAACCTGTGCCGCCCATCCACCCGACGTAAGGACGAACGCGTGACCCTGCACATTCTGTGCAACGAGCCAAAGCGCGAGGAACAACTGAGCGACTGCCGACACGATGTTGACCGCGCGTTTGTCTTCCGTTTTCAGAACGAACAACGACACGACGCCGGTAATCAACGGCAACAGAAATGGAACGACTGCCCAGTTCACGATTTGGAATCCTCCTCTTCGAACATCTCCCGGGCGTTGGTCGTTTTCTGGTCAAGAAAGAGTCGGTACAACAGCGTGACCAAATAGGCTGTCACGCCGAACCCGATGACGATAGCCGTCAGAATCAACGCCTGCGGCAACGGATCAACCATCGGCACGCCCGACCCATCGACGATGGGTGCGACCTTGCCGTCGGGCCGGCCTGACATCGACAGCACGAGCAGATTGGCGGCATTCGAAAGCACGATGAAGCCGAACAGGATTCGAACGAAGTTGCGCTGAAGAATCAGCCAAGTCGCGCACGCGAACAGGATCCCGACGAGCAGAGCGGTTTCAATTTGCATCGCCGCCCTCCTTTTCCTGTTCCGGCCCAAGATCAATTGGATCTTCAACCGGCGAACTGTAGGGACGTTCACCTTCCGCGACCAATCCAGCGTGACCGTGCATGGACTGCGTCAGCACAAAAATAATTTTGCAGCAGATCCCGATCACGACGAGGTAAACACCAAGATCAAATATCATGGGCATGCCGACATGCAGTTCCCCGAAGAGCGGGACATCGTGCAGATGCCAGTTGAACTGCGTAAGGAACGGGTAATGAAACAACATCGGCGCGACACCACTTCCAATGGCTATCAACATCCCGATCGCGGCGATCTTGACGGGATCCACTCGCATGATGCGGCTCATTTCTTCGATTCCAATCGCGAGACTCAACAGAATTAACGAGGTCGCCGACGCGAGACCTGCGATGAAGCCACCGCCCGGCAGGTTGTGTCCCCGGAAAAACAGGCAAATCGCAAACACATTGATGATGAAGAACGCAAACCGAACGACGGCAGTGAAGATGTAAGAGCGTGGCTGACTCATGGACGATCCTCCTTTGAGTCGTGATCAATCCCAAATCCGGCCGGTCCCATCGGCCCACTGCGATACTCTTCCTTCGTTCGCTTATGGCGCATCAGGAGGCCGAGGCAACCGAGCGTGGTCACGAGCAATACCGCAATTTCACCGAGCGTATCGAGACCGCGAAAATCGACGAGCAGCGTGTTCACCGAGTTGCTTCCTGCGGCCAGAGGAAGCGTTTGATCCAGCACAAGATCGCCCACGCGATCACCGTTGCCACCGTCTCCGAACAGCACGACCAGCAGTGTCATCACAACACCAACAGCCAACGACAACGCAACGTTGAGAACGCGTATTCGGCGTGGGAGCGGTTTGGTTTTCTCATCAGATTCTGCCACGCTTTTAAATCGATTCAAAAGCAACAGCACAAGAATGAGGGTCACGGTTTCGACCAGAAGTTGGGTGAGCGCCAGATCTGGCGCCCGATAGAGCACGTAGTAAAAACTGATCAGAAATCCCGCAACAGAAAGGCAGATCAGCTGGGTCGTCCATGGGCGCAAGAGAATCACCCCGAAGACACTCGCCGCGATCAGAATGACGATAGCAACCCGCAACAAATTCGGATCAGAGTCTTCAAGCGCCACTGCGATGCTAGGACCTGCCACATTCAGGAGAACGCTGCCCAATGTAATCGTTGTGAAAGCAATAAGAATCGGGAGATAGGCCAGAGGATTATCAGCCTGTAGAAAGCGTGTCGTGCTTTTCGTCCATTTTGAAAACCATTCAAGACCTGAAGTAAACGCGAGATCGAATCGCAGCCACTTGGGAATTTCGTGATCATTTAGGTGCTTCCGATAAGCAATCGAATAGAAGACATAACCCAGAATGACCAACACCATACTGGTGAGGAATTCCCTTGTGATCCCGTGCCAGAGATGCACTTCGCCGTGGCCTTTGTTGTGCAATC
Organism: Verrucomicrobiota bacterium; assembly: GCA_041689265.1. Taxonomy (GTDB): domain Bacteria; phylum Verrucomicrobiota; class Verrucomicrobiia; order Limisphaerales; family RI-55; genus JBDNGP01. The sequence goes on from JBDNGP010000105.1 coordinate 55,093, forward strand.
CAGTAACTTCAAAGACCGTCAACATTTTCCCGAGCAATTGCGGGTAGACACCAAAGATGACCGTCAACGCCGCGAGGATGAGCGGCGGGACGAGCATGCCGCCGGGCGGTTTGTGGTAGTGCTTTTTGACCGTGTCCGATTCGTCGCCGAGAAAGATGCCGTGGAACAATCGCAGCGAAAACGCGACCTTGATCAGCGCGGACAACACGATCAACACGAGCGCATAAAGTCCGAGCAGATCGTGCTCTCGGAACGATCCGAAGATCTCCTTGAGCATGTATTCCTTGCTCACGAATCCGGTGGTCCCCGGCAGTCCGGCCATGCTCGCGCAGACGATCAAACAAATCCACCCGAGCAGCCGGGCGCGGTGCCACAATCCTCGAATTTTTCTGATGTCGCGGGAGCCGGTCGCGTGGTCAATGATCCCGACCACCATGAACAAACTGCCCTTGTAGAAAACGTGATTCAAGATGTGGAGATAATCGAAGTCCACACCTTCCGACGGCGCCATTCCGTAGTAACCGACCAGATAGCCGAGCTGGCAGATCGTTGAGTATGCGAGAATGGCCTTGAGGTCCACGGCAAGAAACGCGAGCACTGCACCAAGGAACATCGTTCCAAACGCGATGATCGACAGGAGCGGCATCCACCATTCACAGGCGTAAAAGATCGGGAACATACGACCGCACAAAAACACACCGAGCTTCACCATCGTCGCGGAATGCAGATACGCGCTTACGGGCGTCGGGGCGGCCATTGCGTTGGGCAGCCAGAACTGAAACGGGAACTGTGCGGACTTTCCAAACGCACCGACCATGGTCAGGAGCATCGCGATGTTCATCATGCCCATGGCGCCATCGGGCGGATTGGTCATCAGCTCCTGCAGATCCATCGTTCCCGCTTGAAGGTAGAGCAGGACGATGCCCGCCAGCATCACCAAGCCGGTCGACCCGGTGACGATCAGTGCCATGCGTGCGCCTGCCCGGCTTTCTTCCTTCTCGTGGTTGAACCCAATTAACAGGAACGACGCGATGCCGGTGAGCTCCCAAAAAATGAACAGCAACAGCAGGTTTCCAGAAAAAACGGTTCCGAGCATTGCCGACATGAAGAAGGAAAGATACGCGTAGAACCGGCCGTGTTCGCGATAATGATCGTCCAGATAGTAGGACGCGTAGAACATCACGAGGACGCCCATGATGCTGACGACCAGCCCGTAGAACACCGAAAGGCCATCGACGAGGAACGTCAGCGATAATCCGAGCGACGGCACCCATGGCCAGGAAAACTCAACGACGTCGTCAGCGAGGGGGATCAGGGAGATGACAGCGGAAGCCGTGAGGATCGCGAAGCCGAGTGCCACCCATCCCGTACGCGGACCGAGCCGTCGACCTATGCTGGGTAGCACCAGTGCGGCGAACATCGGTAGAAAAATTGCAATGAGGATGGCCACGATTCGATCCAGCGTTTAACGGCTCGGCTAGAATTAGAGGAAGTTTGCCGGAGAGGCAAACCCAAGTCGCGGATTTACTTTCGCGGAGGGCTTGTACTCGGGGGTTGTGATTAAGAGCATGATTAAGATTAGGAGGCGAAAGCGGTGTCGCCCTTGCGCCCGGCCACCGCAGTCCACATGGTCGATGCCTCAGGTAGGGCGGGAGAACGTGACCCCGCTGGCAGTTCCGAATTGTCAGATCACGGAATCCCAACCGGTCAGTAGAGGAACCACAGCGCTGCGCCGACGATGAATGTCGGGACAATGGCTCCCAACAGGAGACCCAACGGCGAAATCCCATCTTCGAAAAACCGGTTTAGGATCGATTGACCGGCCGGGTTCGGAGCGTTCGCAATGACCGTCAGGCCTCCCCCTGTCACAGCACCCGCGACAACGGCATGCTTTAACCCATCCGACAATTCCGGCACCAGCGTCGCAAGATAGGTGATCGAGGCGTTGTCATTGAAGGCAGTGAGCACGGTAGCCGTGGCAAACATTGGGAATTCACCCAGGCTGCCGAGAATCGGTTCAATCCACCACTGCTGCAGCCCACCGTGAATCACGAGTCCGGCGAGGAAGAAGCCAACGAGAATCGGGGACTTCAGTTCGAGTTTGAACTGGTAGTGTTCGGTCGCCTGATAAAACGCGAGGAAGAACAGGAATCCACCGAACAGGAAAACCGGATGGTGCGCATTGATAACCGCCCACCCCATGAACAGGATGTGCACGAACGTCACCCAGAACGGAACCGGTTCACTAATATCTTCCGGGTCGCTCCCGGCCCCGCTGACAAGCTTGTCGGAAACCATCGTGGCGAATTCGGACCGGAACGCGAAATAATAGGCGCTGTTGGCCGCGACGATTCCGACCGCCGCCTGCCAACCGAAGTGTTCAAACATGAACGGCAGGCTCCACTTCCAAACACCGGCCACCATCAAGATCGGCGGCGCGGCGAAATTGGTAAGTGTTCCGCCCACTGAAATATTGACGAACAGCAACCCCAGCGTGGCGTAAGCAAAACGTGCACGCGGCTTGAGCAGATAAAACTGTTTGGCAAGCAGCGACGCGCAGATCGTCATCGCAGCTGGCTCAGTAATGAACGAACCGAGCAGTGGACCCGCCGTGAGAATCGTGAACCACCAAGCAGCCGGACTCCCTCCCCCGAACGCAGCAATGCGGCGCATGGTTGCCTCCGCCGTGTTCAAGATGGGTTTGGTCGCGGAAAAGGCCATAATGATCACCACGAAAATGGGTTCTTCGTAATGCACCTTGTCGTCGATATACGTGATCGTGGAGTTCACTCCAAACTTCACCATCATCATGATGGTAAGCGGCAAGACCCAAATGCCGAACACCGCTTCAACTTCCCCCAGAAAATGAAAAATGGAGGCCCCGAAACTCACATCGTCTTTGGCCCCCTTGTAGCCCTTGGCGGCGGCGGTTCGACCGGTGGCTTGAATCTTCTTCTGGTGGCGCTCCTCGAGCACGTGTGAGTAGTGGCGGAACTTGTGGGTAAGGAAGGTGTGGATGATTGCCGCCAGAAACATCAGCGAGGCGATCAGGTTGAACGGTTCGATATCGATCCGGTGCTTGAGCTTCTCGACGACCGATGTCACGTGTGAGTCGTCATAGCTTTCAAGGGCCGGTGGGAACAGGAGATCCTCGTCGGGAGAGGAATGTTCGGCGGCGGAAACGTCCGGCAGCAGTGCCAGCAAAATGAACCCGCCCAACAGCCAGACCAGGCCTCGCGGAGATAACAAGCGGTTCAAATAGGATGTCGACGCAAACACGGCGCGGTTCTACCGACTTTGATCCCGTCGTGCAAGAGAGACCGGACGATTTTCGAATGCCTCTCATTTTAACCATGAAAGGTCACAAAACTTCCTGTCACCAGTCAATTGTGCGCGGCTGGTTTCCCAACGAAACGAACGATCGCCCAGCAAACAAGGGCCGCGATGACCAACGAAAACCATGGATTCAACCCCCACCCGGCCGGGATATAACCCAGAAACAACGCAACGGCTGCCGCGGCCAGCGCGTAGGGCATTTGCGTTCGGACGTGGGCCATTGGATCGCAGTCGCTGCTGACAGCCGAGACGATCGTGGTATCGCTGATCGGCGAACAATGGTCGCCGAAAACCGCACCGGCGAGAACCGCGCCGATCGTCGGAACGAGAACGGTGGCAGCACCGTCGGGCATGCCCAGCGCAACTGGAATCACGAGCGGCATGAGGATCGCCATCGTGCCCCAAGAAGTGCCAGTGCTAAACGAAATGACCGCGCCCAGCAAGAATGTCGCGGCGGGCAGCCAGCTAGGATTCATCGAGCCGCTCAAAAGTGACACCAGAAACTTCGCGGCCCCCATTTCCTTGATCACGCTGTTCAGCATCCACGCAAACACGAGAATGATCGCCGGCAGAAACATTTGATTCATCCCGTTGAAGAATGGTTTCACGACCGAAGCGCCCGCTGTTCTCGGAAGCGTCAACCGGTTTAGAACCATCGTGAGCACGACGGTTCCAGCGGTCGCCCACACGAACACCAGCACTGCGTTCGCATTGCCGAACGCGTCCGTCATCGCCCCGAAACTGATCGTGTTCAGCGTACCGCCCCCCTGAAAATAAAGCCCGGCAAAGACGCCGATGATCAACGTCGACAGACAAACCGCGATCGGCCAGATCTTTCCGTCCGACGTCCGGTCCGGTTTCGGCCGCGGTGCCGCGTGTGATCTGGCTTCGGCTTTTCGCATTTCACCAAAGTCCCGGCTGTACCAGATCACGAGAAACACGATGAGGAGCAGCAGGAGATTATAAAAACGATAGGGAAGGCTTTGAACGAGCAACGGGAACGCCGCGACGTCCGGTTGACCGGCGTTAGCAAATCCTTGTTGAATCACCGAAAGTTCATACGCGACCCACGTCGAGATCAACGAGAGTCCCGCGATCGGAGACGATGTGGAGTCGACGATGAACGCCAGTTTCTCCCGCGACATGCCCACGCGATCCGTGATCGGTCGCATCGATTTGCCCACCAGCATCGCATTGGCAAGACCGTCAATGAACAAGACCCAGCCCAGCCCAAACACACCCAGACCCGCACGGCGTTTCGTTTCGGATCCGCGCAACAACCGCGTCGCGAGCGCCTGCATGCCGCCGCCGACATTCATAAGCTCAACCAACCCGCCCATCATCAATGTAAACACGAGCACGCTGATGTTCCACGGATCGCTCAGCGACGGGAGGAGATGTTTTTCGAACAACGCCAGAAACGCGGCGAAAGGATTGCCGTCGCTCAACAACATGGCGCCCGCAAAAGCACCCGTGAAGAGGCTCACGTAAATGTTGCGGGTGATGAATGCCAGCGTGATCGCCAGCACGCTCGGCCAGATGGAGACCGCCCCGGACACGTTGAACGGCAGC